>JBEKNV010000005.1:0-99067 GCA_049522395.1 Methylovirgula sp.
CTTGGCAAAAAGGATCGCCAATCCGATCGGCCAGAAGACGACAAAGCCGAGAACCATCGCGACGATCTCGATTGGCTTCCAACCGACGCAGCAGCCGGGCGCGCCATTGGGGCCGCCGTTCTGCCTGTAAGAATCTGAATAGACGCTCATTTTCATCCTCCAGTGCGGCCTTTGGCGACCGCAATGTAAAAGAATTTTACATTAACATCGCGATTTTGTCGAGGGTAGGGCAAGGCGGCTGGCGAACTCACGCCCGCGCGCGTTTCAGGGCAGTCTCGATCAGCGCTTCGGCGCCTTGATCCAAGATCAAAAAAGGATCATCGCCCCGCGCCGAATCGAGATGACCCGCGACGGCGAGCATCGCCGTGCCATGCGCGAGCGCCCAGATCTCGAACGCCAAATGGCGCACATCGGCGGAGGTGACATTGGCGCCGCCGAGGACGGCGGCTGCCGCGCGGCCCAGGCCATCGAAGGCTTTGCCCGCGACCGCGTGTACGGGTGCCGGCAGATTTTTCACTTCGTTGAACATCGCCGAATAAAGGCCGGGCTCCGCCCGGGCAAAGGCGAGATAGGCGCGGCCCATGCGCTTCAAGGCAATGCGCGCGTCGGGCTTTCCCTCGTCCCAGGCGCCGGCAAGGCTCTCGCCAAAAAGCTCAAAACCACGCCGCGCAAGTTCGCCGATGAGTTCATTGCGATCGGCGAAATGCCGATAAGGCGCGGCTCCCGTGACGCCAACCCGCTTGGCCGCTTCGGCGAGCGTAAAACCGGACGCGCCATGCTCGGCGATAAGAGCCCGGGCCGCCTCGATCAGCGCATCTTTTAGCCGTCCGTGGTGATAGCCGCGCCGCGCATAGCCGATCGGGCCGTGGCCGAAGAAGGGATGTTTGTGAATCATGGAGCAGTTTTAGTCGGTTCGGCGCCCGGTTGCCACGCCGGAAACTAAAGTAGCCCCTCTTGGCGGATCGCCCTGGCCCTTCCCATATGAAGCCCGTCGGGCGCGTGCCCGGTTATGCAGGATCAACTCATGTCCTTTCGTTCGAAAACGCTGATTTTGGCCTTTGCCGCATTGCTGAGCCTCGGCATGGCGGGCGACGCTTTTGCCCGTGCCGGTGGCGGCTTCTCCATGGGCAGCCGCGGCTATCGCACCTACAGTTCGCCGCCGCTCACCTCGACATCGCCTTGGAACGCCGCGCCCATTCAGCGCTCGACGACGCCTTATGGCAATTACGGGCAGGGCTATGGCTATGGCGTCAATCGGCCGGGCTTTCTGAGCGGCGGGCTTGGCCGTGGGCTTCTCGGCGGTTTCCTCGGCGCCGGCCTCTTCGGCCTACTCTTCGGGCACGGACTTTCCGGCGGCCTCGGCGGCGGCATGTCGTTCCTCGGCCTGCTGCTGCAGCTTGGCCTCATCTATCTCCTGATCCGCTTCGCCATGAATTTTTTCCGCGGCAACCAGCCTGCCTATTCCGGCGGTCCTTCTGGCTCGGCCAATGTCGGCGCGGGTCCGCAGCCCGGCAGCTATGGCGGCTTCGCCTCGGGCCCGCCGCTCACTCTGGAGCCTGAAGACTATACGGCCTTCGAGCGCCGGCTCAGTGATGTGCAGTCCGCATTCGGCGATGAGGATCTCAATCGTCTGCGCAGTCTCGCGACGCCGGAAATGGTCGGCTATTTCAGCGAGGAACTTGCCGGCAATCAGCGCCGCGGCGTCGTCAATCGCATCTCCGGCACAAAGTTGCTCAAGGGCGATTTGGCTGAGGCCTGGCGCGAAGGCGGCGCCGAATATGCGACCGTCGCTTTGCTCTATTCGCTCATCGACACGATGGTCGATCGCGCCTCGGGCCGGATCGTCTCCGGCAATCCGACAGTGCCCGAAGAAGTGACCGAACTCTGGACCTTCGTCCGTGCCGCGGGCTCAGGCCCGCAAGGTTGGATGGTTTCGGCCATTCAGCAGCGCGCCTAATCGAAAGACAAAGCTATCCTTTGGCGGCGTTAATGAGCGCGATTGCGTCCTTGCTGTCCCATTGCGCGGGACCGGCCATGACGCCAAGCGCGCATCCATCCTTGCCGACGAGAATGCTCGTCGGCAGCCCCAGCACTTTCCCGTTCTGCTTCAGCGTTTCGAACACATCGGCCTTGCTGTCGGCATAGAAGGTGAGATTCTTGACGCCGATCTCATTCAAGAAAGCCCTCGGCCGGTCGAGTTTCGCCGTGTCGATATTGACCGCGACGACCTGAAAGTCCGGTCCGCCGCGTTCGCCTTGCAGCCGGTCGAGCGCCGGCATTTCCTTTCGGCAGGGAATGCACCAGGTCGCCCAGAGATTGAGAAGAATGTCGCGGCCGTGGAAATCCGAAAGCTTGACCTCCTTGCCGTCAGGCCCGGAGAAGGTGAGTTCGGGCATCGGCTTCGGGTCTGAGGCGATTGCTAAGGCGGCGACTTCGCCTTGCACCAACGGCTTCAGACGCGCGGCGACATCGCGCGCGGCGGTGCATGTTTGTGCCTGAGGGGCCTGAGCTTCATTGCGATGAATGGCCCCACTAGCGTATAGAAACGCCACCGCCCCGGCGACCAAGACAACGGGAATCAGAGGCGCCGGGAAGGGCATCCAGTCGGATGCTTCGCTCGGATTGGCGTGTTCCTTTTCTTCCATTCCAGCTTGGTCCTATCGGTCGGCGTTACCGCGAAAGCTTGAGACGATGAGTAACAAAATGTGGGGGGGCCGCTTCGAGACCGGTCCCGACGAGGTGATGGAGGAGATTAACGCCTCGATCGACTTCGACCGCAAGCTCGCCGATTCCGATATAGCGGGCTCGCTCGCGCATGTCGCCATGTTGGCGAAGACGGGAATCATCGCCGAAGCGGACGCTTTGGCGATCAGCGAGGCGTTAATCGACATCCGTGGCGAAATCGAGAAGGGCAATTTCACTTTCTCCCGCGCCCTCGAAGACATTCACATGAATATCGAGTCGCGGCTTGGCGAGCTGATCGGCCCCGCGGCGGGACGGCTGCATACGGCGCGTTCGCGCAACGATCAGGTCGCGCTCGATTTCAAACTCTATATCCGCGCCACGCTCGATGTGCTCGATAAGCAGATCGAGGCGCTGCAAATCGCGCTCGCCGAAAAGGCGCTGGTTCATGCCGCGACCGTCATGCCGGGCTTCACCCATCTGCAGCCGGCGCAGCCCGTCACCTTCGGACATCATCTGTTGGCCTATGTCGAGATGTTCGGGCGCGATCGCTCGCGCTTGAAGGATGCGCGGACGCGGCTCAACGAATGTCCGCTCGGCGCCGGCGCGCTTGCAGGCACATCTTTCCCAATCGATCGCGCGGCGACGGCGACAGCGCTCGGATTCGAGCGGCCGACCGCCAATTCGCTCGACAGTGTTTCGGATCGCGATTTCGTTCTTGAAACGCTCGCTTGCGCCTCGATCTGCGCGGTGCATCTGTCGCGTTTCGCGGAAGAGATCGTCATCTGGGCGACGCCGCAATTCGGTTTCCTGCGTCTTTCCGACCGGTTTTCGACCGGCTCTTCGATCATGCCGCAGAAGCGCAACCCCGATGCTGCCGAACTCGTGCGCGGCAAATCCGGCCGCATCATCGGCGCGCTTGCGGCACTCCTGATTGTGATGAAGGGTCTGCCGCTGGCCTATTCCAAGGACATGCAGGAAGACAAGGAAGGCACGTTCGACGCGCTCGAAAATCTCGCCCTTTGTCTTGTCGCCATGACCGGGATGGTGCGGGATTTCGAGCCCGATCAAGTGCGGATGAAGGCGGCGGCGGGTGCCGGCTATACGACGGCGACGGATCTTGCCGATTGGCTGGTGCGCGCGCTCAACATGCCCTTTCGCGAGGCGCATCATCTGACGGGCCGCCTCGTCGCGCTCGCCGCGTCGAAGGGCGTCAATCTCGAAGATTTGAGCCTCAAGGAGATGCAGGCGGTCGAACCGCGGCTCCGGCAAGAGGTTTTTGCCGTTCTCGGCGTCGAAAATTCGGTGAAAAGCCGGACGAGCTATGGCGGCACGGCGCCGGAGAATGTCGAAGCCCAGGCGCGCCGCTGGCTGACGCTTTTGGGCAGAGACTAGGGCACGAAGCCACACTCCCCGGCTTTTCGCCCTGGGGCTGGCACGCCGCTTTCGCCACCGTGGCGCTTCGTCTATATAAGACGCGCCGGTCCGGAGCCTTTTTTCGTGATTCATCCCTCCTTTCATAAGCTCGCGGGAGCCCTGTTTTTGGCGCTGCTCGTCCTGGGTGCGGCCGGCTGCGGCCGGCGCGGGCCTTTGGAACCGCCGCCCGCCGGCGCGCCGGACAGCCAGCTGAGCGGACCACCGCAAGGGGTCAATCCGTCCGATTACCAGGCGGCTGTGCAGACAGCCAATCCGCCGCCGCCCTCGCCCGATGCCGCGACAACCGAAATCCCGAATGCGGTTCAGGCAAAGCCGGTGAAACCAGCACCTGTGTCGCCGGTCTGGGGATCTTTCCCGCTCGATCCTCTGCTCCATTGATGGGTCCATGCACCATTTCAGCCTGAAAAATGGCGTGATGCATGCCGAGGATGTTGATCTCGTCGAACTCTCCGCTGCCGTTACAACGCCGTTCTATTGTTATTCGACCGCCACGCTGACGCGTCATTACGACGTCTTCAAAGGCGCGTTCGAAGGCTTGCCGACGCTCGTCTGCTATGCGGTGAAGGCGAACTCCAATCAGGCCGTTCTGATGACGCTCGCGCGTCTCGGCGCCGGTATGGATGTCGTCTCCGAAGGCGAGTTGCGCCGCGCGCGGGCCGCGGGCGTCGCCGCTGATCGCATCACATTCTCCGGCATCGGCAAGACGAGAGCCGAGATGGCCTATGCGCTCGACGAAGGCATTCTCTGCTTCAATGTCGAATCCGAGCCGGAGCTAAAGGCGCTGTCGGTCTTAGCGCAGGCGCGCGGAAAGACCGCCCGCATCGCCTTGCGCGTCAATCCCGACATCGATGCGAAGACGCATGCCAAGATCGCGACAGGCAAGTCCGAAAACAAATTCGGCATTCCGATTTCCGTCGCACGCGAGGTTTATCGCGAGGCGGCCGCGCTGCCAGGCCTCGAGGTCACCGGTCTCGACATGCACATCGGCTCGCAGATTACGACGCTTGAGCCTTTCGACAACGCGTTCGCGGTCGTCGCCGATTTCGTTCTGGCTCTGCGCGCCGACGGGCATCGCATCGAGCATGTCGATCTCGGCGGCGGACTTGGGATTCCTTATCAGGACGCCGACGACGCCGACGTCTTTCATCCGACCCGCTATGCGGAAGTCGTGAAGCGCCGCTTGGGCAATCTCGGCTGCAAGCTCATCTTCGAGCCGGGCCGGCTGATCGTCGGCAACGCCGGCATTCTGGTCACGCGCGTCCTCTATGTGAAGCAAGGCGAGGCGAAGACATTCGTCATCGTTGATGCCGGGATGAACGACCTTATCCGGCCGACGCTTTACGATGCCCATCACGAGATTCTGCCGATCACCGTCCCGGCGCCGGGCAGGCCGAAGATCGTCGCCGATGTCGTCGGCCCCGTGTGTGAAACGGGCGATTATCTCGCTCTCTCACGCACGCTAACGGAGCCCAAGGAAGGCGATCTTCTCGCCGTGATGTCGGCCGGCGCTTATGGCGCGGTCCAGGCCGGGACCTATAATTCCCGCCTTCTCGTTCCCGAGGTCCTGGTGAAAGGCAGCGCCTATTCGATCGTCCGGTCGCGTGGAAGTTACGACGAATTAATCGGACTGGACAAAATTCCGGCTTGGTTGGTCTGAATAGCTAAGCGACGCTGGCGCAGCCCTGCGGAAGCCCTATTTTAGGTGAGTAGCACGAGCCCGCTTTCGCCGCCGCGATTTCCCAAAAGGTAAGACGGCGAGGCGAACCTATTGCGTTGCTCTGTCCGTCAAGGAAGATCAGGCGGATGGCCCAAAGACATGGGCCTGGAGATGTGATTGAGCGATTTGAAGAAGAGCGGGCAGAAGCGCGGACTGGCGGAGCGGCTTGACCGGCTGGTTGCTTTCGCGCGCGCCGCGCTTTTGTGGGAGAAGCTCTGGCGGGCGCTCGTTCCGCCGCTCCTGATCGTCGGCCTTTTCCTCGCCGTTTCCTTCGCCGGGCTGTGGCTCGAAGTCGGCGGTTTGTGGCGGATGATCGGCGTCTTTATCTTCGCCGCGGCTTTCGGCGCGTCACTGTACCCGTTTTCCGGCCTGGCGCGGCCGTCACGCCAAGATGCCTTGAGCCGGATCGACCGTTCCTCCGGCGTCGCGCATCGGCCTGCTTCGAGTCTCGACGATGCGCTCGCCAATGTGGGAACCGATCCCGCGACGCAGGCCCTGTGGCGGCTCCATCTGCAAAGAATGGCGCGCAATGTCGAACAGCTGCGCGCCGGATTGCCGTCGCCGCGCATGGTCGATTTCGATCGTTACGCGCTGCGCGCCGGCGTCCTTGTGGCGCTGATCGCCAGCGCATTCATCGCCGGCCCTGAAAAATATGCGCGCGTTGCCAGCGCCTTCGATTGGCGCGGCGCCGGCGGCCAAGAGAGCGGCTATCGTGTCGATGCCTGGATCGATCCGCCAGCCTATACCGGCAAGGCGCCGATCCTCTTGAAGCTCGCGAGCAATGGCGAAAGCGTGGATCACGCTGAAAAAGTTTCTGTGCCGGTCGGCTCGACGATTACGATCCGCAGTTCCGGCGGTATTGTCAGTCTTGAGACGGCCGGCGCTCTTGACGACGCGGCGAAAGTCGCCGCGGAAGCCAAAGCAAAACAGCCATCGCAGAAAGACAATGCGGCTGCCCAGCCCGCGTCGCCGCCCGATCCGCATGAGCATCATCTCGTTCTGCGCGGTGATGCGCAGCTCACGATCCAGCATGCGGGCGCAGTGCTCGGGCGCTTCGATCTTTCGGTCATCCCCGACAATCCGCCAAGCATCGAATTGACCGATGTGCCGCGCCCCAATCTGCGCGGCAGCCTGACGTTGTCCTATAAGATCGACGACGATTACGGCGTCATCAGCGCCTTTGCCGATTTCTCAGACCCGAGCGTCGAAGGCGTCAAAGGCCATCTGCGCTCTCTCATTCCGCCGCCGCGCGTGGCGCTGGCTCTACCGCCAGGGCAGGGCAGGCTCGGCGAGACGGAGATGACGACCGATCTTTCCGATAATCCCTGGGCCGGCGCGCGCGTGAAGATGGCGCTGACCGCGACTGATGAAGGCGGCAACGACGGCAAGAGCGATCCGATTTACATCACTCTGCCGGAGAAACGTTTTCTGAAACCCCTCGCGCATGCGCTCGCCGAGCAAAGGCGCAATCTCGTTCTTTATCCCGATGATAGAGAGCGGGTCGAGGATGCGCTCGAAGCCCTGATGGTCGCGCCGGAGGCGTTCGATACCAGCACGGCGGTTTATCTCGGTCTCGATGTCGCGACGCGCATGCTGCAAGACGCGAAGAACGATACCGACCTCATCGCCGTTTCGGATTTCCTCTGGAGCATGGCCCTCCAGATCGAAAACGGCGATCTCTCGGACGCCGAGCGCGATCTGCGCGCGGCCGAACAGCAGTTGCGCGACGCCTTGCAGCGCAATGCGCCGGACGATGAGATTCGCAAGCTCACCGAGAATCTGCGCGCGGCGATGGACAAATATCTGAACGAGTTCGCCAAACAGCAGCAGCAACAGCGCGACGCGCAACAGCAGCAGCAGCAGCAGCAAAACGGACCCAACAACGCCAAGTCGATCTCCCGCAAGGATTTGCAGGCGATGCTCGACCGCATGCAGGACATGGCGCGCGCCGGCGACAAGGCCAATGCGCAAAAGATGCTGGAGCAGCTGCAGAACACGCTCGACAATCTGGCGATGGCGCAACACCAGAAGCAGGATCCGGCACGCGAGCAAATGAGCCGCGCGCTGAATGAGCTTGATAAGATGATGCGCGAGCAGCAGCAGCTGCGCGACAAGACGCACCGTCAGGCGCAGCAGAGTCAGGATCAGCAGCAGCAAGGCGATCAGGGGCAAGGCCAGCAGGGGCAAGATCAGTCCGGCCAACAACAGCAAGGCGAAGGCCAGCAAGGTCAGGGTCAGCAGGGCGAGGGTCAGCAAGGCGCGGGCGAGCTGGGCGACCAAGGCTTGAGCCAGGAACAGCAGGCGCTGCGCGACCGTCTCCAGGAATTGGAGAAGCAGCTGCGCCAGTCTGGGCAGGGGGAACAAGGTCTCGACGACGCCGACCGCGCCATGCAGGAGGCGCAGCAGGGTCTCTCGCAAGGCGGCGACAAGGGCAACAGCGCGGCGGAAGATGCGCAAGGCCGCGCACTCGAAGGCATGCGCAAGGGGGCCGAGCAGCTCGCGCAAAAGATGCAGGGTCAAGGTCAGGGCCAGGGCGACGAAGATTCGCCCAATGCCGAGGAGGATGGCGGCACCGACCCGCTCGGCCGGCCTATGGGCGGCGATTCCGCCTTCAATCCCAATTCCCGTTACGATCCGATGGGCTTGCCGGCCGCGCAGCGGGCGCAACGCGTGCTCGAAGAATTGCGCCGGCGGCTGGCCGATCCCTCGCGGCCGCAGGAAGAGCTGGATTATCTCGAGCGGCTGTTGCGGCGTTATTAAGCTGCCCGCGGTGTGGCTTTGGCTCAGGAACGATTTCGGCAGAGCTTCGTTTGCCGCCGGGCCGCCGCGATCGTCTTTTGCAAGTTTCCTTTGCAAAATCCCTTGGATTGACTTGTGCCGGAAGGCGCGCAGGATGGGGCCGGAGAGAGGTCCCGCTCGCGCCCAGCGGTCCACACCGCCTGCATCGTCAGGCTCGAGGCATAATTTCCATGCACACACTATCAAACACGCTGGTTGGCATTGCAGTCTTCGCCGTCTTTTTCGTTCTGCTGATGGGCCTTGCGAATATGATGCGCGGCGGCAGCCCCAATCTTTCGCAAAAGCTCATGCGCTGGCGCGTCGGCCTGCAATTCTTGGCGATCCTCTTGATCATCGGCGTCTTGTTCTTCCGCAGCCATACCTGATCCCGGCATCACATGGTGACCCTCAACAAAATCTATACCCGCAGCGGCGATAAGGGCACGACGGCGCTCGGCTCGGGCGAGCGGCGCCGCAAGGACGATTTGCGCATCGACGTCTATGGCACGGTTGATGAAGCCAACAGCTGCATCGGTCTCGCCCGCGCCTTTCTCTCCGATATCCCGGGAGGCGTCGGCCTCGCCGAAGCCCTGGTCGGCATCCAGAACGATCTTTTCGACCTCGGCGCCGATCTCTGCGTGCCGCCGGGCGAAGCCGAGAAAGAGCGGCTCAGAATCGTGCAGACACATGTCGATCGCCTCGAGCGCGAAATCGACACGTTGAACGCGGACTTGAAACCGCTCACGTCGTTCATTCTGCCGGGCGGATCGCAAGCCGCCGCTGCTCTGCATCTGGCGCGCGCCGTCGTGCGGCGCGCCGAACGGCTGATGGTGACGCTTGCCGCCACGGAGCCGGTCGGCGAGCCGGCGCTCAAATACATCAACCGCCTGTCGGATTTTCTGTTCGTTGCCGCCCGCAGCATCAATCGCCATTTCGGTGGCGACACCTTGTGGGAGCCCGGCCGCGACATTTGATTGGTAAACGCCGGTCAGTCTGCGCGCGACGCTCCGTCACTTGCCGCCCGCTTGCAATCCGGACGAAGCCGCTTAAAGCAACAGAGGGCCATATTGGCGGCCGGTGGCGGACATCGGGCATGCTGCGGATCAACGAAGACATCAGACGCCGCGACCGCTCTTTCATGAGTGGGCTCCTCGAATCTCTGCCCGATGCAACCCTCGTGATCGGCGTCGACGACCGCGTTATTTCGGCCAATGCGGCTGCCCGCATGCTGCTGCCGAATCTGAAACGCGACGAACTTCTCGCTCGCAGTCTGCGATCGCCCGATGTGCTCGATTCGGTCGCGCGGGTGCGCGCCTCCGACCGAAGCGAAAAGGTGGTCTGGCTCGAGAAAGTGCCGGTCGAACGCTCGTTCGAAGTCTGCATCGCGCCCTTCGGCGAGGATGGATTCGAACCGGTCGTGATCCTCTCCTTGCGCGATTTGACGGAAGCCCGCCGGCTCGAACGCATGCGCGTCGATTTCGTCGCCAATGCGAGCCATGAGCTGCGCACGCCGCTCGCCTCGTTGCTTGGCTTCGTCGAAACCCTGCAAGGTCCGGCGCGCGATGATCCGCAAGCGCGTCTGCGTTTTCTTACCATCATGCGCGAGCAGGCGCAGAGAATGTCGCGCCTCGTCGACGATCTCTTGTCGCTGTCGCGGATCGAGCAGCATCTCCATGTCCACCCCGATACGCCGGTGGATATGGTCGGCATCCTGCGCCACATCGTCGATACTCTGTCGCCGATGGCGCATGATCGGCAGGTCGATTTGAATGTGTCGGCGCCGGCGGAGGCCGTGGTTGCCGGCGATCGCGATGAACTGCTGCGGGTTGCGGAAAATCTGATTGAAAATGCGATCAAATATGGCGCCGCCGACCCCGCGACCAAGAACAAATCGGTCGATATCTCGCTCACGATCCAGGGACAGCAGGTCTTGTTGACCGTCCGCGACTATGGCCCCGGAATCGCTCCGGAACATTTGCCGCGCCTCACCGAACGCTTCTATCGCGTCGATGCCGGTGACAGCCGCGCCAAGGGCGGAACGGGCCTCGGCTTGGCCATTGTGAAGCACATTGTCGCACGCCATCGCGGGCGCCTGAACATTGAATCGAAGCTGGGTGAGGGCGCGACCTTCAGCGTGTTGCTTCCGCTCTTCAATTCCGGTGGCTAAGTCCGCCGCGCAGCGACGTGCCGCCGTCAATGTCATTCGAGTGTCATGGAACTGTCGTTATTGCTTCTCCCGTCGCTCCTAGGGTCGCGCCGGCGCAGGGGATCCAGAGGCATTCAAGGCAAGCACGTTGCTGATCGCCGCCAGGAAATACTCTGGACTGATCCCTTGAAAGCGCGGGCTTTCAAGACCGTTCGGCTCGTTGCGCCGCTGTCCACTTCAGCCTCAAGAGGCAACACAATGTTCAACACGCTCATGCGTACGGCGCTGATTGCGGCCGTTGCATCTCTTTCGACGATGGGAGCAAAGGCGGCGGATATTTCCGGCGCAGGCGCGACCTTCCCCTATCCGATTTACGCCAAATGGGCGGATGCCTATAAAAAGGCGACCGGCATTGGCCTCAATTACCAATCGATTGGTTCGGGCGGCGGCATCAAGCAGATCATTGCCAACACCGTTACCTTCGGTGCGTCCGACATGCCGCTGAACCCCGAAACCCTTGCCAAGGACGGCCTCGTCCAATTCCCCACGGTTGTCGGCGGCGCTGTCCCCACCGCCAATCTGCCTGGCATCGCGCCCGGCGAGTTGACGCTCGATGGTCCGACAATGGCGAAAATCTTTCTCGGCGACATCAAGACCTGGGATGATCCGGCGATTGCGAAGCTGAACCCCGGTCTCAAACTGCCGTCGCTCGCGATTGCGGTTGTTCACCGCTCGGACGGCTCGGGCACGACCTTCATCTGGACGAATTATCTCTCGAAGGTCAGTGACGAATGGAAAACTAAGGTTGGCAGCGCTACGGCCGTCCAATGGCCGGTCGGCATCGGCGCCAAGGGTAATGAAGGCGTGGCGAACAATGTCATCCAGACGAAGGGTGCCATTGGCTACAACGAATATGCCTACGTCCTGCAAAACAAGATGACGTACCTCAAGCTCATCAACAAGGACGGCAAGTCGACGGCGCCGACGGCGGCGAGCTTCCAAGCGGCCGCCGCGCATGCGGATTGGGCGCACGCCGACAGTTTCTACGTCATCCTGACTGATCAGGCGGGCGCCGATACCTGGCCGGTGGCCGGCGCGACCTTCATTCTCGTTCATCAGAAGCCGCAGGATCCGGCAGCGGTGACCGAGGCTCTGAAGTTCTTCTCCTGGGCCTATGCTAACGGCGACAAATTGGCCGAAGACCTCGTCTATGTGCCGCTCCCGGCGGACGTCAAAACCCAAATCAAGCAGATGTGGGCGACGAAGATCGAAGGCGTCGATACAAAGGCGCTGAGCAACTGAGCTTACTTTGTCGGGAGGGCCGTTCGCGGCCCTCCCGACGGTCAACGGGATAAAAACGGGTTTGAAACTCGGCGACTTTTCAGCTCCATGCTTTAGGATGCGATTTCGGAGTAGACGACTTTGGCTGACGTAGTGGTGGAAGGCGGTCGCTTGAGCTACACGGGGACAGGCGAGCGCGCGCAGGCGCTGCGTTCGCTCAGGCTTCGTGACATTGTCTTTCACGGATTAACGCTGAGCGCAGCGGTCGGTGTCCTCATCCTGCTCGGCGGCGTTATCCTCGCGCTCATTCTGGGCTCTATCCCATCCATCAAGGCCTTCGGTCTTGGCTTCATCGTCAGCGGCGTTTGGAACCCGGTGACGGACCACTACGGAGCGTTGCCCTCGATCTATGGCACGCTGGTGACGTCCACCATTGCGATGATCTTCGCCGTTCCGGTGGGGCTTGGCATCGCGGTTTTCCTCACCGAACTCTGTCCGCCCAAACTGAAACGTCCGATCGGAATTGCCGTCGAGCTTTTGGCGGGCATCCCTTCGATCATCTATGGCATTTGGGGCCTGTTCATCTTCGCGCCGTTCCTGCAGGATCATGTTGAACCGCTGCTGATCGCTGCCTTCGGGCCGATTCCGGTACTTTCGACCCTTTTCGCGGGGCCGCCTTATGGCATCGGTGTCCTCACCTCGGGCATCGTTCTCGCCATCATGGTTCTGCCCTATATCTCCTCGATCTCGCGCGATGTCTTCGAAACCGTGCCGCCGGTCTTGAAGGAAGCAGCCTATGGCGTCGGCTGCACCACGTCGGAAGTCGTCGGCAAGGTCGTCATTCCCTATTCTCGCGCGGGCGTCATTGGCGGCGCGATGCTGGCGCTCGGCCGGGCGCTCGGCGAGACGATGGCGGTCACCTTCGTCATCGGCAATGCGGACCGAATCTCAAGTTCGCTGCTCGCGCCTGGAACCACCATTTCGGCGAAGATCGCCAATGAGTTCACGGAAGCCGTCGGCGATCTTTACACGTCGTCGCTCATCGAGCTTGGCCTCATCCTCTTCGTGATCACCTTCATCGTTCTCGCAATCGCGCGCTACATGCTGATGCGGATCGAACGCAAAGGGCAGGTCTGATCATGCGCGGCATGAACATCTATAACGCACGCAGGCGCCGCAACGGCGTGGCTGTCGTGCTTTATTACAGCGCGGCGGTCTTCGGCATTGCGTGGCTTGTCCTGATCCTCTTCGCTTTGCTGCGCGAAGGTTTCGGCTCTCTGTCGCTCGCCGTCTTCACCCAGAGCACGCCGCCGCCCGGCAGCGCCGGTGGTCTGCTCAATGCGATTGTCGGCAGTTTGATCATGACCGGCCTCGGCGTCCTCATCGGCGCGCCGATCGGGCTTTTGGCCGGCACCTATCTTGCCGAATATGGCCACGGCACGCCGCTCGCTTCAATCGTGCGCTTCATCAACGACATTTTGTTGAGCGCGCCCTCGATCGTCATCGGCCTCTTCATCTATGAGATCATGGTCGCACCGATGGGACATTTCTCCGGCATCGCCGGCGCGGTCGCGCTTGCCGTCATCGTTGTCCCTGTGGTGGTGCGCACGACCGAAGACATGCTCATGCTCGTTCCGGGCGCGCTGCGCGAAGCCGGGAGTGCGCTTGGCATGCCGCGCGCCATCGTCATCAATCGCATCGCCTATCGGGCGGCGAAAGCCGGCCTCATCACCGGCATGCTGCTCGCGGTGGCGCGCATCAGCGGCGAGACGGCGCCGCTTCTGTTTACAGCTCTCAATAATCAATTCTTCCAGGCCAATCTCAATGAGCCGATGCCGAGCTTGCCGGTCGTGATCTTCCAGTTCGCGCTGAGCCCTTACAAAGATTGGCAGCGACTCGCCTGGGCCGGCGCTCTTCTCATCACTTTGACCGTGCTCGCCTTATCGATCATGGCGCGCATACTCGGTTCGCGAAAGGCCACGCAATGACCTACGCCAGTTCGATAAAGCCCGATCTTAGAACCAAGATCTCGGTCAAGAACCTGCAGTTCTTCTACGGCGAAAGCCTGGCGCTGAAGAACATCAATATGGAGCTTTACACGAATAAGGTGACGGCGCTGATCGGCCCCTCCGGCTGCGGCAAGTCCACGTTGCTTCGCGTGTTGAATCGAATGTACTCCCTTTATCCGCGCCAGCGCGCCGAAGGCGAGATCCTTCTCGACGGCGAGAACATTCTCGACACCAAGCTGGACGTCAATCTGCTGCGCGCGCGCGTCGGCATGGTGTTTCAGAAGCCGACGCCCTTTCCAATGTCGATCTACGAAAACATCGCCTTTGGCATTCGTCTTTACGAAAAACTGCCGAAAAGTGAGATCGACGGGCGCGTTGAGACCGCGTTGAAAGGCGCGGCGATTTGGGGCGAAGTGAAGGACAAGCTCAATGCGAGCGGCCTGTCCCTTTCCGGCGGTCAGCAGCAGCGCCTCTGCATCGCGCGCACGGTCGCCATTCAGCCGGAAGTCATTCTTTTCGACGAGCCCTGTTCGGCGCTCGATCCGATCTCGACCGCGAAAGTCGAAGAGCTGATCGACGAGCTGAAGAACAATTACACGATTGCGATCGTCACCCACAACATGCAACAGGCGGCGCGCGTTTCCGAATACACCGCCTTCATGTATCTGGGCGAACTCGTCGAATTCGGCGACACATCGCACATCTTCACGTCGCCGGATCAGCCACAGACGCAGAATTACATAACCGGTCGCTTCGGCTAATCGGTCAGGTTCGAGGAAGCCCCCAATGTCAGAACACACAGTCAGATCCTACGACAAGGAACTCGAAGACCTCGGCCGCAAGATCGCCGAGATGGGCGGCATTGCCGAGAAGATGCTCAGCGACGCGATGGATGCGCTCGCCAATCTCGACATGGATCTCGCCCATGCGACGATTGCCGTCGACATGCGTCTCGATATCCTGCAGCGCGATATCGAGGAGCAGGCGGTGTTGACCATCGCCAAGCGGCAGCCGATGGCGCTCGATCTACGCGAGATCATTGCGGCGATCCGCATTTCCGGCGATCTCGAACGGGTCGGCGATCTCGCCAAGAATATCGCCAAGCGGGCGATCAAGCTCTCGACCGAGCCGCGCTTTCCGCGGGCGCTTGTGGGGCTGAAATCGATGCACGAAGCGGCGGCGATGCTGCTCAAGGATGCGCTCGACGCCTATGCCATGCGCGACGCCGAGCGCGCCCGCATGGTCTGGTCCAACGATGTGGAACTCGACGCGCTCGAGGACTCTGTTTTTCGCGATCTTCTGACCTTCATGATGGAAGATCCGCGCAATATTTCTTTCTGTGCGCATCTGCTCTTCTGTTCGAAGAACATCGAGCGAATCGGCGACCACGCGACCAATATCGCAGAGACCGTGGTTTACCTCGTCACCGGCGAGCCTATGCCGACGGAGCGGCCGAAGGGACCGTCGCAGTTCTCTGAAGTTGCGCACCCCCACCCAGCCATGTGAATTGAAAGATTGAAAGCATGAACGGTGTTCCGCAATCAACAGGAGAAGGGCGAGCGGCGCCTTTGGCACGCGCGGCTTCTTCAGCGGTCAGCGCGCCGCGCATTCTGGTGGTGGAAGACGAGGCGGCCTTGAGCCTGCTGCTCTCCTACAACCTCGAAGCCGAAGGCTTCGTGGTCGAGCGCGTCGAGCGCGGCGACGAGGCGGAACTCCGGCTCGTCGAATCGCCGCCCGATCTCGTGATCCTCGATTGGATGCTGCCGGGCGTCTCCGGCCTTGAAATCTGCCGCCGCATGCGCGCGCGCGAAGCGACCCGCACTCTGCCTGTCATCATGCTGACCGCGCGAGGCGACGAGAGCGAGCGCGTGCGCGGGCTCACAATCGGCGCCGACGATTATATCGTGAAGCCGTTCTCCGTCCCCGAACTCATGGCGCGCGTGCGCGCGCTTCTGCGTCGCGCGCGGCCTGATCGCGTCACTTCGATGTTGGTGGCAGGAGATTTGGGTCTCGATCGCGAAAACTGGCGGGTCAATCGCTCCGGCCGCGACGTGCACCTGGGGCCGACGGAATTTCGCCTGCTCGAATATCTGATGGCAAAGCCTGGACGCGTGTTTTCGCGCTCGCAATTGCTCGACGCGGTCTGGGGGCTCTCGGCCGATATCGACGAGCGCACGGTCGATGTGCATGTCGGCCGGCTGCGGAAAGCCTTGTCGCAGGCCGGTGAACGCGACCCAATCCGCACCATCCGTGGCGCCGGCTATTCCTTCGACGAGACGTTCGGCAAAGACGAATAGGACAAGCCCCTAGGGGCTCGCCCGTTTGAGGCCTCTCAGGCCGATTTCTGTGCGCGCCGCTCGCGGTCTCTTTCGCGCCGCCGTTCCTGCACCGGCTGATAGGCGATGCGGCTGTGATAGGGGCAGTAAGGCCCTGTCGCATCGACCGGCTTTTTCGCCCCGCAGAAGCGGAATTCGGCGGTGGTCGGGTCACCCAAAGGCCAGCGGCACATCGCTTCCTTCAGTTCCGTAATCGTCACACGCTCGGAGATCGGGATCACCACATCTTCGAGTGGCTCAGGTTCCACGACTTCCGCCGGCAGCGTTTTCACGGCCAGCGCAGTGTTGCCGCGCGCCATCGGCGCGCTGTGGCGGGGCGCCGTGGGACGCAGCGGCTTTGTCCGCACCCGCGGGACGCTCGGGGCCGAGGCCTTGATGCGCCCGGAAAGACCGAGCCGGTGCACCTTGCCGATCACCGCATTGCGGGTGATGCCATTGGAGAGAGCACTGGCAATTTGGCTGGCGCTCAACCCTTCGAGCCAGAGCTTGCGCAGGAGTTCCACTCGTTCATCGGTCCAGGACATTGGTGTCCTCCTCGATCTCTGCTGACGTGATCTGAACGCGGTTGCCAAAGAGGTGGCGCAATCCGCAGCACCATCCCGAATCCAAGAATCCTCGCGCGACCGGATAACCGGCGTCGTTCAACGGGTTACGCATCTGGGTGGGTCCGCCGCACGAGATGTCGTAGTCGACAGCGGTCAAACTACACTACTGCTTGAATCTCGCGCAAGAGTCCGAATGACGGGGAGGTCGTTTTCAACAGCAGCTTCTTGGGGACGTTTTAGAGCCGGCCGGGGCGCCGCGCCGCCCGCTTTGTCGACAAGATTTGACCCGCCGGAGCGAAATCCTTAGACTGTGCAACGAGCTGCCGCCCCGAACGGGCGGCACTTTGATTTTGGGCTTTGGATTTTGGCTTCTGCGGAGGCCGCCATCCAATCGCCAGCCCGGACAGCCGCCTTTCTGGCAGCATGGCCCGGCCCGGCCCGGCTCGAAATCAGCCAGAACCGGACAGACCGTCACTCTCGAACCGCCTGGAACGCCATGGTGGAAAGGCATTTCTTTTCGAGGGGTCGCGCGCAGGGAGCACACCGTTGAGTTCCCATCTGCTGCCGACCTATGCGCGTGCGGACGTCGCCTTTGAGCGCGGCGAAGGTGCTTGGCTGACCTCGACCAAGGGTGAGCGCTTTCTCGATTTTGGCTCCGGCGTCGCAGTAACTGTGCTGGGGCATGCCCATCCGCATCTTGTCGAGGTGCTGACAAGCCAGGGTTCGCGCCTCTGGCATGTCTCCAATCTCTTCCAAATTCCGCAAGCCGAGAGCTTGGCGCAGCGCCTGATCGACGCGAGCTTTGGCGATTTCGTCTTTTTCACCAACTCCGGAACTGAGGCCTGCGAAGGCGCCATCAAGATGGCGCGCAAATATCATTATGCGAGCGGCCATCCGGAGAAGAACCGCATCATCACGCTGCAGGGCGCTTTTCACGGACGCACGCTTGCCTCGCTCTCGGCCGGCGGCAATCCACGCTATCTCGAAGGCTTCGAGCCGCGCATGGACGGGTTCGATCAAGTGCCGTTCGGCGATCTCGATGCGGTGAAAGCCGCGATCACGCCGCGGACCGGCGCCGTTCTCGTCGAGCCGATCCAGGGCGAAGGCGGCGTGCGCGTTCTACCGCCGGGCTTTTTGAAAGGCCTGCGGCAGATTTGCGACGCACACGGGCTCTTGCTCGTCGTCGATGAGGTGCAGACGGGCGTCGGCCGCACCGGTCCGCTCTTTGCCTATCAGCGGGAAGGCATCACGCCCGACATTATGGCTGTTGCCAAAGGACTGGGCGGCGGATTTCCGCTCGGAGCCTTCATCGCCACACGCGAAGCGGCAAAAGGCATGACGGTTGGCAGCCATGGTTCGACCGCGGGCGGCAATCCGCTCGCAACGGCCGTCGGCAATGGCGTGCTCGATATCGTGCTGTCTGATGGCTTTCTCGATCATGCCCAGCGCATGGGGAAAATTCTGAAAGAGAAGCTCGTCGCTTTGCAGGCCCGCTTCGGCAACGTGATTGACGAAGTGCGCGGCGAAGGTCTGCTGCTCGGCCTCAAGGTTCACGTTCCCATCGTCGAATTCGTCGCGGCCGCGTTACAAGAAAAGCTGATTCTGGTCGGGGCGGGCGAGAATGTCGCGCGCATCCTGCCGCCACTTACCATCAGTGAGGCTGAGATCGGCGAAGGCTTGCGCCGACTTGAGGCTGCCGCCTCGCATTTCATGCGCAACACGCAAGAGGACATGCCGTTGAGAGGAGCGGCGCAATGATGAACGGCGCCAAGAACGGAACCGGCGCAGTGCCGCGGCATTTTCTCGATCTTTCGGAAATGCAGGCGCCGGATTTGCGCCGGATTCTCGAAACCGCTCTCTCGATCAAGCGCCGCCGCCGCAAGGGCGAACTCGCAGCGCATCGCCCGCTCACCGGCAAAGTCTTGGCGATGATTTTCGACAAGCCTTCGACCCGCACGCGCGTCTCCTTCGATGTGGCAATGCGCGAACTGGGCGGCGAGACGATCATGCTGACGGGTCAAGAGATGCAGCTCGGCCGCGGCGAGACGATCGCCGACACGGCGCGCGTCCTCTCGCGTTTCGTCGATGCGATCGTTATCCGCGTGCTCGACGCGGGACAATTGGCCGAGCTTGCCCATTATGCCGATGTGCCGGTGATCAACGGTCTCACCAAGAAGTCGCATCCTTGCCAGGTCATGGCCGATGTCTTGACCTTCGAGGAACATCGCGGGCCCATCAAAGGCCGCACTATTGCTTGGAGCGGCGACGCCAACAATGTGCTGGCAAGCTGGATTCACGCGGCGAATAAGTTCGATTTCTCGATCAACGTCGCGACGCCTGCCGAACTCGAACTTCCGCCCGAAATTACCGCCTGGGCGCGCGGGACGCAGACGCGGCTGAAGGTGACGCGCGATCCGTATGAAGCGGTCGCGGGTGCCGATGCAGTCATTTCCGATTGCTGGGTTTCGATGGGCGACGAGGACGAGAGCTTCCGCCACAATCTTCTGCGGCCTTATCAGGTGAACGACAAGCTGATGGCGGCAGCGGACGCAGACGCCATCTTCATGCATTGCCTGCCGGCGCATCGCGGCGAGGAAGTGACCGATAGTGTCATCGACGGGCCGCGCTCGGTTGTTTTCGACGAGGCGGAAAACCGCCTGCATGCTCAAAAGGGCATTCTGTCCTGGTGCTTCGGGACTCTCGAAGAATGACGGATTTTCGGCCAAGTCCGACGCCGGTCTCGCGTCCGGTTTCGGATGAAGGCCATGACGATCGTGTGCTGCCCTTTGCGGTCGAGGCTCTCGATCTGCGCGGGCGCGTCGTGCGGCTCGGCAGCTCGATCGATCAAATTCTCGGGCAGCACGATTATCCGGCGCCTGTCGCGCGGCTTCTCGGTGAAGCGGCGGCGCTCACTGTGCTGCTCGGCTCGGCACTGAAATTTGAAGGCCGACTGCAATTGCAGACGCTGAGCGACGGCATTGTGAGTATGCTCGTCGTCGATTTCGACGCGCCAGACGGGCTTCGCGCCTTTGCGCGTTTCGATGCCGACCGGCTTGCCGAGACACCGGCGGGTGCTGATCTCTTGGGCCATGGGCATCTTGCGCTGACGATCGAGCAAGGCAGCGATCTCTCGCGTTATCAAGGGATCGTCGCGCTGGAAGGCCAGGGCCTTGAAGAAGCGGCGCATCAATATTTCCGCCAATCCGAGCAGATCCCGACTTTCGTTCGTCTTGCTGTCGCGGAACATGTGATCGGAACGGAGGCGCAATGGCGTGCCGGCGGCCTGTTGGTTCAATTTCTCCCGGCGCAAAGTGCGCGGCAGATCATGCCGGATTTGCCGCCGGGCGACGTGCCGGAAGGCACGATCGTGCCGGAGATGAAAGAGGATGACGCCTGGCTCGAAGCCAAGGCGCTTGTCGGCACGATCGAGGATCACGAGCTTGTCGATCCCGGGCTTTCGAGCGAGCGGCTGCTCTATCGCCTCTTCCACGAGCGCGGCGTCAAAGTTTTTGAGACCGGACCCGTGCGCGCCGCCTGCCGCTGCTCGCGCGATCGCATCGCCAATATGCTGAAGAGCTTTACGCCGGACGAGCGGCGCGAGATGGTCGGTGATAACGGCAAGATCGGCGTTACCTGCGAATTCTGCTCGACGTATCGCGAATTCGAGCCGAACGAATTCGATTGATATGAGGCTCTCCCCATTGAGCCATCTGCCCTATTCCGCCATTCTCATTGCCGGGCCGACCGCGAGCGGCAAATCGGCGCTCGCTGTGCGGCTTGCCGCGCGTCTCGGCGCCGCCGTCGTCAATGCGGATTCCATGCAGGTCTATCGCGATCTCGCGGTTTTGACCGCGCGGCCGAGGCAGGAGGATCTGGCTCAAGCGCCGCACCGTCTCTTCGGTCACGTCGATGGCGCGGTGAATTATTCGGTCGGCCGTTATCTCGAAGATGCGGAAGCGATACTGCGCCAGCTCAAAGAGCAGAAACGTCTGCCCGTCTTCGTCGGCGGCACCGGTCTTTATTTCAAGGCGCTGACGCAGGGACTATCCGACATCCCGCGCGTGCCGGAGGAGATTCGTACTGAGGTACGCGCGCGCGCGGAAGGTCGCCCCATTGCCGACCTTCATGCCGAACTTAAAAGCCTCGATCCCGCCGCGGCCGAACGGCTTCGCCCGACTGATCCACAGCGCATTCTGCGCGCGCTCGAAGTTTTTGCCGCGACAGGCCAGAGCATCACCGTCTTTCAAAATTTGAAGCAAGCGCCGCTGCTCGATGCCGAGACATGTCTCGCGCTCTTTCTCGCGCCCGAGCGCAAGGTCCTGCATGAATCAATCGACCGCCGCTTCGATCGCATGCTAATTGATGGCGCGCTCGACGAAGTTGCGGCGTTGCGCGCGCGAAAACTCGATCCGGCGTTGCCGGTGATGCGCGCCCATGGCGTGCCGCATCTCTTGGCCTATCTCGAAGGAAAAATGTCGTTGGAGGAAGCGGCGCGGCTCGGAAAAGCCGATACACGTGCCTATGCCAAACGACAATTCACTTTTGCCCGCCATCAATTGCCGAATTTCCGCTGGATCGCGCCGGATGCGGCCGAGGCGGAATTCGGGGCCGACACCTATGCGGCATCATGACTCGGATCAATTGCAAAAGCGGCGCGTTGCGCTAGTCATCGGCTTTTGAACTCTGGAGGATGGGACAGAATGAAAAGCGACATCGCGCCCGAGCGCTACGATCACGCCACGCTTTGCTTCCATTGGATCACGGCGCTGCTCGTCATCGAGCAGTGGGTGGGCGCGCATCTCATCGACGATTTCGCCAATGGCTTTCCGCGCGTCGCCGCGCGCTCGGTCCATATTACCTTCGGGCTGACACTTGGCGTGGTTCTCATCGCGCGGATTTTCTGGCGCGGGACGCAAGGCCGCCATCTGCCGCCGGCCGATCGCGGTTTTCTTCAAGTGATCGCGAAGGGAACGCATTATCTTCTCTATGCGCTTCTCGTGACCATCGTGTCGGTCGGCATGTTTCTCGTCTGGGTTCAGGGTGACAGCTATTTCGACCTGTTCAAGGTGCCGGCCTTTGCAGGCACGACGAAACTCTTGCGCCACAATGTCGGCGAGATTCACGAATGGCTCGGCAACACGATCCTGATCGTTGCGGGGATTCATTCTCTCGCCGCGCTCTTTCATCACTTCGTCTGGCGCGACAATATCCTGCGCCGCATGCTGCCCGGAAGAGGCTAGCGCATCAGGCGCCGAGTTTCTCGGCAAACTCGGATAAATCCGCCGCCGCGAGATCGACCGGCACGCTCGGCGCCGCCTCGCCGCGGCCCGGCCCATATTCATTGGGCCGCGCGACATGCGCCGTCTTGAGGCCGCAGGCCGCAGCGGCGGCAAGATCGCTGCTGTGCGCCGCGACCATCATGCAGCGTTCCGGCGGCAGGTGCAGGGCCTCAGCGCTTGCCAAATATACGCGCGGCTTCGGCTTGAAATCGCGCGCTGTCTCGGCGCCCAGAATCGTGTCCCACCAAAAACCGTTGCGGCGCGCGAGCGCGATTTGCAGAGCGATGTGGCCGTTGGAGACGGGTGCGATGAGATATTTTTTCCGCAGCCGCGTAAGTGCGGCTGGAACTTCGGGCCACGCATCGAGCTTATGCCAAGAGAGCGTGAGGTCTTCGCGGACTGTCTCCTCAAGATGGGTGAGACCGAAGCGCGGAAGGATGCGATCGAGATTGCGGCGGTGAATGACATCGAGATCGGCATAAGCACCGCGGCCGGCGCGCACGTCCTCCATCCCCGCCTGATATTCGCCGCGCCAGGCGTCGGCAAAAGCCAGCCAGTCGAGGCTGATGTCGTGCGGCGCGAGAAGATGTTCGGCTTCGCGCGCGACGCCGCCGCGCCAATCGACCAGCGTGCCAAAGACATCGAAGAAGAGGGCGCGGACGGGGGAAAGGGCCGGCAAGGTGGTCTGCCTGAGATTGAGTGTCCGTTTTTTAGGCGGGGCGCGAGCAATCCGCACTTTGACATAACTGATCTAAGTCAACGTGGCTGATCCGGCGCCGCCATAAATTTTCGTCGCTAAAATATTCAAGCACCGAGCTGGGTGTTATGTGCCGCCGCGACCCGGCGCCGAAGGGAAAATATCATGCGGAAGATTGGCATTCATATTGTGGCGATAGCGGCATCGGCGTTTATTGCATTGGCGCTCCCCGCGAGCATAGCAAATAGCGCCAGTCATGGCGCCAATCATGGCGGCGGTCATGGCGGCGGTCATGGCGGCGGTCATGGCGGTGGCCATGCCGGTAGATCTCATGCCGGAATTGCGCATCACGGCAACGCCAGACCCGTATCGCACGCGGCTGGGCGACCGGTTTCGCACGGCAATCGACCTGCGATCGTTAACCGTTCTGTCGGCCACCCTACGACGCTCAATGCCCATCGGAACATCACACCAGGCACGAATCGGCACGCAACGGCCACGTCTGCTGCCGTGCATCGGACGTTGACTTCCCGCTCATTCACCCGCGCCTTCAGCAAGACGGGCACATTGCATAGCCCACACACTCGGGCGGCCCTTACCGCACGCGCGGCGACGGCGGGATGGCACGGCGGACGTGGTAACCGCAATGGCTGGTGGCGGCATAACAACGGTGGATACGGATGGGTCGGCCCCGTGTTCTGGCCGTTTGCCTACTACGATATGTATGACTACGCGCTCTGGGGCGGCGATTATGACGACTCGTTCTGGGGCTATGGCTACGGTGACGTCTACGCCGGCCTCTTCTCGCCTTACAACTATGACGACCTCACCGGCTATCTGCCGCCGACCTCTTCCGGCGCCCCGGCGCCGGCCGCGCCGAGCGCGCTGACATCCATGTGCGGCAACGACAACGAAGATATTGCCGGCCTGCCGCTCGATCAGGTTCAACAGGCGATTCAGCCGAACACCGAACAACAGGCGGCGCTTGACGATCTCGCCAAAGCTTCGCAGAAAGCTGCGCAAGACATCAAGGCCGCCTGTCCGACCGACATCGCATTGACGGCGCCGAGCCGGTTCGCGGCCATGCAAAAGCGCATCGAGGCGATGATCTCAGCGGTAGAGACCGTGCAACCGGCGCTGGAAAAATTCTTCGGCCTTTTGAGCGATGAGCAGAAGGCGCGGCTCACCGCGCTCGGCGAGGATCAAAACAATAAGAGTCAGGCGACAACGGCGACGGCGGGTTCGCCCATTCCAAGCTGCGGCGCCGTCCAATCCGGCGTGACGGCATGGCCAACCGACCAGATCGAGCAGACCGTGCATCCGACCGATGCACAGCGCGCGAGTTTGACCGCGCTCCAGAATGCGGCCACCAAGGCGGCGGATACGCTCAAGGCCTCGTGCCCGACCGACAATGAGCTCACGCCGCCGGCACGTCTCGCGGCGGTCGGCACACGCCTCGACGCCATGCTGCAAGCTGTTAAGACGGTGAGTTCGGCGCTCGACGATTTCTATGGATCGCTGAGCGACGAGCAGAAGGCAAATTTCGACGCGATCGGCCCGGCGCTGGCGCCAGCTGTCAACCCCGCCAACCAGGGCTCTTCCCATCCCAGGCGACGCTATGGCTGGCGCCGCGCCTGGCGCAATTTTTAAGATCGGACTACAGGCGTCATGGCCGGGCTTGACCCGGCCATCCAGCCCGTCATTGCGAGCGAAGCGAAGCAATCCAGCTTCTTTTAGCTTTTGATTCTTGGATTGCGTCGTCGCTTCGCTCCTCGCAATGACGCCGGCGCACGTGGATGGCCGGGTCAAGCCCGGCCATGACGGTACCCAACATGCACCCCGCCTTGACCCTCTTCTTCCCATCCGCTACATAGAATGACTACAAACTCAGAGGAATTCCTTTGACCAGGACCCTTATCGTAAGCTTGGCGCCGGAGATGGGACGGAGGTAGCTCCGCTTTTCCCACGTTCGGCGCTTACCCAGGCCCCCTTCGCGGGCCTTTTTTATTGCCCAAATTCCTGTTGCCTGGAACTTTGGGGAGCCGCATGAAGGCCGAGAGGCCCGTTGGAGGTTGAGATGGCGGAAGTCATGACCGGCGCGGAAATGGTCGTCGAGGCCCTGAAGGATCAGGGCGTCGAGACGATTTTCGGCTATCCCGGCGGCGCCGTTCTGCCGATCTACGACTCGCTGTTTCATCAGAATGCCGTGCGCCACATTCTCGTGCGCCATGAGCAGGGTGCCGCCCATGCGGCGGAAGGTTATGCGCGCTCCTCCGGCAAGGTCGGCGTTCTTCTCGTGACCTCCGGCCCCGGCGCGACCAATGCCATCACGGGGCTCACCGATGCGCTGATGGATTCGATCCCGATCGTCTGCATCACGGGCCAGGTGCCGACGCACCTCATCGGCTCGGACGCATTTCAGGAATGCGACACGGTCGGCATCACCCGTCATTGCACCAAGCATAATTATCTCGTCCGCTCGGTCGAAGACCTGCCGCGCATCATGCACGAGGCTTTTTATGTCGCGCAGCATGGGCGGCCGGGGCCGGTCGTTATCGACATTCCGAAGGATGTTCAATTCGCGCGCGGCACTTACGTCGGGCCGAAGAACATCGAGCACAAAACCTATCATCCGCAGGTGAAGGGCGCGGCCGAGAAGATCGATCAGGCGGTGAAGATGATGGCCGCCGCGAAGAAACCGATCTTCTATACCGGCGGCGGCGTCATCAATTCCGGGCCCGAAGCCTCAAAGCTGCTGCGCGAGTTCGTCGCTGCGACGGGTTTTCCCATCACCTCGACCTTGATGGGGCTCGGCGCCTATCCGGCGGCCGGCGCCAATTGGCTTGGCATGCTCGGCATGCACGGCACTTTTGAAGCCAACAATGCGATGCATGATTGCGATCTGATGATCGCGGTCGGCTCGCGCTTCGACGACCGCATCACCGGCCGTCTCGATGCTTTCGCGCCTTATTCGAAAAAAATCCATATCGACATCGATCCCTCGTCGATCAACAAGAATGTGAAGATCGATCTCGGCATCGTCGGCGATTGCGCCAACGTGCTTGCCGACATGCTGGCGCTCTGGCGCGAGCGCAAATTGAAGGCGGATGCCGCAGCCTTGCAGAACTGGTGGGATCAGATCGCTCAATGGCGCAGCCGGCGCTCGCTCGCCTATAAATATTCGGACAAGGTCATCAAGCCGCAATGGGCGATCGAGCGGCTTTATATGGCGACGAAGGATCGCGACACTTACATCACGACCGAAGTCGGCCAGCATCAGATGTGGGCCGCGCAGCATTATCGTTTCGAGGAGCCCAACCGGCTGATGACGTCGGGCGGTCTCGGCACGATGGGCTATGGTTTGCCGGCAGCGATCGGCGCGCAGATGGCGCATCCGCATGCGCTTGTCATCGATATCGCCGGCGAAAGCTCGATCCTGATGAACATGCAGGAACTGTCGACCGCCGCGCAATATCGTGTGCCGGTCAAGATCTTCATCATCAACAATGAATATCTCGGCATGGTGCGGCAATGGCAGGAGCTGTTGCATGGCAGCCGTTATTCGGAGAGTTATGCCCATGCGCTACCGGATTTCGTCAAGCTCGCCGAAGCCTATGGCGCGCATGGCATCCGCTGTTCCGATCCCGCAGATCTCGACGCCGCGATCAAGGAGATGATCGAGACGCCGAAGACGGTGGTGCTCGACGTGCTCGTCGACAAGACGGAAAATTGCCTGCCGATGATTCCATCGGGCAAGGCGCATAATGAGATGATCATGCCCGACGACGAAGATCTGGAAGCCGAGATCGACGCCGCCGGCAAAGCCTTGGTGTGAGGGAACATGAACGCGCCCGCAGCGCCGCTTTCGCCTTACTCATCGGCGATCGGCAAATCAAACATCGAGACGCACACTCTGTCTGTGCTCGTGGATAATGAGCCGGGCGTTCTGGCGCGCGTCGTTGGCCTCTTCTCTGGGCGCGGCTACAACATCGAGAGCCTGACGGTCGCCGAAGTCGCGCATGCCGAACATCTCTCGCGCATCACCATCGTCACCTCCGGCACGCCGGAAGCAATCGAGCAGATCGGCCATCAGCTCGAGCGGCTGGTGCCGATCCATAAGGTCACCGATCTCACCCTTGCTGGCCATGCGGTCGAGCGCGAGTTGGCGATGATCAAGGTTGCTGGCAAGGGGGAGAACAGGGTCGAAGCTTTGCGCCTCGCGGAAGCGTTTCGCGCCCGGGTGATCGACGCCACGGTCGAAAGCTTCGTCTTCGAATTGACCGGCTCCGCCGGCAAGGTCGATCAATTCGTCGAGCTGATGCGGCCGCTGGGTCTCGTCGAAGTCTCGCGCACGGGCGTCGCCGCCATGTCACGCGGCAAGGACCCGATGTGATACTGACGCTGGCGCTTTATCGGAAAAATGGCTGATTTCGCCGGACACAATTCGGCGCTGGAACAAGGCTGGTTTTTGGGGCAGAACGGCTGCGGCCGTCAATGGGAGACAGTGACAGACATGCGCGTTTATTATGATCGGGACGCCGATACCAACCTCATCAAGGGCAAGAAGGTTGCGGTCATCGGCTATGGCAGCCAAGGGCACGCGCATGTGCTCAATCTTCGCGATTCCGGCGTGAAAGACGTGTGCGTGGCGCTGCGCGAAGACTCGGCCTCGGCGAAGAAGGCGGCGGCCGAAGGCATCACCGTCAAATCCGTTGCGGATGCCGCGGCCTCGGCCGATGTCGTGATGATGCTGACGCCGGATGAGCTGCAAAGCGATATCTACCGCGCCCATCTCGCCAATAATCTCAAAAAGGGCGCGGCGCTGATGTTCGCGCATGGGCTCAACATTCATTTCAATCTGATCGAGCCGCGCGCCGATCTCGACGTGCTGATGGTAGCGCCGAAAGGCCCGGGCCATACGGTGCGCTCCGAATATAAGCGCGGCGGCGGCGTGCCTTGCCTCATGGCCGTGGCGCAGGATGCCTCCGGCAATGCGCATGATCTTGGGCTGTCCTATGCGTCTGCGATCGGCGGCGGTCGCGCCGGCATTATCGAGACGACCTTCCGCGAGGAATGCGAGACCGATCTCTTCGGCGAACAGGTGGTGCTCTGCGGCGGCCTCGTCGAACTGATCCGAAACGGCTTCGAGACCCTGGTCGAAGCGGGCTACGCGCCCGAGATGGCCTATTTCGAATGCTTGCACGAAGTGAAGCTGATCGTCGATCTCATCTATGAGGGCGGCATCGCCAATATGAATTATTCGATCTCCAACACGGCGGAATATGGCGAATATGTCTCGGGGCCGCGCATCGTCACGCCGCAGACGAAAGCCGAGATGAAGCGCGTTCTCGACGACATCCAATCCGGCCGCTTCACCCGCGATTGGATGCTGGAAAACCGCGTCAATCAGACGTCCTTCAAGGCCATGCGCGCCAAATGCGCGTCGCATCCGATCGAAGAGATCGGCGCCAAACTGCGGGCGATGATGCCATGGATCGGCGCCAATAAGCTCGTCGACAAGGCCAAGAACTAAGCGCCGAACCGAGCATTCTCCCGCGCGCACCGTAGCTTAGGACCTCGGCTGGATCGGAAACGCATGCTGGCGTATGTAACAGTGCATGGTCTGAGGAATGACCAGACTGTTCGAGCGTGACGATGGCTGCGGCACCGGATGAGCCAATTGGAAATGAGCCAAGTGAAGCGACGCCGCCCGCACCAGCGGAGCCGGTCGCGCCTGCGTTCCTCGATCTCCATTTCGTTCTCGCGCCGGAAAATGTCGCGCGTTTTGCCGATACGATCGATCGGCTGAGCGGTGTTGCCCCGACGCTCAGCGAATTTCGCATCGTCTGCCTCGACACGCGAGACGATGCCTTCGCGCGCTTAGGTCTCTGCTATGGCTTGAAGAGCAATGGCGGACCCGGGCGGCAAAGCGCCTGGCGGAAATTCGTCGCTCCGCTTTCGAAAGCCACGCCGAAGAACGCACGCCGCTCTCTTAAAGAGCTTCTGCAGGAAAGCGGCCGGATTCTCGCGGTTGCGCGCGTCGAGACGCAAAGGCGGCGTTGGGTCTTCCGTCTGAAGGGATCTCGCGCCGAGGTTATTCTCGATCATTCGACCGTGCAGGTGAACGGCAAGCAGATTACGCTGGCCTCGGTGACATTTTCGAGCAAGGCACCGTCGGACGATGTCTTTTCTTTAATCAACGCGGCGTGCGGTGAAAATGAGTTACGGCTCAGCGCCGAATCCGATTTGCTCCGCGTTTCTCGTCTGCGGGGCAACTCCGTTCCGCAGCATATTGGTTCGCTGACGCCTGAGCTTTCCGCGAGCATGGACGCGGCCGCCGGTTTCCGCGCCATTGCGCTCGCCTGTTTCGATCAATTTCTGCTCAATGAATCGGTTGTCCGCGCGGCGGGCGATCGGGAGGCTGTGCATCAAAGCCGCGTCGCTCTGCGCAGGCTTTCGTCCTGTTTTCGATTCTTTTCCGCATTTCTCGCTGGGGCCGATTTCGAGGCGATCAAACAGGATTTCAAGGAACTCCGGACGCTGTTGCGCAAGGCGCGCGATCTCCATGTTCTTCTAGCCGATGTTGTCGCGCCGGCCATCACGGTCGATCCGCCGGCGGGTGGCAAGGCGCTGATCCGCGAATTGGAGACGCAGCGCGATGCAGCGCAGGCCGAACTCGCTGCCCTTCTCCAAGATCCACGATCCGCTGACTTGTTTCTGCGCTTCGCGCTTTGGGTTCAGACGGGCGAATGGACGAAGGATGCCGACCCGGAACGCGGGCGCAAACGATCGCAGCGGCTCGTTAAATTCGCGGAGCGGAAACTTTTAAAGATGAATGGAGAATTTCTCGAGAGCTGTTCTCATCTCGCCGCGATGAGCGATGAAGAGAGGCATCACACGCGAATTCGCGCCAAGAATCTGCGTTACGCCGCGGAATTTTTGCAGAGGCTCGCGGAAGGGAAGGCGGCGAATGAGCGTTACCGCGCATTCCTCAAGGGGCTAAAAGACTTGCAGACAGTGTTAGGTGATTGGAATGACATCCTCATGGCGCGGCGGTTTTTCGCGCGCTTTGTCGAGGATGCGAGCAAAGAGGGCGATGCCCAATCCGCGAGCAAGGCCAAACGGCCGGCGCTTTCAGCCGCCAAGGCCTTGGCCTCTCGAATCTCCACTCTTCCCGACACGGACTTCCGCGACAAGAGCGCTAAGGCCTGCGAGGCTCTCCTCGCCGTCAAGCCGTTCTGGGATAAATTGGGCTGAATGCCGGTTTTGAATCGCTCTCTCAAGGGAGGCAAGCCGAATGCCGATTCCGCGCACCTCCGCAATGTTGCGAAACAAAATGTGAAAGGTTTCATATTTTGTCCCTGGCAGAAGCCTTTTAGATGTAAGGAAGTAAAGAGACCCGCCGCGCGCTTCGGCAGGGAACGATCGCCGGCACCAGAGGACGTTGTGCCGGAAGGCCGGTGAGGCTTGATCCCACCGACCGGCCCGCGAGGCCACCCGAGACAAGGCGCCAATGCGAGAGGGATGTTGGGGTGAAAATCCTTCCTATCATCATGTGCGGCGGCTGTGGCACCAGGGTTTGGCCGGAATCCCGCGAGAGCTTGCCCAAGCAATTCATTCCTCTGATCGGGGCGCGCTCCACCTTTCAGACGACGGTCGAAAATCTGGCGAGCGATGATCTTTTCGAAACGCCGATTGTCATCTCCAATAGCGATTATCGCTTCCTCGTTTCCGAACAGCTGAAAGAGATCGGCCGTAGCGCCCGCATCGTGCTTGAGCCGGTGCGGCGCGATTCAGGCCCCGCCGTCGCCATCGGCACCGAGCTCGCCGCCCAAATCGCGCCGGACACCATCGTCGCCATTCTGGCGGCGGATCACATCGTTCGCGACCTTGGAGGTTTCATCGAATCTTGCCGCCGTGCGGCCAATGCCGCCGCAAAGGGTTACATCGTCACACTCGGCATCAAGCCGACGGAGCCCGCCACCGCTTATGGCTACATCAAGACGGGCAAGGCGGTGCTCGATGACGGCACAGTGTTGAAGGCGGAAGCCTTCGTCGAAAAGCCCGATGCTGAAACCGCCAAGACCTATTTTGCCAACAATTATCTTTGGAACGCCGGCAATTTCTTCTTCCGCGCCGATGTGATGCAGGAGGAGCTGCGCCACCATGCGCCGGCCATTCTCGAAGCCGCCATCAACGCCGTCTTGAAGGCAAAGAAGGATTTCGAATTCCTGGTGCTCGACAAAGACTCGCTTGCGCAGGCGCCGAAGAAATCGATCGACTACGCGGTGATGGAACTCACCGATAAAGCCGCCGTCGTGCCCGCCGATATCGGCTGGTCAGATGTCGGCACCTGGGCCGCCGTCTACGAACTCTCGCAGCGCGATGCGAGCGGCAACTCCATCCGCGGCAATGGCATCATCATGAACGCCTCGAACGTTCATATCCGGTCCGACGCTCATCTGACGACGGTCGTTGGCGTGGACAACGTCGTCGTCGTCACGACGCAAGACGCCGTTCTTGTGCTCGACCGCGCCCATGGCGACAAGGTGAAGGAACTCGTCGATCTGCTGCGCAGCCAAAACCGCCGCGAGGCGCTGGAACATAAGCGCTGCTATCGGCCCTGGGGCTATTATCAATCCATCGACGAAGGATCGCGCTATCAAGTCAAGCGCATTGTGGTGAAACCCGGCGGCCGGCTTTCGCTGCAAAAGCATTTGCACAGGGCCGAACATTGGGTCGTCGTTCGCGGGACGGCGGAAGTCACGCGCAACAACGAGATCCTTCTCGTTCATGAGAACGAGTCGATCTATCTGCCGCATAGCACGATCCATCGCCTCGCCAATCCGGGCCGTATCGATCTCGAACTGATCGAAGTGCAGACAGGCTCCTACCTCGGCGAAGATGACATCATCCGCATCGAGGATGTCTATAATCGGGTGTGATTGATCCCGCCCTTCCCGTGTGCACGTTGGCCGAATTCTTACTCAGCTCTTAAGCGCTATGCTTTGCGATTCGTTTACAACGTTTCGTCCGTTATCGCTCTGCTAACCACAAGTACATGAGAGGCGAGATTACGTCGCATCTTTGGTTTATGATTCACCATGTTCTTTAGTGAGTCAGAGCGGCGTATCATGACCAAGTCTCGAGTTCTCCCTCTCCTTTTGATAAGCGCGGCGTCTTGTGCGCTCGCCACCGCGGGCGCGGCCGATCCCATGGTGGTCCACGGCATCTACCCTAAAGTGTCCCAGCCTGCGCAGCCCGAACAGGGCTACAATTCGCCCGACGGCGGCGCTTCGACCGACATGCCGGCGCCGGCGCCCGCGCAACCCGGCGCTTTTGGCGGCGGCTTTATCGAAATGCTCTTGACCGGCCATGGATTGCAAGGACCGCAGCCCGGTCCCCAGTCCGACGCTCAGTCCGCGCATGAAATGACGGCGATGGCCTTTGGCCCCGTCGCCCCCTCGACCGTGATCAATCCAGATCCGCGTGCGCAGCGCGAAATCGATCCGCAGTTTAAGCGCCAGGAGGTCGATTACAGTGGCCCGCAGAAGCCCGGCACGATCGTGATCGATACCAAGGACAAATTCCTCTTCCTCGTCGAGAAGGGCGGCAAGGCGATGCGTTATGGCATTGGTGTCGGCCGCGAAGGATTCACCTGGAGCGGCGTCGAGAAGATCAGCCGCAAGGCCGAATGGCCCGATTGGACGCCGCCTGAGGACATGCTGAAGCGCCGGCCCGATCTGCCAACGCATATGGACGGCGGCCCACAAAATCCCTTGGGCGCACGCGCACTTTATCTCGGCGCCTCGCTCTACCGTATCCACGGCACCAACGAGCCCTATACGATCGGCACGAACGTCTCGTCCGGCTGCATTCGGATGATGAATGAGGATGTTGAAGATCTTTACGACCGCGTCGGGGTCGGCACTAAAGTCGTCATCATGTAGCACTGTCGCTGTCGTCGCCGCGCAGCGCCTTGAGAAAATCGCGGCAATAGGTGGCGGCCGTCGTCTGGCAGATTTTCTCAAAGAGCTGCTCGTGCCGGCTCTTGCGTTCGGCTTTCGGCATCGTCAGCGCCTGATGCAGCGCTTCTGCGATTTCGTCCGGATCGAGCGGATTGACGATCAAGGCTTCTGTCAATTCCTCCGCGGCGCCGGCAAAGCGTGACAGGATCAGGACGCCGGGATCGTCTGGGTCCTGGGCCGCGACATATTCCTTGGCGACGAGATTCATGCCGTCACGCAGCGGCGTCACGAGCCCGACGCGCGCTTGCCGATAAAATCCGGCGAGGCTCGATCGGGCGACTGCGCGGGTGATATAGCGCAGCGGCACCCAGTCGAATTCGGCATGGCGTCCGTTGACATCGCCGGCGCGGCGATCGAGTTCGCGCTTGAGGCGCTGATACTCTGCGACGTCTTCGCGCGAGCGCGCAGCGACCTGCAGATAATTCACCTTGAGCCGATGCTCGGGAAAACGGTCGAGCAGGCGGCCGAAGGCCTCGAAACGATTGGGCAGTCCCTTCGAATAATCGAGCCGATCGACGCCGATGATGAGCGAGCGGCCCTCCATGCTCTCCTCGAGCCGTTTGGCGACTTTGCTTTGCGCCGAGCGTTTGGCTTGGCGCGCAAAGGCGCGCGCGTCGATGCCGATGGGCGTTGCGACGGCAGTCACGGCGTGACCGTCGACGAGTATCGGCACACCCGGCTCGACCGGCACATTCAGAATATTGCGCACGCAATCCTCGAAATCGTGCAAATGCCCCTGGGTCTGAAAGCCGACGACATCATAGGCACAGAGCATATGCATTAGCTTGTCGGCGCGGGGCAGGACGGTGAGCAGGCTCGCCGGCACGAAGGGGACGTGCAGAAAGAAGCCGATGCGATTGTTGATGCCAAGCGCGCGCAGCGACATCGCGAGCGGTATCAGATGATAGTCGTGAACCCAGATCAGATCGCCCGGCTCGACCAACGCCGCGAGCGCGCGCGCATAGGTCCTGTTGACGGCTAAATAAGACTCGAAATGGGCGCGGTCGAATTCGATGAGGCCCGGCTGAAAATGCAGCAGCGGCCAGAGGGTCGAATTCGCGTAGCCGACATAAAAGTCGCGGTAATCCTCGCGCGTAAGATCGATGGTCGCGTAATCGATCTTGCCGAAACGTCCGATCTTCACATCGGTGCTCGTCTTCGCGGTGATCTCGCCGCTCCAGCCGAGCCACAGGCCGCCATCTTTCAACGTGTCTTTGAGCGCGACGGCGAGGCCACCCGCCTGCGGACCGGCTGCGGGAGACGAGGGGACGCGGTTCGAAACGATTACGATGCGCGCCATAAGGCCTCCTCCCAACCGCGCGACAGACGCGCAGCCGAATGGATGAGGCCGACATGCGAATAGGCCTGCGGAAAATTTCCCCACAACGTGCGCGTCGCCGGCGCAATGTCTTCGGACAGAAGACCTACGGAATTGCGAATCGAAAGAATGTTCTTGAAAATTTCTCGCGCTTCGTCGCGCCGCCCGGCGAGCGCCAAGGCATCGACATACCAGAAGGAGCAGATGAGGAACGCCGTTTCGGGGTGGCCGAAATCGTCGGCCTCATTATAGCGCATGACGAAACCATCGTGCATCAGGCGCTTTGCCGTCATTTCCAGCGTCTTCGCGACGCGCGGATCGTCCGGCGGGAGAAAGCCGATTTCGGTGAGAAGCAGCGTTGAGGCATCCGCCACCGCCGAATCTAGAGTGCCGGAGATCCAGCCCTCCTTTGTCGTCGCACGGGCGAGCACTTCGCTGCGCAATGTGCGAGAGGCATTTTCCCATTCGACCGCTTCGGCACTTTCGCCCACGCGATCGGCAATCAGCGCCAAGCGATGCAAAGCAGCCCAGCACATCGCCGCCGAATAGGTGTTGACGACGGTGCGGCCGCGATATTCCCAAGGCCCGGCATCGGGCGTCAGCGCGTGGCGCTGGGCGAGATGGCCCATGGCGCGCAGTTGATGATAAAGGCCGTGCTTGTCCGACAATGGTAAACGCGCGTCCCAGAACATTTGCGCGGCTGTCAGAATAATCGAGCCATAGACATCGTTCTGAACCTGCGTCACCGCCGCGTTGCCGATGCGCACTGGCCCCATGCCTTGATAGCCCATGAGCGAGGGCGCGATGCGCTCCGTCGAGTTGACTGCCGGCGAGACAGGATAGAGTGGCGCGATCGCAATATCGTCATCGCGCAGCACGGCGTCGATAATGAAGCGGATGAAGCTTTCCATCGTCTGCGTTGCGCCGAGACGGTTGAGGGCCCCGACTGTGAAGAACGCGTCCCGCAGCCAGCAGAAGCGATAATCCCAATTGCGCGCGGAATCGGGCGCTTCGGGAATCGAGGTCGTCAAGGCGGCGAGAATCGCACCCGTATCTTCGCAGCTGCAGAGTTTGAGCGTGATCGCCGAACGGATGACCTCTTCTTGCCATTCGAACGGGATCGAGAGGCCGCGGACCCATGCCCGCCAGTCGTCGATCGTATTGGCCAGGAAATTCTGGGCAAGCGAATCGGGCGTTTCGGGAATTGATTCATCGGGCCCGATGAAGAGATTGATGGCACGGTCGAGCGAAAATTCTGCCTCTTCCTGAATATAGGAAATGGCCATATCGCTTGTGACACGCAGCGTGGCATTCGGGCCGCTGAAACGCATGTGGTTGCTGCCGACGCTGATTGAGGGTTTGTCGGCGCCATAATTGAAGAGCGGCCTGATGCGCACCGTCACGCGCGCGCGTTTTGCTAGCGGCTCGAGCCGGCGCACGAGCATCGGCGGACGAAAGCGCCTTCCATAGCGCTGGAAGCGCGGCGCAAAATCAAGGATACGCACCTTCGCGCCATGACGATCCGTGATGATCGTCTCAAGGACAGCGGTGTTGGGCAGATAGCGCTGATTTGTCTCGACCGCGTCGCGGACGACGACATCCATGAATCCGCGCGATGGCGTCGCGCCGCCGAGAAGTGCGGAAAAGACCGGATCGGCGTCGAGCCTTGGAAAGCAGAACCAAAGATGCCGGCCCTGCCGATCAACAAGGCTTGCAACAGCGCAGTTGCCGATGGCAGCGAGATCCAATGTGCTCATGAAAAATCCCGCGTCATCGATCGGCGAAACGCTTCAGCCATTGACGAACGTTTTCAGGGCGTCCGCCGAATGCTACTCCGACATCAAGCGCAAAACCACCGCAGGCAATGGCAGCGGCAAAGCCGTCATGATCCGTTTTGTCGTCGCCGACAAAAACAGGCGTGCGGCCGCGAAACGGTTCGACATTCAGCAGCGCGTGGACGGCGCGTGCCTTCGTTACCTGCCGCGGTCTGATCTCGAATGCCATCTTGGCCTCGAGCATTTCAAAATTGTCGGGATCGCCAGCGACGAGCGATTGCACCGTTTGGCGTACTTCATCCTCATGCGACGGCGCATTGCGGTAATGCGCGACGACATTGTGGCGCTTGGATTCTGAGAGAACGCCGGGACGGCGCGCGGCGAGATCGCTCAACGCCTGCTTCCAATCTTCCGGCACGCGGATTTTGACTTCGTCGTAAAAGCCGTTCGGCAGACGAATGATCGCGCCATGCTCGCTCGCAACCGGAAGTCTTAGCGGCGCCAAAAGGCGATCGATCGACTCAAGGCCTCTGCCGCTGACGATGGCCAGTGCGCCGCCGAGCATTTTCGAGGCGGCAGCAATGTCTTCGATAAGGCCTTCGGGCACGACAACGGAATCGGGAGTCGAGGCAATATCGAGAAGCGTGCCGTCGAGATCGAGAAAGAGCGCCCAGTCGGGCTTGGGGTCGGGAGCGGCGGGAAGCGTCTTAAGGTGAACGGAAAAAGGAGGTTCGGCCATCAGTCGCGCACTTTCTCGTTGCGGGCGGCCCAGCCGATGAGGGACGGTCGTTTCCTCCATATGCATTCCGGGCCGCTTCGGCCGGTGTTTATCGGGCCCAAACATGTCGAGCCAACGCTGTTCCAATGATTTTTTTACGGAATCACCTGCGGCTTGTGCGCGCGATCGATTTCGCTCCCCGCTATGGATAACAACCGACATTATGAATCACAGATATGAGAAGCGCCGGCGTCCCAAATTCGCCCGTGTCGTCGGGAGCCGAGCCGGCAAGCATGCGCTTGGCTCTCGAACACGGGTTTGCCACGGCGGGACGAGGGGAATGCCACCTTCCTTCAACGAGCTTGGGCGTGAATGGTTCCGGCTCAGCTCAGGCGACAGGGCTCTGAGATTGATTCCAAAGGCAAACCTTCCATCCGCGGGCCCGCCCCGAGGGCTGCCGGGCATGAAGGAAGGGGCTGACAAACGGGGAGCGCCCCTTGCTCCGGCTCGGCTGCGCCCGTAGAAGCGGCCTATCAAAAATTTTTTCGCTGTTCGCGCTCGGCGGCGGCAAGGCCTGGATATGAACGACGCCAAAAAGCAGACCACGCGCACCGCTGCCCGCTTGCCGCGCGGCCTCGCTGATCGCGGCCCCGCCGATATTGCCGCGACCGAAAAAATGCTCGCCGCCATCAAAAAATCTTATGAGCTTTACGGCTTCGAAGCGGTCGAGACGCCGTTCATCGAATATACCGACGCGCTCGGAAAGTTTCTGCCGGATCAGGATCGTCCGAATGAGGGTGTCTTTTCGTTTCAGGATGACGACGAGCAATGGCTGTCGCTGCGTTATGATCTGACCGCACCGCTTGCGCGCTATGTCGCCGAGAATTTCGACCGGCTGCCGAAACCTTATCGCAGCTATCGCGCCGGCACTGTGTTTCGCAACGAGAAACCGGGGCCTGGGCGCTATCGCCAATTCATGCAGTTCGATGCGGATACGGTCGGCTCGTCCTCGCCCGCGGCCGACGCCGAACTCTGCATGATGGCGGCCGATACGCTGGAAGCCCTCGGCATTAAGCGCGGCGATTATGTGATCAAGGTGAATAATCGAAAAATTCTAGACGGACTTTTAGATTCGATCGGTCTTGGCGGCGAGCAAAATGCTGCACGACGACTTATCGTGCTACGTGCAATCGACAAGTTTGATCGGCTGGGTGCAGAGGGCGTCAAATTATTGTTGGGAAAAGGCCGAAAAGACGAGAGTGGTGATTTCACTAAGGGCGCCGAACTGAACGACGCTCAAATTGCTTTGGTTGAACGCTTGTGGCAACCGATTAGTGTTCCCGATTTCAATTTTGTTACAGTCGGCGGTTCGAGCACGTTCGCCACTGGTCGTGCTAACGATGCGGGAGTCTCACGTGACATGGAGCAAGTGGCACCATTCGAATTTATCGACAACTTAAAAACGTTAGATGCCTGGGAAATTGTCTTTTCGAGCACTCCGGTCTCGCTGGAAGGCATTCAGGAAATAAGAGAGATAATCTCCATTTCTCAAGCTGCGGGGTTTGGTAGCAAGAGAATTCGCGTTGATTCCTCCGTTGTTCGCGGCCTGGAATACTACACTGGAGCCGTTTACGAAGCCGACTTGATCTTCGAGGCGATTAGTAGCGATGGAAATCCCGTTCGCTTCGGCTCGATCGGCGGCGGCGGACGCTATGATGGCCTCGTCGCGCGCTTTCGCGGCGAACCCGTGCCGGCGACGGGATTCTCGATCGGCGTGTCGCGGCTCTATGCTGCGCTGAAAGCGATCAACTCGCCCATTCTCGGGACTACGCAAACGCGCGGGCCTGTCGTCGTGTTGGTCCTCGATAAAGACGAGATCGGCCGCTATCAAAAGTTCGTCTCAGCACTGCGCGCGGAAGGCATCGCCGCCGAACTCTATCTTGGGCAAGCCGGCATGAACGCGCAGCTCAAATATACCGATAAGCGCGCAGCTGTCTGCGCCGTCATCCAAGGTTCGAACGAGCGCGAAAAGGGCGAGGTGGGCTTGCGCGATCTCGTGCTCGGCGCCGAGCTTGCCGGCATGAGCAAGGACCGTTCGGATTATCTCGAATTGCGCGCCAAGGCGCAGGTCTCCGTGCCGGAGGCGGATCTCGTTAAAGCGGTGAAAGAGATTTTGGCGCGGCACGCTTAGGGCAAGCGTCATGGCCGGGCTTGTCCCGGCCATCCACGCGGCGCGACTTGGTGCGGCGGTCACGGTTGGCCTTCAACATTTCAAGCTCGTCTTGGCGTGGATGCCCGGCACAAGGCCGGGCATGACGGCAGAATGCTACCGCCTTGCTCCCCGCAGCAGCGCCTTTAAATCCGCATTCGGATCGGCGATGAGTTCGGCGCTCACAGGAATTTTCTCGTCCATCAGGCGGCGCGCCAGCATGTGATCGCCCGTCTTGTTGACGGATTCGACGCCCGTCAGCTTGCCATTCGCAAAGCCGAAGAGCGAATAGGCGCGCGCCTCAAACGAGCCGCGCATGACGATCTTGTCGGCTTCGTCGAGAAAACCAACCATCTGCAATTTGAGATCGGCCTGATCGCTCCAGAACCAGGGCACAGACTCATAATGCGCCGGCTTGCCGGTCAAATGTTTGGCGAGCACGCGCGCTTGGTCGGTCGCGTTCTGCACGGATTCAAGCCGCATCCAGCGCTTACCGAATGGATTGTAGTGATAGGCCGCATCGCCGATGACAAAGATATTTTCATCAGCGGTCGCCTGTTTGTCGTCGACCTTGATTCCATCCGGTGACTCAAGCCCCGCCGCGACGGCAAGCTCTTGGCTCGGCACGAGGCCGATGCCGATCAGCACGAGATCGGCGGGCAGCACGCGCCCGTCGGTTAAATGCGCTTCCGTCACTTTGCCGTCTCGGCCCTTGAGCGCGGTGACGCTCGTCTCAAAATCGAGATGGGCGCCGAGCTTTTTATGTTCTGCGGCGAAAAAATTCGAGGTCTGTTCGGTCACGACGCGCGCCATGGGGCGGCTCGCCAATTCGACGACATCGACTTTGCAGCCCTTAGCCGCGGCGGTCGCGGCAAATTCGAGGCCGATGAATCCGGCGCCGATGACGACGACATTCTTCGCCTGATCGAGACAGTCGCGCAGAACGCGGGCTTCCGCCATGGTCCTGAGCGAAAAGACATTGGCGAGATCGGCGCCTTCGATGCGCAGGGGGCGCTGAATGCCGCCGGTCGCGAGAGCGAGCTTTGCGTATTCAAGCACGGAGCCCGAAACGAGCTTCAATTTGCGCGAGGCGCGATCGATTTCGATCGCCCTTTCGCCAAGAACGAGTTCGATGCCTTGCTGCGGATAGAAATCCGGCCCGCGCAGAATCACGCCGTCTTCCGGCGTCGCATGTTTCATGAAGGCTTTGGAAAGCGGCGGCCGCTGATAGGGCAGATCCTTTTCATCGCCGAGAAGAATGATCCGGTCCTGATAGCCCTCTTCACGCAAGGACGCGGCAAGCTGAACGCCGCCGTGGCCGGCCCCGACAATGACAACGCTTTTGTCTTTATTATTCATTGGTCCTCGCTCATCAGGGTCCCTTTCAACGACCGCGCGCGGCCCCTCCCTAAAACAACTTCTGCCCGAGAGAAATGATTTTAAGCCGATTTGGCCAATCTGCCGCGGCTCATCAGGAGCGTGGCCCAGCCATCGAGATCGAGACGGTGCCGCAGCGCCAATCCCTGGGCCCGATAGGTGCTCACCACTGAGGCGACGTCGCAGGCAAGAAGACCCGAAAGAATAACATTGCCGCCCGGCGCGAGCACATGGCGAATAGCGGGCGCAAGCCCGCGTAAAGGCCGAGCAAGAATATTGGCGAAGATGAGATCGTAGCCGTTGGCTACATCGAGCTGCGGGTGATGCAGGCCGGTCGCGGCGACAGGACGCACGAAACGCGCGACACTATTGAGCTGCGCATTGGCGCACGCTGCTGCGACGGCAACAGGATCGATATCGCTTGCGCGCACGACAACGCGAAACAATTTCGCCGCGGCGATGGCGAGCACGCCCGTGCCGGTGCCGATGTCGAGGATTGCACGCGGATGCCGACGCTTGGCGATCCGCTCCAGCATCAGAAGACATCCGCGCGTCGAGCCGTGATGGCCCGAGCCGAAGGCGAGGGCCGCCTCGATTTCGATTCCCACATCATTCGCTTTGACCCGATCGCGATCATGCCGGCCGTGGAGAAGAATGCGGCCCGCACGGACGGAGGGGAGGCCCGCGAGGGAGGAGGCGACCCAGTCTTGCGTTTCCACCGTGTCGAAGATCAGCGCTTGCGCCGCCTCATCGCCCGCCGCGCAGGCAATGAGCGCGCGAAGCGTATTCTCGTCCGGCTTCTCGCGAAAATAGGCTTCGACGGACCAGCGCACCGCCTTCCAGTCCTGTCGTGCCTCTCCTTCGAAGGCCGAAGCGGCGGCTTCCGCCGGCTCGAAGGTCTCGACGATGATATCGGCAACCCTTCGCGCGGTCGCCTCGTCGCAGGAGAGGCGGACAAGATGGGTCGCATTGTTCGGCGGGAGGCCTTCAAGCATGGGCGCGGCTATCACGAGGGCTTGGTATACGCAATTTTGCGCAATCGGCGCCGTCCCGCCGCAACCAGCCCCCTTCAGGAGCAATTCTTGCTTTTTTTCCTGTCACCTCCCGGGGAATTGACGGAATTTTCACCCAAACGCGGCATAGAAGGCAGACCTCTTCCTGTTTTAGCAAGTTCAGTTTCAGCGCTGATCGTTGTTATTTCTCCCATTACGACCTTTTCCAGATTGCGAGGTTGGCGATGCGCTTTCGTAGGGCACCGGCCATTGTTGCCCCCGTTGTCGCAAACAATGAGGAGGCCGAAGAGCGCTGTGCTAGCCTTCTCGAACGTCTCGCATCGGCTGGCAGTCTGGCGATGCTGCCGGTCGGCCGTTTGGGACGTGCCTTTGCGACGTTGACCGGCTGGATCAAGGCTCGGCTTCTCGATGATCTCACGCTTCTCGCCACCATCTCGGCCGAGGCATCCGAGACGGCGGTCAATGTCGGCTGGCTGTCGCACGACATGCGCGAGATGCTGAATTCGGCCCGCGCCATTTCGTCCGCGACCGAAGGCCTGATGACCTCGATCGACACATTGGCCGAGAACTCCGCCGAAAGCGCGCGCGGCGCCGATTGTACGCGGCAGACGGCGGCCGCCTGTCTCGTCGACAGCGAAGCGGCGATTTCCGCAATAGATGTGATCGACGGACGCGTGTGCGATATCGATCACCGCCTTGGCGTGCTCGAAGGCACGGCGAAGGAAATTCGCGGCATGACCGGCGCAGTCGATGCGATCGCGCGACAAACCAATCTTCTCGCGCTCAATGCGACGATCGAGGCCGCGCGCGCCGGCGCGATGGGTCGCGGCTTCGCCGTCGTCGCGGCGGAAGTGAAGGCCTTGTCGGCGCAGACCGAAAAGGTCACGGGCGAAATTCGCAAGCAGCTTGTGACATTCGCGGAAGAAATGGCCGCGATCAAAAATGCCGTCGACGACAGCCGCAAATCCGTTGGCGAAGGCAATGATATCGTGCGTTGCCTCGCAAGCCGGCTCGACGAAGCGAGCACCTCCGTCAATGAGCTCGCGCATAATGCGAACGAGCTGGCGCGCTTTCTCGGCTATCAGCGTGGCGTCGCCTCCGAGATCACGACGAGCACCGGCGCAATCGTCGGCAAGATCGCCAAGGCGGAAAACGAAATCGGCATGATCAATGCGCGCCTCATTGGCTGCGAAGCGCTCGCCCGCACCTCATGGAAACGCGAGACCGGGGCGGACGCCCTATCCGAGCTTGCGCGCATTCCCGCCGAAGCCGCGGTTTTCAAGCGCGAGCTCGCTGCCGTCCTCATCGGCACCGCAAGCGACGAGCAGATCGCAGCTCTGCTCGCTCCCGGGCGGCTGCCGACCAATCTCGATCATTGTTCGCATCTGCGCCAGCGCGAGGAGGTGCTCGTCACGCGTCTCGAAGAGACGGCCCGTTCGGCCCGCGAAGAGGCGCAAAAGGTAATCGGGGCGGTGCATGGAAAAGCATGGACGGTGGCGACCGATTCCTATGAGCTCTGCGAACGCCACCTTGCCGAAATGACGGATGCGGCGCGCATCCTGTTGCGCAAGGCGCGCGAGGATGAGGGGGAGGCGGCTTCGGCCGAGCCCGCTAGTCTGCCCAAGGCATGCTGATTACGCCGCCTGGACAAAACTCTCCAGCACCATTTTCCGTCCGGCTTTGTCGAAATCGACGGTGAGCTTATTGCCGTCGACCGCCGCGACCGTGCCATTGCCGAATTTGATGTGAAACACCCGTGCGCCTTTTTCGAAACCTGAGACGGCGGAGGATTTGGCGACAAGTTCGCCGTCGATCGTCAGCGGGCCGCGCCGCGCCGCGGCCTCGCCGAAACCCGTTCTTCCACCATTGCCGCGCTGCTCTTCCGCGTTCCGGCGCTGCGCGCGTTGCCAGCCGGGCGTCTGATAGGACGAGGCATAGGTATCGAGATTGGCGAAACGCGATTGCGCATAATTGCCATAGGCCGTGCCTGAGGCCGCCTCGATCACTTCGACATGCTCCGCCGGCAATTCGTCGAGAAAGCGCGAGGGGATTGTCGTCTGCCAAAGGCCCCGAATACGCCGGTTCGTCGCGAAATAGATTTTGACGCGGCGCTTGGCGCGCGTGATGCCGACATAGGCGAGGCGACGCTCTTCTTCTAACCCCGCGCGACCCGACTCATCGAGCGAGCGCTGATGCGGAAAGAGGCCTTCTTCCCAGCCGGGCAGAAACACGGTCTCGAATTCCAAGCCCTTCGCCGCATGCAGCGTCATGATGGAGACGCGCTCTTCGGCATCTTTCGCCTCCGCCTCCATGACAAGCGAGACATGCTCCAGGAAGGCATAGAGATTGGGAAACTCTTCCATCGATCGGACGAGTTCTTTCAGGTTTTCGAGCCGCCCCGCGGCTTCAGCTGTGCGGTCCTTCTGCCACATGTCGGTATAGCCGGACTCTTCCAGGATCATCTCGGCCAATTCGCCCTGCGGCTTTTGATCGATGAGCGAGGCCCAGCGCGCGAAGGATGAGAGCAAATCGCGCAAGGTCTGCCGCGGCTTTGGTTTTAAGTCCTCCGTCTCGACCATCATCTGCGCCGATTGCATCAGGCTGATGCGCTCGCGCCGCGCGTGATCGTGCAAGAGTTGCAACGTCGCTTCGCCCAAGCCGCGTTTCGGCACATTGAAAATGCGCTCGAAGGCGAGATCGTCGGCGGGCTGCGCGGTGGCGCGGAGATAAGCGAGCGCATCGCGGATTTCGGCGCGCTCATAAAAGCGCGGGCCGCCGATGACGCGATAGGGCAGACCGAGCGTAATAAAGCGCTCTTCGAATTCACGCATCTGGAAGGACGCGCGCACCAGAATGGCGATCTCGTCGAGATCATGCTCCTTGTGCTGCAAGGCCTCGATCTCGTCGCCGATCGTGCGCGCTTCTTCCTGGCTATCCCAAAGGCCGGTGACACTCGGCTTTTCGCCGTCTTCGCCGTCGGTGAAGAGCGTCTTGCCAAGCCGTCCCTGATTATGCGCGATGAGGCCCGCGGCAGTTGCAAGTATATGGCCGGTCGAACGATAATTGCGCTCGAGCCTGATGATCTTCGCACCGGGAAAATCCTGGCCGAAGCGCAGGATATTATCGACATCGGCGCCGCGCCAGCCATAGATCGACTGATCGTCGTCGCCGACGCAGCAGACATTGTGCCGGCCTTGAGCGAGCAACTTCAGCCAGAGATATTGGACCGTGTTCGTGTCCTGATATTCATCGACCAGCATGTAGCGGAAGCGGTCTTGAAACTCCTTCAGCACATCCGGATTTTCGCGAAAGAGCCGCAAACATTCGAGCAGAAGATCGCCGAAGTCGGCGGCGTTCAAAACTTTCAAGCGCTCCTGATAGAGCTGATAAAGCTTTTGTCCCTTGCCATTGCCGAACGCCGCGGCTTCGCCCGCCGGCACTTGCGCCGGCGTCAGCCCGCGATTCTTCCAGGCATCGATCTGATAGGCGAGGCTGCGCGCCGGCCAGCGCTTTTCATCGACATCTTCGGCGGCGAGCACCTGCTTCAACAGCCGGATCTGATCGTCGGTGTCGAGAATGGTGAAGGAGGATTTGAGGCCGACGAGCTCGGCGTGACGGCGCAGAATCTTTGTCGAGATCGCGTGGAAGGTGCCGAGCCAGGGCATGCCTTCGCCGGGCGGCCCTGCGAGCAGCGAAATGCGGTCCTTCATCTCGCGCGCCGCCTTGTTGGTGAAGGTGACGGCGAGGATTTGCGAGGGGTAAGCGCGGCCGGTCGAGAGAATATGGGCGATGCGCGTCGTCAAAACCCGCGTCTTGCCGGTGCCGGCGCCAGCGAGCACGAGCACAGGCCCGTCGATCGCTTCGACAGCCTCGCGCTGCTCGGCATTGAGCCCGTCGAGATAGCGAGACGCCCCGGCGCGCGCGCGGGCGGCGATGCCGTCGGGGCGCAAAGCCGGCGCCTCGAACGCGCCGCCTAAATCGGCAAAGCCGGAGGGGTTTTTCGGGTCGTTTTGGGGGTCACTCAAAGCGCCGTGCCTCCTCGGCGAGGGGCAAGAACGAAAGACGAATCATGAGGCCAATGTGGGGGTTTTGGCCTGGGATGTCGAATCGGGGGAGGGCGCGCGCGAACGGCGAAGGTTACGACGCGAAAAGTTGGGCGTCATGGCCGGGCTGACCCGGCCATCCATGCCGATCCGCGGGAAGCTCTCTCCTAAATCTGTGCGAGTTGAATGGCGTGGATGCCCGGCACAAGGCCGGGCATGAGGCGAGCGAGGCGAAGAAGTCTATAAAAAATCGATTTGGTCAAAAGCCGAAAATTGCCTCATGATATAAGCGGTATTCGAGAAGTGGCAGCAAGCCCATGAAGATTTTTATTAGTTGGAGTGAGGAGCGGAGCGAAGCGCTTGCAAAAGCCCTTCGCGAATGGTTTCCGCTCGTTTTGCACTACGTCGAACCCTGGCTTTCTAAATCCGATATTCAAGCAGGTGAGCGATGGAGCATTGAAATTGCTAAGGAGCTTGAGAACTGCAACTTTGGGGTGATTTGTATTACTCGAGAAAATCTGAGTTCGCCGTGGATTTTGTTCGAAGCAGGCGCTTTGGCGAAGTCAATGCAAGAAGGTCGGGTAATTCCCCTACTGCTCGATCTGGACTTCAAGGAAATTTCAGGTCCGCTAGCTCAGTTTCAGGCCAAGAAAGCCGATGAAGCGGGCATTAAAGAACTAATTGTAAGTTTGAACAAAGCGGCCCCCACGCCTGTTCCAGATGCTCAACTGGATAAGCTTTTTCTAGCTCTTTGGGCCGATCTTGAGAAACAAATAGCGGCCATTCCAAAAAGCGGTGTGCCCACGAAACACAACCGGCCACAAGGCGAGATTCTTGAGGAACTCGTTTCAAGCGTCCGCAGTGTTGAGATGCGCGTTCGCGACATGACGGATGACGACCCAATGTTTCGTAGACGCGGACGCTCGCGAATGCATCCTGCGATGATGCACGAAATGATGCACCGAATTGCGAGAGGGCCACGAGATCCGATACAGATTTTGTTTTTTGCAAGCTTGCTACGTGACGACGCTCCCTGGATTTATGAACTCGCAATGGAGGTTTACCGTTCTGCGCGCTCCGGACGACGCGAAGAACGAAACAAAGCAACGCGACGGTTCAGAGATGCTCTGGAGATGATTATGATGGGCCCGTTCGCGGAGGAAATGGGCATGGATCGTCAGATGCTGAAAATGGTTCGGTCTGAATTTTTTCACATTTTCGATCTGATGAAATTTGATTCTGAAGATGATATTGCGACCGACTTGGAGCCTCCCAAGGCTATTCAGGCCGAAAAAAAAGAATGACTACCATTGGCTCCGGAAACCTCTGACGCGATTGGTAAAAAGTGCCTTCAGTCAACACTCCTGCCAGCGGGAACATGCCGATAATCACCGCCGCACCTCTCACTTCCGATATTGCGCCTCGCTCACCTGCTCCAACCAATCCACGAGCTTGCCATCGAGCTTCTCTTGAATCGCGATGTGCGTCATGCCGCTCGTCGGCGTCGCGCCATGCCAATGTTTTTCGCCCGGCGGAAACCAGACGACATCGCCCGACCGGATGTCTTCGACAGGACCGCCCCAAGACTGAACCCAGCCGAGACCGGCGGTGACGATCAATGTCTGTCCCAAGGGATGCGAGTGCCAGGCCGTGCGCGCGCCCGGCTCGAACGTGACGCTCGCGCCCCGCAACACGCGCCGGGTCGGAGGCTTGAAACAGCGGCTCGACGCGAACGGCGCCGGTGAAATACTCTGCCGAGCCTTTATTTGAGGGCTGGGAGCCAACGCGTTTGATGTCCATTGTTCCGTTCCTCAAATTTGTCGGGCCACGAGCCCTGTGACGGTGCCATGAAGGCGTGCCTATTCAACATGACGTGACAGCATTTTTTGTCTAGTAAGGCTATGCTGAGCCGCCGCAACAAGACGCAGCGAAGCCGCAACTCGGAAATGGGGCCGCGGTGAATAAAGACCATCATCGCAGACACCCGACTGAACCGGCAGCACGCCAACGCGATTGGCGACGCATTCACCATTCGCCGCTATTTTGGCTCGGCGCCGTGCTGTTTCTGGCGGCGATCACGATCTATGTTTTGTCGGATGACCTCGCCTGGCGTCCGAGACTCCATTGACCTCCGCGCAAGGTTTCCATGCAACATCGTACCCTCGGCAACTCCAAACTCTCGTTCGCGCCCATTGTCTTAGGCGGCAATGTCTTCGGCTGGACGACGGACGAGAAAACATCGCTTTCGATCATCTCCGCCTTTGTCGAGCGCGGCTTTTCCGCCATCGATACGGCCGATGTCTATTCCGTCTGGGTCACCGGCCATCGCGGCGGCGAATCGGAAGAGACGATCGGCCAATGGCTGAAACAGGGCGGCCAACGCGACAAAATCATCATCATGACGAAAGTCGGCATGCAGATGCCGTCAGGCAAAGGCCTCTCGCGCTCGCATATTCTCGCCTCCGCCGAAGAATCGCTGCGCCGTCTCAACACCGATCACATCGATCTCTATCAGGCGCATTGCGAGGACCCCGCAATCGAGCTTGAAGAAACGCTCGAAGCCTTTGCCGAACTGATCGATGAAGGAAAAGTGCGCACGATCGGCGCCTCGAATTATTCTGCGCCGCGGCTTGCCGAGGCGCTTGCGGTCAGCAAAGCGAAGGGCCTGCCGTCTTTTGTCTCGCTGCAGCCGAACTACAGCCTTGTCGCGCGCTCGAATTTTGAAGGGCCTTTGCAGCAGCTCTGCCTCAAAGAGGGGCTTGGCGTCATTCCTTATTATGTGCTCGCCGCCGGCTTTCTCACGGGCAAATACCGCCAGGCCTCCGATATTGAGGGCCGCGCCCGCGCCGGCACGATCGCGCGCGTCTTCGATCAACGCGGCCTCGCGATCCTGGCGGAAATGGACACAATCGCCGAACAAACCCGCGCGACCGTGACCCAGATTGCGCTTGCCTGGATGCTGGCCCAGCCGGGCATCACCGCGCCCATCGTCAGCGCGACCTCGCTTGCCCAGCTCGACGAAATTCTGGGGGCGACCGAGGTCAGGCTCGATCCCGACTCAATCGAGCGGCTGAACCAGGTCAGCGCCTGATTTCTCTCAGCGAATTGCAGCCTCGCGAAAGCCGGCCGGCCGAAGAACTTTGCCACGCAAATGTCGTTTCGATAGGGTTCATTGCGCCCAACAAGCGGAAATTCTATCTCTTTCGATTATGCGTGAGCATCTCAAACTGGCCCGATCCCCTTGCGCGAAAGCCTGACCGTCCTCGCCGGCGTCCTGATCCTTATTTTGAGCGCCGCTCTGGTCGTCCCCTATTTTGTCGATTGGAATGCGGAGCGCGGCCTTGTCGAGAGGCAACTCAGCGATGTGCTGGGCCGGCCGGTCAAAATCCGCGGCGCCATCGATCTCAAGCTTCTGCCGACTCCCTATCTGCGGCTTGCCGATGTCGAAGTCGGAAACGAGGCGGCAAAGCCCGACATCAAAGTCGATGAGGTCCAGCTCGAAATCGCGCTGACGGCGCTGCTGCGCGGTGAAGTCGATTTCGTCGAAGCGAAATTGGTGCGCCCGCGCGTGACGCTCGCCATCGACAACGGCACTCTGCCGCTCGGCCCGCCCATCCAGCATTTCGCAGGCCCCATGCGCTTCGAGCGCATTTCTGTCGACGACGGCGCGCTCGATCTTGCCGATCCCGCGACGGGGCGGAGCTATGCCTTCCGAAACATTTCTTTCGGCGCCGAGGCGGCCTCGCTGACCGGGCCATTCAAGGCCGAAGGTCAGTTGAGTTTCGCGGGCCAGCTCAGCCCGTTTCATCTAGCGACCGGCGAGAGGCATGACGACCGCATGCACATCAAGCTTGTCGTCGATGAGACGAGCGCGCATCCAAGCGCCGATCTCGATGCCGATTTGATCTTCGCCAAGGCTGCGGCGGGGCTGCCCTCGATCGACGGGCAGATCAAACTTGCGGGCCACACCGACGGCGCGATCATCCTTCCCTGGCTGCTCTCCGGCAACATCAAGGGCGATCTCCGCAACGCCGCGATCGACACGCTCGATCTCAGGCTCGGCGATGATGAGCGCGGCATCAACCTCGATGGCGTCGCCAATCTCGATTTCGGCAAGGCGCCGCGCGCCAGTCTCACGCTCAAAACGCAGGATATCGATCTTGATCGGCTCTTGACCGACAAAGGCGCGAAGCCGCCGATGCAGAGACTCGCGCAAACGGCGCGCGATCTCGTCCCATCCAAAAATCTCTTTTTCGTCGGCATGCCGCTGTCGATTTCTTGGTCAGGCGACAGCGCCGTTCTCGGCGGCGAGACGCTGACGGGACTTTCGGCGTCAATTGCGGTGATGGGCAGTGAGACATCGGAATTGCGTTTCGAATCATCAGGCCCCGGCCATTCGCATCTCAGTCTTTCCGGCACGCTTGAGACGGGCGATGCCGCGGGCTTCAAGGGCCATGTGGACGCAAGCGCCTCCGATGCCGCGCGGTTGAAGCAATGGATTCTCACCAATCTGCCCGATACCGAATCCGCGCTGGCGCAAGTCGAACTTGAATCCTTCGATGCCTCAGGCGACGCCAATCTCTCATCTGTCGGCTTTGTCGGCCAAGACCTCGTGCTGAAGCTCGATCAGTCAATGCTGACGGGGACATTGGCCTATACGCAATCCGTCGGCGGCGAGCCAGGCCGGCTCTTCGCGGACCTTTCCGCCGCGCGGCTCGATCTCTCAACCGCGCCCGATATTTCCGGCCTCGCGGCGCGCGCCAAGGCGATGGATCTCTCACTGCGGCTCGACGCGCAGGCGGTGAAGATCGGCAATGTCGGACAAGGTAGTCTCGACACCGGCCGCATCGAATTCCGATTGGAGAAGACGGGCGCACTCGCCAAACTCGACGAGCTGACCGTCACCGATTTAGGCGGCGCCAATATTCACGCGCAAGGCCATTGGGATGGACATGCGGGTACGTTCACCGGCACGCTCGACAGCGACAAGCTCGATGCTTTGGCGGAACTTGCGTACCGTCTTGCGCCCGGCGCTACGAGCAACCTTTTTCTGGCACGCGCGAACGTGCTTGCGCCGGCGCATTTAACGCTCTCCGCGCAAGCGATGGCGGACGCCGATGGCGCGATCACGCTCGATCAATTCGATCTCAAAGGCTCGGCCGCGGGAACCGACATCGCCGCCACGATCAACGGCGAGATCGGCGCGGATCGGCAAAATCCCGCCAATCTCATATTGTCCGCCAAACTCGCCGCGCCCGATGCGCTCACTCTGATCCGCCAACTCGGTCTTCCGGCGCTGCCCTTGCAGGGCCTCGGGCCCGGGACAATCGACATCACGGCATCAGGCAAAACCGATTCGACATTCGCGACCCATCTCACCGCGAGCCTGCCCGGCGCGACGCTTTCCTTCGCCGGCGATCTTCGCCCGGACCAGACTGCGCCTTCCGCGACCGGCACGCTGCAATTGCAGAGCGCCAATCTAACATCGCTTCTTGAAGCGACAGGGCTCGCGTTTCCCGACCCCAGTACGCGCCTTGATGCCAATCTCAAGAGCGCGGTCGATTGGCGGCCCGGCACGCTCACCTTGGATCATCTCGCTGGCCGCTTTGCCGACACCGCGATCGCGGGCCATCTCGCTTACGACTCAACAAAGAACCATCTGACCGGCGCGCTCGATGCCGATCACTTTGTGCTGACGAGCCTTCTCGAAATCGTCGGCGGTTCCTTGTCGACGCCGAACGGCGGGGCGCTGTGGTCAGACGCCAAATTCGGCCCGGCCATGCTCGATCCGCCGCCGATTGATCTTGCGGTGACCACAAAAGACTTCGATGTCTCGCCGCACATCGCCGGCCATGATGCGAAATTCGACTTGGCGATTTTTGGCGGACGCGCCGATCTCACGCTCGCCTTGCATCATGCGACGATGACGCTCGGCGCGGGCAATCTTGCCGCCGATCTCACTTTCCGCCGCAATGGCACGAGCGCCGCAAGTTCCGGCCACCTGAAACTTTCAGGCTATGATCTCGTCTTGCCGAGCGTGCGCGGTGTGCTCAATGCCGACCTCGATCTTGCGGGGACGGGCGACAGTCCGGCCGTGATCATCGCCGGTCTCGCGGGCTCTGGCACGCTGACATTGTCCGATGCAGTCCTTCCCCGCACTGATCCCGAAGGCATGGTCCGCGTCTTCAAAGCGGTCGAAAGCGATGCGCTCTCGCTCGATGCCGATGAGATTGCGCGCGCGATTTCGGCTGAACTCGAAAAGGGTGCCTCGCATTTGGGCGATGTCACTTTCGATGCGGGCTTGGCGGCGGGCGTCTTGCGCTTGAGCCCGAAGAACGCGGCGACGAAAAAGGCCGGCCCTGGCGTGACGGAAAGCCTTGAGGGCAGCGTCGACCTCACCCATCTCACGCTCGATCAGCGCTCCACGCTCACGCTCGCCGCTCTGCCGAAGAATTGGAGCGGTGCCGCGCCGACGATCAGTCTGATTTCGACAGGGCCGCTTTCCAATCCGACCCGCAGCATCGACTCCGCCAGTTTCGTCAATGCGCTTGCGGCGCGCGCGATTGCTCGCGACAGCGCCCGCATCGAGGCGGAGGAGTTCGACGTGCATGAACAGGCGTTTTTTTACAATCGCCTGAAATCCGAACGCCGCCGCGTGGCAGAGCGCGAGAAGCAGGCGGAAGAGGAGAGGCGCGCGGCCGAAGCCAAGGCGGAAGCTGAAAAAGCCGAAGCGGAAAAAGCCGCCGCGACAAACACCGGCGCGGGCAATGGCGACGCGACAAAGGCTGCCGTAAAACCTGAGGCGCCGCAAGGAATCTTGGGACCAGCTCCGCCCTTATCGCTGCAGCCGGCGCTGCAAGATCAGACGAAGACCAATGAGGCGACGACAGAGGACGATAAGGCCGGCACGGATCAGAGCTTGGGTCCGGTCCCCTTGCCAGCGCCGCGGCCATCAACATTCGAACCGAACAAGAAGCCGCTTTCGCTCGTCAGACGCCCCGTGCATCGCCGCGCGCCGTCGCCGGTTCTGCAATCGACGCAGCCGGTCGCCGATCCTTTTGCGGTCAACCCGTTCTGATCAAATTTGCGCGAGCGCTCTGAGCACGAAGACGCGGATGGCGGACGAGAGATTGTTCGCTCCGCGCGCCGCATCGATTTCGGCGACGAGCGCCGCAACAGATAGTTTGCGCTCTTCGGCGATGCGACGAAGCCCGTCCCAGAATGCGTCTTCGAGAGAAATGCTGGTGCGATGTCCCGCAATCGCGACCGAGCGTTTGACGACGCTGGCGGCGGAGCGTTGCCGCTCAGAAGGATCAGCGGCCGGCATCGTCGGGCGTTGGCGCCTTGCTCCGGCTCAGCCGATGCCCATCGAGCCGCCGCTGTTTAAGCTGCTCTGATTTCGCAGCGAGCGCGCGCTCATCTTTGCTTTTGCCGAAGATCGCCCGATTTTCCGCCGCTGTTGCGGCCGCCGCGGCTTTCTGCTTGGCCTTGCGTGCGCGGCGCAGATTGATGATGTCGCCGCTCACGGCTTCTTCCGAAAGGCGTCGATCGAGACGACTTTCTGCTGCTCATTGGCGGGCTGAATGGTGGTTTTGGTGTCGGAGGCCGGCTGCTTGGCCGGCTCGCCCGCCGCCTTCGTCGGGCCGACTTCGAGCGGTTCGCTGCCGCTGCCGCGCGGCTTGGGTTTGTCGCTGCCGACAAGACGCTGGGGCGAGGAGCCATCGACAAGAGCCGGTGCGTGCGGCGCGGGGTGCACTTCCACGGGCCCGAGTTGGGCGGCACCTTCCGTTTCGAATTCGAATTTCAGGCCGAAATCGACGGTGGGGTCGAAAAATCCCGTCACCGCCGCGAAGGGAATGCCCAACATTTCCGATTTGCCGTGAAACGACAGGCCCACCTCGAAGCCGAGATCGCCGACGACCAGATCCCAGAACTGATGTTGGAGAACGATGGTCATCTCTTCGGGATATTGGTCGCGCAGGCGATTCGAAAGCCGGACGCCCGGCGCCTGTGTGCGGAAGCTGATGAAGAAATGATGGTCGCCGGGCAGACCCTCCCGAGCGGCCTGTGTCAAAACGCTGCGCACGACACTGCGCAGCGCATCCTGAACAAGAAGATCGTAGCGGATGAGATCGGTCGGCATTCGCAATTTTCCGGGCGCGTCATCTCAACGCTGATGCATGATCGATTCCGACGCCACGCATAAAGTGGAGGCTTCTGTTGCCAGGTGCCTCCGAACCCCGCCTTGAAGTGCTACCCCCAAGGACTTTGAATCGGTACCATTACCGCATTACGCGGCAACAGCCACCGGAGCATAGTTGTCGTTGGCAACTATAGATTCGGCCCGATGACGGCGGAACCATGCCGAGCAAAAGAACACCCTTTACACTCCCCGTCGAACCTATTTCGCCCCCACCGAAATTCGCGTCGCGCACGGATTTGGGTGGAGGCGCCGGGTACCGCCCCCGGGTCCGAAGAGCTTATTTCGGCGTCCGTTTATCGCCATAGCCGCGCAAGGCGGCATAAGGAATATAGGCAAAGCGCGAGAGATTAGAAAGAGTGATTGTCGCGACAAGCGCGGCTGCCAATTGCCATGCCTTCAGTCATGCACAGACTTTGTCCACGTCATCCTGGAGTCCAGCGTCACTTTCTGCCGCATCCCGGCCCAATATGATCCATAGGAGTGCGCCTCGCGCCACAGTTCGTCGCAGCGGCATCAAGAATGAACATTAATCCTCGCGAAGCCATGATCGAACCCGCGCAACCCGAGGCCATGCCTCCGGCCGAACCCCTAGGGCCGATCGGCCTTCTCCTCAGCCTCATTGCGATCGCGGTGCTCTCCGTGATCTTGACCGCACTGCTGGGCATTGCGATGGCGCTCGTCGCCGCCCTTGTGATGGGCCCTTCGGCGTTTCTGAATGTCTTGGACAGCGCGGTGCGCGACAGCGACAGCCTGACGGCGGTCCGCGCGGTGTTTCTGCTCCTCCTCGCGTTTCACATTGCAATCGCAATGGCGATTGTCATCGCGGCGCGCTGGCGAGGGAAAAGCCAATGGCGCGATCTGATCGGCTGGCGGCCGTTTCGCTTGGGCGACAGATGGGTCTGGCTGATCATGCTCGCGGCGCTGATCTACAGCGTGACCGCCGATTCGCTGATCGGGCATTTTTTTCCGCATGCGCCGGCGCAATTGTCCATCCCGTCCGATCGCGTGACGGCGGGGGCGCTTTTCGCGCTTGCCGTGGTCTTCGCGCCGATTGCGGAAGAGCTCTTGTTCCGCGGCTGGATCTACACGGCCTTGCGCGCTCATTGGGGCTTATGGCCGGCGCTGTTGACGAGCTCCGCCCTTTTTGCCTTCGCTCACTATGAGGGCACGCATCTTTATGCGCTGGCGGTGTTCCCGATTGGGCTCGCGCTTGGTCTCATCCGCGAACGAACGGGCAGCATCAAGGTCTCGATCGGCTATCACGCCTTCAATAATCTCGCGGCCTTCGCCCTTGCGGCTCTCGGCGGCAAGTGAGGCGGGACGCAGGACTCATCTGAGGATTTTATGCGCGCCTATCTCGATCTCCTGTCGCATATTCTCGATCACGGCGAGGAAAAGCCGGATCGCACCGGCACGGGCACGCTGTCGGTCTTCGGCTATCAGATGCGCTTTGCGCTCGCCGACGGGTTTCCTCTCGTCACGACGAAGAAGCTGCATCTCAAATCGATTGTCTACGAACTCCTCTGGTTTCTGCGCGGCGACACCAATATCGCTTATCTCAAAGAGCATGGCGTCAGCATTTGGGATGAATGGGCCGATGCCAAAGGCGATCTCGGACCGATCTACGGCGCGCAATGGCGCGCGTGGAAAGGCCCGGACGGCCGCGTCATCGATCAGCTCGCTGAGGTTGTCGCTGAAATCAAACGCAATCCCTTTTCGCGCCGGCTCATCGTCACCGCCTGGAATCCGGCCGATCTTCCGGCCATGCATCTGGCACCCTGCCATTGCCTCTTTCAATTCTATGTGGCGGAGGATCGCGAGGGCGTTCGCAGGCTTTCGTGCCAGCTTTATCAGCGCTCGGCCGATGCTTTTCTCGGCGTGCCGTTCAACATCGCGAGCTATGCGCTTTTGACGCATATGGTCGCCCATGTCTGCGGTCTCGCGCCGGGCGATTTCGTCCACAGTTTTGGCGATGTGCATCTTTACCGCAATCATATCGAGCAGGCCCGGCTGCAGCTGACGCGTACGCCTCGGCCATTGCCGCAACTCCAGCTTAACCCTGCGGTCAAATCGCTGTTCGACTTCCACTATCAGGATATCGCAATCGAGAATTACGATCCTTATCCAGCCATCAAGGCCGAGGTCGCCGTGTGAAGTGGTCGTTTAACGAATAAGGTGCGCGGCCTCCGCTGTTAATCCTAATCTCCCGGCATTCCGGAGGGTGCGCGCAAGATTGTCTTATCCTTTGGGTTGTAGGCTTTCGCCTCATTTTCCAAGGACCATTGTCCATGAAAATCGCGGTGGCCATTGCCACGACCGGTCGGCCGCTCACTGTCGCTGAGACGCTGCTGCGGCTCGCGCGGCAGACGCGCGCGCCGGATCATGTCGTGGTCGTCGGAGCGGCGGAGAGCGATTTTCCCAGCTGCGCCGATCGGGAAGAAGACTTTGCCGATGTCGCCTTCACGCTTTCGGCTCGCGGCTCGTCGAAGCAGCGCAATCGCGCGCTCGATCTTCTCAGCGGCGCTTACGACCTCGTCGTTTTCTTCGACGACGATTTCGTTGCGGCGAAGGATTTTCTCGAAAACGCAGAAAATGTTTTCAAGGACCATCCCGATATCGTCGCGGCGTCTGGCCATTTGCTCGCCGATGGATATAGAACAGCGGGGATCACATTTACTGAAGCCGACCAGCTTGTTGCGGCCTATGAACAAAGTGGGCTCGTGCAGCACGTGCCCGAGATCGAGGATCAGCCGGGCGCCTATGGCTGCAATATGATCGCGCGGATTTCCGCGATGCCGGACATTCGCTTCGACGAGAATCTGCCGCTTTATGGCTGGCTCGAAGATTTGGACTTTTCCGCACGCTTGCGCGCGAAGGGGCGGATCGTTGAAACAAGCCGCTGCGTCGGCGTGCATCTCGGCGTGAAGAATGGACGCTCGCCCGGACGCCAGATCGGCTATTCGCATATTGCCAATCCGCTCTATCTTGCCCGCAAAGGGTCGATCGGCTGGCGCCGCGCGTTCAGCATGGCGGGCAAGGTTTTGGTCGCCAATTCGGTGCGCGTCTTCGCGCCCGAGCCTTTCATCGACCGGCGCGGCCGATTGTCCGGCAACCTTCGCGCTCTCGGCGATCTCGTGACGGGACGCCTTCATCCGATGCGGGTGCTCGATCTTGCGTCGGCGCGCAACGGCAAGCGTCATACGGGCCATGCCTTGAGCTGAGCCAAACACCGATCTCGCGTCTATTTTATTTCCGCGTCATCGCTTTCACATTTCATTCGTGGAATATGGACGTCCGCGTCGCGGCCGCCGCCGCGGCAATGAGCCCGAGCTTCACGAGAGAGAGGACAATGATGTCGCGGACAACATATTTGGCCGTAGCGGCTGCGTTCCTGTGGATTGCCGGTGAGAGCCTATGCCAGGCCCAATCCAAACCCGTCGAAGAGCAGATCGTTGACGACTTCAACAAGCTCTTTGGCGTGCACGCGGGTTTTCGCGCCAATCACGCAAAAGGCCTTGTCGTCGAGGGGCACTTCAAGGCGTCGCCGGAAGCTGCCAAACTCAGCAAGGCGATCATCTTCAGCGGCAACACGTTTCCGGTGACCGTGCGCTTTTCGGATTCGACCGGTGTGCCGAATATTCCAGACGGCTCGCCCAATGCGTCGCCGCATGGCATCTCGATCAAATATCATCTGCCCGACGGCAGCGACACCGACATGGTGCTCAATTCGTTCAAATTCTTCCCCGTCGCGACGGGTGCAGATTTTCGCGATTTCCTCGATTCGGTTGCCGCAAGTCCCGCGAACGCGCCGAAACCGACGAAAATGGAATTGTTCATCAAGGCGCATCCGACTGTGCTGAAGTCTTTGGCGACGGTCGCGACGCCCGACAGTTTCGCCGACGAGCAATATAACGGCGTCGATGCCTTCGTCTTCGTCGATAAGGACGGCAAGAAGCAGGCGGTGCGCTATATCGTCGTGCCGGAAAAGCTCGTCCATCTCAGCGATGCGGATGCGGCGAAAGAGCCGCCCAATTTCCTGATGGATGAACTCACGCAGCGTTTGGCCAAAGGCCCGGTCGTCTTCCATCTCAAGGCGCAACTGGCACAGCCCGGCGATCAGACCAAAGATCCGAGCCAGCCTTGGCCGGCCGATCGTCCGGTCGTCGATCTCGGCGTGCTGACGATCGACAAGGCGGTTCCCAACAGCCTCGACGCGCAGAAGCAGCTTTTCTTTTTGCCGGGCCAACTCGTCGACGGAATCGAAAAATCGGACGATCCCCTGATCGATACGCGCGATAATGCTTATGCGATTTCCTATTCGCGCCGCAGCCAATAGTGCCGCCCTGTGATAGGATCGTCCTTGCGGCAGGCGGACGCGTCTGCCGCGAGAGACGAGCAGGGAGACGACCCATGGCCGCGCACGATCTTGTCGCCGTTTGGGAGGCGCATTGCCGCTACGAATTCGAGACCCATGATGTCGATGCGACGATGACGACCATGGTGGCCGAGCCCTACGTCAACAATATCCCGACCATGACCGGCGGCGTCGGCCAGGAGGGTGTGCGGCGCTTCTACAAAGATCATTTCATCGGCGCCAATCCACCGGATACTATGGTTACGACGGTCAGCCGCACGGTCGGCGCCGACTGCATCGTCGACGAGGTAATCTTCTCTTTCACCCATACGAAGCCGGTCGATTGGATGCTGCCCGGCATTGCGCCGACGGGACGCAAGGTCGAAGTTCCGCTGGTCGCCGTCGTCAAATTCCGCGACGGCAAGATCGCGCATGAGCATATCTATTGGGACCAGGCCTCGGTCCTTGTGCAGATCGGCATGCTCGATGCAGAGAAGCTCCCAGTCGCCGGAGTCGAGACGGCGCGAAAGCTTGCCGATCCCAAGCTTCCGCACAGTCTGCTTCACGGCAAGGGGCGTCGGCATTAAGCGTCGGCTATGGGCAGAGGGTTGGGGGATTATGAGGCTGAAGCTCGCGATCATTGTCGCGATCGCCGACAATGGCGTCATTGGGAAGGCGAATGCGCTGCCCTGGCAGATTTCGAGAGATCTCAAGCGTTTTCGCGCGCTGACTTTGAACAAACCGCTGATCATGGGGCGCAAGACTTTTGCATCGATCGGCCGCGTGCTGCCGGGCCGCGATACGATCATTGTCAGCCGCGATCCCGATTTCACGCCGCCCGCGGGCGTCTATTGTGCCGGATCGATCGAACTCGCTTTGGAACTTGCGGCTTCGCGCGCAACGGCTCTCAAGGCAAACGAGATCATGCTGGCGGGCGGCAGCGAAATTTTCACGGCGCTGATCGGGCAGGTCGATCGCATGTATGTAACTTTCGTTCATGCGATGCCGGAGGGCGATGTTTATTTTCCCCCCGTCGACTGGTCGCAATGGCAGGAAATCCGCCGCGAAGATCATCTGCCACAAAAAGGCGATGATGCGGCTTTTTCCTTTGTCGACTATGTAAAGCGCGAGACATAAAGCCCGATTTACAATCGGCGCTCGGCGATCCGATTACGCTTTCAGCCTCTTGCGAAAAGCTTTATGAACGGGCGCACGATCGCGCGGCGCGGTCAGGGCTATGAGGTCGCAATGCCACCGAATGGTGACGGCAAGAATGGCGGAACGGGGCGGGGCGGCGGTCCTTGGCGCCCGGGCGGTTCGGGCCCTTGGGGCAATTCGCCCATTCCGCCGCGCTCGGCTCTCGAAGACTGGCTGCGCCAAGCTCAAGAGAAGCTCAATCAATTTCTCCCCGGCGGCGGCATCAGCGGCCGCGGCCTCTTTGCGCTCGCGCTCGTTGGCGTCCTGCTCTGGTTATTGTCCGGCTTCTACGCGGTCGGGCCGAACGAAGTCGGCCTCAACATGATCTTTGGGCGCTACACGGGCAAGACGGCCTCCGGCCTCAACTACAATATGCCGTTTCCGATCGGCTCGGTCGAAAAGCTCGAAGTGACAGACCGCAATACGACCAACATCGGCTTCATTCTGCGCCCCGATGATCGCACCGGCGAGATGACGCAAGTCGATCTGCCGGAAGAAAGCCTGATGTTAGCGAGCGACCAAAATATCGCCGACGTCAAATTCGTGGTGATCTGGCAGATCGATCCGTCGCATCCGGAAGATTATGCCTTCAACATCGCCGATCAGCGCGAAACCGTGAAAGCGGTCGCCGAGAGCGCGATGCGCGAAGTCATCGGCCGCAGCCAGATCCAGAAGATTCTCACCGCCGGCCGCAAGGCGATCGAGCCCGAAGTCCAGGCTTTGATGCAGAAAATCCTCGACAGCTATAAAGCAGGCGTCCTCGTGCTTCAGGTTCAATTGCAGTCGGTCGAGCCGCCGGAAGAAGTCATCGCCTCCTTCCGCGATGTGATCGCGGCCCAGCAGGATGCCGACCGCATGCGCAATGAAGCCCAAGCCTATGCCAACAGCGTCGTGCCTATCGCGCGCGGCAAGGCGGCGGCGATTCTGCAGGAGTCGGAAGGCTATCGCCTGCAAACTGTCGCGCAGGCGACCGGCCAGGCGTCGCGCTTCGATCAGGTCTACACCGAATATAAAAAGGCGCCCGATGTGACGCGCGAGCGCATCTATCTTGAAACCATGGAACATATCCTCTCGGCGACGAGCAAAATCGTCGTCGATGAGAACAATGCCTCGGGCGTCGTTCCCTATCTGCCGCTGCCGCAATTGGCGCCGAAATCATCCGATGGAGCGCAGCAATGAAGGGCGCGGTGGGTGTCGTCATCGCCATCGCGGTCGTCGTCGCGATCATTATCGGCCTAGCGTCGACCTTTATCGTTACGCAGACCGAACAGGCCCTCGTCTTGCGCTTCGGGCAGCCAGTCGAAGGGCGCGGGCTCGTAACGGAGCCTGGGCTCCATTTCAAAATCCCCTTCGTCGAGAATGTCATCATCCTCGACAAGCGCATTCTCGATCTCGACATGCCCAAGCAGGAGGTTCTCGCCGCCGACAATACGCGGATCGAGGTCGATGCCTTTCTGCGCTATCGGATTGTCGATCCGCTCAAATTCTATCAATCCGTGGGATCGGTCGAGGTCGGCGAAGTGCAACTCGGTTACATTTTGAATTCCGCCGTTCGCCGCGTGCTCGGCGATTCAGATTTGACGGAGATCGTGAGCGGTCAGCGCGAACAGCTGATGGGCAGTATTCGCGACCAGGTCAACCAGGAGACCGGCAAACTCGGCGTCTTCGCCGTTGATGTGCGCATCCGCCGGGCGGATTTGCCGAAGCAGATTTCCGACAAAGTGTTCAGCCGTATGCAGAGCGAATGGGCGCGGCAGGCGGCGCTCAACCGCGCCCAGGGTAACGAAGACTCTCAGGAAATCCGGGCGAAAGCTGATCGCGACGTCGTCGTGATTCAGGGCAATGCCCAGCGCCAGGCGGATCAGACGCGTGGCGCGGGCGACGCCGAGCGCAATCGCATCTTTGCCGAGGCCTATGGGAAAGACCCGGATTTCTTCGCCTTTTACCGCTCGATGCAGGCCTATGAGACGGCGCTCAAGACGCCCGACACGCGTTTCGTGCTGGCGCCGAAATCCTCCTTCTTCCGCTATTTCGAAATGCCGAGCGGCAAGCCGGCCACGGGCGGGGCGTCTCCCGGCGCCACGAGCGACAATCCCGGCACTGCCCCGGCCGATACCCATTGAAGGGGTGCGGCAGAGAGGACGGCGTCGATTTTCCGCCTCAATTCAACGCTCACTGAAGCTGAGCCATTCACCGCGGCAACCTTGGCGCGCGGCGGAATGTTAAATGACGAATTTCCGATTGGTCTCCCAGAGAGGGCTTTACGGCGACCTCATGGTGCTGAGAATGGGCCGGCTTCAATATTTTCCTAATCCATTCGGAAAGTATCGTTCTGGATGAGGCCTAGTTCCAGGCGATGACCATATAGATTAAATCGGTGCCCTCTTCGGCCAGATGGAAGAGAGCGTTCAGGAGATTATTCATGGGTGTGGTTGCGATTTCCGCCTCGGCGGCTTTTCGGTCGCTCAGAGCCTCAAGGCAGAGCGCGGTGAGAAGCTTGGCAATCCTTGGCCTTGCGGGCGGGTTCGCGCTCATGCCGGCTCTCGCTCCTCCGGCGCTGGCGCGCGGTCCTGACTCCCTTGCCGATCTCGCGGCGCAGGTGAGCGATGCGGTCGTCAATATTTCGGCGACCCAGACCCTCGACGAGGACAAGGATGTCGCCGGAGGGCCTGACCAACAAGAAGGAACTCCCTTCGACGATTTGTTCCAGGAATTTCTGCGGCGCCATCACAAAAGCGGCGGAGATATGCCGGTGCCGCCGCCGCGCGAGCGGCGGACCAATTCTCTCGGCTCCGGCTTCATCATCGATCCGTCCGGCATCATCATCACCAACAACCATGTGATCGCCGACGCCAATGACGTCACAGTCATTCTCGATGACGGCACAAAATTGAAGGCGAAGATCATCGGCAAGGACGAGAAGGTCGATGTTGCCGTGCTTCGGGTGAAATCGGACAAGCCTCTGAAGGCGGTCAAGTTCGGCGACAGCGACAAGGTGCGTGTCGGCGATTGGGTAATGGCCGTCGGCAATCCCTTCGGCCTCGGCGGCACGGTGACGGCCGGCATCATTTCGGCCCGCAACCGCAACATCGATTCGGGCCCTTACGACAACTATTTCCAGACCGACGCCGCCATCAATAAGGGCAATTCCGGCGGTCCGCTGTTCGACATGGACGGCGAGGTGATCGGCATCAACACGGCGATCCTTTCGCCCTCCGGCGGTTCGATCGGCATTGGTTTCGCGACGCCCGCGGCAACCGTCATGCCCATTATTCAGCAGCTCGAGAAATACGGCGAGACGCGGCGCGGCTGGCTCGGCGTGCGCATCCAAGGCGTCGATGACTCGCTTGCTCAAACGCTCAATCTCGGCTCTGTCCGCGGCGCGCTTGTCGCTGGCACCGATGCCAATGGTCCGGCCAAGGCGTCTGGCATCCAGCCCGGCGACGTCATCGTTAAGTTCGACGGGACCGAGGTCAAAGACGCGCATGATTTGCCGAAGGTCGTCGCCTCCGCCCAGGTCGGCAAGCAGGTCGATGTTGTCGTCATGCGTCAAGGCAGGGAGCTGACCAAATCCGTGAAGCTCGGTCGGCTCGAAGACAGCGACAAACAGAACGATGTCAAAACGGCCAGCGCCGCTCCGGACGAGGATGTGCAGCCGACGCCGGTGGAGAAGGCGCTCGGCATGGCCTTTGTTGAACTCAACGACAAGTCGCGGCTTAAATTCTCGATCAAGGGCAGCGTCGTGTCAGGCATTGTCGTGACCGACGTCGATCCGGACTCGGCCGCCGCCGACAAGCATATTCAGCCTGGCGAAGTGATCGAGGAAGTGAACCAGGACCCGGTGAAAAGCCCGGCGGACTTCACCAAGAAGCTGCAGGCCTTGAAGGACGAAGGCAAGAAGCTGGCGCTTCTCCTCGTCGCCAATCCGCAGGGCGAAGTGCGCTTCGTCGCTGTCGGGGTTCCCTGAACGCGGTTTATTCCTAAACCAGCCATAGCACCGAGCGCCGCCTGTCCGGCGGCCGGCTTTGAAGCGGGCGTTAAGGGGCAATTCCCTTGACAGCTGTCGGGCAGCCGACTATCTCAAGGCTGCTGTTAGCACTCGCCTTAATAGAGTGCTAAGACGCATTCGCCAATTAACAAACTCTGCGGGGTGCTCCTTCCAGATGGAAAACGGGGCCTTGCGGGTCGTCAAGGAAAGCAAGCGACATGGCTGTCAAATTCCGTCCCCTGCATGATCGCGTCGTCGTCAAACGCCTCGAGGGCGAAGAGAAGACGAAAGGTGGAATCATCATTCCCGACACGGCGAAGGAGAAGCCTCAGGAAGGTGAAATCGTCGCCGCCGGACCCGGCAGCCGCGATGAAAACGGCAAGCTCGTTCCGCTCGATGTCAAAGCCGGCGACCGAATTCTGTTCGGCAAATGGTCCGGCACCGAGGTGAAGATCGACGGTCAGGATCTCCTGATCATGAAAGAAAGCGACATCCTCGGCGTCGTCGGATGATTTCGGCTCACTCAACATATCCTTCAAGCCCTCCCCCTCAGGAGTAAGACATGGCTGCCAAAGACCTCCGTTTCTCGTCCGATGCTCGCGACCGACTGTTGCGCGGCGTCGAAATTCTCAACAATGCGGTTAAGGTGACGCTCGGCCCCAAGGGCCGCAATGTCGTCATCGAGAGATCCTTCGGGGCACCGCGCATCAGCAAGGATGGCGTGACTGTCGCCAAGGAGATCGAACTTTCCGATAGGTTCGAAAATCTCGGCGCCCAGCTCATCCGCGAAGTGGCCTCCAAGCAGAATGACATCGCCGGCGATGGCACGACGACGGCGACCCTTCTCGCCGCCTCGATCGTCCGTGAGGGCACCAAGGCGGTTGCCGCCGGCCTCAATCCGATGGATTTGAAGCGCGGCATCGATCTTGCCGTCACCGCCGTCATCGCCGATCTCAAGACCAATTCGAAGAAGGTCACCTCCAACGACGAGATCGCCCAAGTCGGCACGATCTCGGCGAACGGCGACCGCGCCGTCGGCGAGATTATCTCGACGGCGATGCAGAAAGTCGGCAACGAGGGCGTGATCACGGTGGAAGAGGCGAAGAGCCTCGAGACCGAACTCGACGTCGTCGAAGGCATGCAGTTCGACCGCGGCTATCTCTCGCCTTACTTCATCACCAATGCCGAAAAGATGGTTGCCGAGCTCGAAGACCCCTTCATTCTCGTGCATGAGAAGAAGCTGTCTTCGCTCCAGGCTCTGCTGCCGGTCCTCGAAGCCGTCGTGCAGACCGGCAAGCCGCTGGTCATCGTCGCGGAAGATGTCGAAGGCGAAGCCCTGGCGACACTCGTCGTCAACAAGCTGCGCGGCGGCTTGAAGGTCGCTGCCGTCAAGGCTCCTGGCTTCGGTGATCGCCGCAAGGCGATGCTCGAAGACGTTGCCATTCTGACCGGCGGTCAGCTCATCTCCGAAGACCTCGGCATCAAGCTCGAGAACGTCACCCTGCCGATGCTCGGCCGCGCCAAGCGGGTTCGCATCGACAAGGAAACAACGACGATCATCGACGGTGCCGGAGCGAAAGCCGACATCGCGGCCCGGATCGAGCAGCTCAAGGCCCAGATCGCCGATACCACCTCCGACTATGATCGCGAGAAGCTGCAGGAGCGGCTCGCCAAGCTCGCGGGCGGCGTTGCCGTCATCCGTGTTGGCGGCGCCTCCGAAGTCGAAGTGAAGGAAAAGAAGGACCGTGTGGACGACGCGTTGAACGCGACCCGCGCCGCGGTCGAGGAAGGCGTATCGCCGGGCGGCGGCGTCGCTCTGCTGCGCGCGATCAAAGCGCTCGATGCGGTGAAGACGGAAAATGCCGATCAGAAGACCGGCATCGATATCGTCCGGAAGGCGATCCAGACGCCAGCCAAGCAGATCGTCGACAATTCCGGTGGTGACGGTGCAGTGGTGGTCGGCAAGCTGTTGGAGAATTCCTCCTATTCCTACGGCTACGACGCTCAGACCGGTCAGTATGGCGACCTCGTGAAAGCCGGCATCATTGACCCGACAAAAGTGGTCCGCACCGCTCTCGAAGATGCGGCCTCTGTCGCCGGCCTCGTGATCACCACCGAGGCGATCATCACCGAGCTGCCGAAGAAGGAATCCCCCGCGATGCCAGGCGGCGGCATGGGCGGCATGGGCGGCATGGATTTCTGATCCGATCCGCTGCCATTCCATCGCAGATGCGAAAAGAAAAGCCCCGGTCTCCGGGGCTTTTTTCGTTTTGGCAGATCGGCAACGGTGTCGCGCGGTTTCGATCTCGATTCAACTTTGTGATTGTGGCCGTTTGGGGAAGGGCCTAAAAACCAAGTACTTATGCGCGCGAGCGTCGGTGAGCTTACCTGCAATAATGCTGCGGGCGTGAGTCGTAAGCGTCATTCAAAGAGGTCTGCCGCGTGTCGGTGAACAAGAAAACTGGCAAAACCGCGACCCGGGCTGATCTCTTGGATGCTATCTATGAGTCCTGCCGAACGCTCTCGCGTGCTCAGGCGCGCGATATTTTCGAAATGGCGTTGGAGGAAATCTCAGACGCTTTGGTGCGCGGAGAGACGGTCAAGCTGCGTTCGTTCGGGCTTTTTGCGGTCCGCTCCAAAAGGGAGCGCATCGGCCGCAACCCGCGGACCGGGATTGAAGTCCCGATCAAGCCGCGCCGCGTGCTCACCTTCAAGGCCTCGCCGGTTCTCGTGGCGGCCGTCAACGGAAGGTCCATCGGGCCCGAGGCCGACGATGCGCCGGCGTAACGGAGCCGCTTAAGGGCTCCTCTCTCGAAAGGCGTCGCGGCAAAGGCCCTCTGCCTTCAAGGCGGCACATTTGCTCTTTGCTAGTATTCTGCGCCAGAAAGAGCGCCGGGCCCATGAGACCCTGGTGCGGGAACGATCTCAATCAGCCGGGGTCGGTCCCAGGCGCGGCCGAGGCGAAAGATTAACGCGAAGACACAAAGTGGGGCTTTGCCCCGCACCGGTTCTCCCTAATTCTTGCTTGCATCCTCACGCCGCTTTGGGCATCGCCTGCCGACACCGCCGCCGTTCGCTGAAGAGATGACATCGCCTCCATGAAGATCCTCGCATTCGCCGCCGCCCTGTTTTCGATTGCCGCCTTCGTTGTCGCCAAGATAACGGGCAACGGCATGGTCCTCATTCTCGCCGTCACCGCGATGGCTTGCGCGTTCACCACCTTCCGAAGCTCGTCGATTTCGAGCTTTCTCAAAATATTCATCGCCATCTTCACGACCGAGCTCGTGGTCTTCGGCAGTGTCTATCTTGCCGAACGATTGAATTGGTGGCCGGCGAAATATGCCGACTACAGGCTGCCGGCGAGTCTGGCGCTGACGGTCGCGATGTTCTCGATCCTTGTCTACGCGCTGTCCTTCATTCCGCTGGTCAAGTCGATGACCCGCATCACCGATCGCTATTTCAATGCTGGCGACATGACGACGGCGCAGATCTGGCCGCTTCCCGCCTTTCGCGCGCTTGAGCGGAGGGTCGCGACTTGGATGGTTGTCTTTCTGGTCCTCATCAACCAAGCCGAAGTCGGCATGCTGGTGCGCCTCAACTTCTTCTCGCGCGACTGGTTCAACGCCATTCAGACGAAGGACGAGAAGACATTTTGGTATCAACTCTTCTTCGTGTTTCTGGTTTGGGCCTTCATCTATATCGCCTCGGTCGTTACCGAATTCGTCGTCCAATCGACCCTACTCATCCGTTGGCGAAAGTGGCTCACCAATTATTATGTCGATCACTGGCTCGATCGTCATACGCACTACCGCATGTCGCTCTTGGGTTATGCTGCAGATAATCCCGACCAACGTATTTCGGAAGATATTTACCGTTTCATCGACGGCCCGGGTGGGGGCATCTATTCTTTCACCATCCTTCTGATTTCGAATCTGACCTCGCTTGTTTCATTCGCGATCATCCTTTGGAATCTGTCCGGCAACTTCACGCTACCTTACACGAAGGTCGCGGTGCCGGGATTTCTATTCTGGGTCGCGCTGCTTTATGCGGGTTTCGGCACGATCATCACCCATTTGATTGGGCGCCCGCTAGTGCGACTCTCTTTCGACAGACAGCGCTATGAGGCGGACTATCGCTTCTCGCTGGCGAGGCTTCGTGAGTATGGCGAGCAGGTCGCTCTCCTGAAGGGGGAGGCGACGGAGAAGATCGCGCTCGGCCGACGCTTTGCCAATATCGTCAAAAATTATTTCCAGATCATCGCATGCCGTACGCCATTGCTCATCTTTACAAGCTCTTTCGCGCAGTTGAGCCAAGTGATTCCCTATGTCGTCTCCGCACCATTCTATTTTGCCGGCAAGATCGAACTCGGCATCATGACGCAGACGGCGAATGCATTCGGCAAGGTCAACGACGCACTTACGTTCTTCGTGACATATTATGTCTCGCTCGCTGATTTCAAATCGGTCCTCGATCGTTTGATCTCATTCGACAGCGCGATCGAGAAAGCCCAGTCGCTCGGTTTCGAGCCGGGCGAGCCGGCTGCGCCGCGCGAACCTGGCGGCCCCATGCCCGATCTCAATCTCGGCGATGTTACAGCCCGATTGCCGAACGGACGCGAAATCGTCAGTCAAGCCAATCTCCAGTTCTCGCCCGAAGAACCCGTGCTTCTGACGGGCCCATCGGGCTCCGGCAAATCGACTCTGTTCCGCGTCGTTTCCGGCATCTGGCCGTTTGGCAAAGGCCTGATCGAGATTCCGGCGGGCGCCCGGGTGATGCTGCTGCCGCAAAAGCCCTATATTCCGATCGGTACATTGCGTGGGGCGCTCACCTATCCGGCGCCGCCCGATCATGTGGACGAGGCGACATCGCGTGCCGCGCTCGAAGCCGCGCTGTTGCCGAACCTCGTCGACGAACTCGATGTCGACGACATCTGGTCTCAACGTCTTTCGGGTGGCGAGCAGCAGAGGCTTGCGATCGCGCGTGCCTTGCTCGTGAAGCCCGATTGGTTGTTTCTGGATGAAGCGACCACCGCCATGGATGAGGCGATGGAAGGCAAGATCTATCACGTGCTGGCGGAAAAACTGCCGCAGACGACGATCGTCTCCATCGGCCATCGCGGAACGCTGCAAAAATTCCATAAGCGGCGGCTTGAGATGCATCCTGTCGGCACGGGTAGCTTCACGCCACAGAAGTCGAAGACGCACGCGGCGGAGTAACGCTCAGCCGAGTCGCGCGGCAAGCTTGTCGTAAAGGGGATTGTTGGCCGCGAACACATAGTCGAGCGCTGAGACGGTCACGTCTTTCGCGCCCTGCGCAACGAGCCAGTCCGCAAGTGCGGCAGTCTTGTCTTTCGGGCAGGAGAGGACAACGAGCCCGTCGATCGATTGACGGCGCCGGCGCGCCGAAAAGAGATTTTCCGCCTTACCAAAAAAATCGGGCGGCGCAGAGGGCAGAACGGCGACAACCTCGCGCGTCGTGCGCGCCGTCTCTTCCGCCGCGATGCGCGACAGCAGCGCGCGCGCCGTCTCCCGCGTCGCCGCGTCCCAGGCGGCACCGAGCGCGGCGACAAGATTAGCCTCGGAGCGGAGGATCACTCCGTCGTCCAGAACCTTCAGCCCATTGGCGGAGAGTGTCGCGCCCGTCGTCGTGATATCGACGATGAGTTCGGCTGCGGCGGCGGCCGGAGCGCCTTCCGTCGCGCCCATGCTCTCGACGATGCGATAATCCGTGACATGTTTCGCCGCAAAGAAGCGCCGCGTGAGGTTCACATATTTGGTCGCAACGCGCATGCGGGTGCCGCGCTTTGCCCGAAAGGCGGAGGCGACGTCTTCGAGATCGGCCATGGTCTTGACGTCGATCCAGGCCTGCGGAACCGCGACGACGACATTGGCATGGCCGAAGCCGAGCGGCGCGAGAATCGCGACCTTGCTATCAGCATCGGGAATGCTTTCGCGCAAAAGATCTTCACCGGTGACGCCCATGTGAGCCGCGCCCGACGCCAAAAGCCCGACGATCTCGGCCGCGGAGACGAAAGCGATCTCGACGCCGTCGAGTTCGGCAATGCGACCGCGATAGTCGCGCGCGCCTCGTCCTTGGATGAGCGTGAAGCCGGCGCGCGCGAAAAACGCCGCCGCGTTTTCCTGCAACCGGCCTTTCGACGGAACAGCGATGACGAGCGGCGCAGTCATCGAGCTTGCTCCGTCTTGCCCTGCGTCAAAAGGCGCTCGACCCAGATCGAAGCGCCGACTGCCGGGATTTCCGTTTTCGCGCCGAGGGATTGCAACAACCCGTCGTAACGGCCGCCGCCGATGACGGGTTTTTCGCGCGCGCTTTGCTCATGCGCCTCGAAGACGAAGCCCGTATAATAATCGAGGTTGCGGACGAAGCGCGCGGCGAAAGTGAACGTGCCGATGTCGAGCCCGCGCGCCGCCATGAAGCCGAGGCGTGCGTCGAAGCGATCGAGCACGGCGCTCAAATCGATGCCGGCCGAGCGGGCGAGCGCGCGCATCTGCGCCGAGGCCTTGTCGGGGTCGGCTTCGATCGCGAGAAACTCTTCGATGAGCTTGCGTGTCGTCGCCGGAAATTCCGGACCCGATTTCAGCGAGGCTTGTTCGAGAAAGCGCTCGGCGATCTCGCCGACGCTGCGGCCGCCCACGGTCGAGATGCCGGCGATGGCGAGAAGATCTTCGACAAGAGCCCGGGCGTTCTGGGGATCGACACCCTCGAGCGCCGTCAGCACGCCCGCATGATCCTGCGCCGCGCCACTGCCGCCGACGGCGAAGATCGCATCGAGGTTTTTCTCCGCCGCATAGCCGCGGATGATTTTCCGCCGCCATTGCGGCGAGACGTCAAGCGCATTGATGAGTGCGCGGAAGATCGCCGCATCGCCGATCCGCAGAACGAGTTTTGCGGGCGCAATCGCGGCGACGGTTTCAAGCGCGAGGCCGAGAATCTCGGCGTCGGCAGCCTCGCGATCGGCGCGCCCGAAATTCTCAATGCCAGCCTGCAGAAACTCGCTCGGCCCATCTTCGCGAAAGCGAAAGACGGGTCCGCAATAGGAATAGGCGGCGGGAGAGCCGGGCTCGGCGCGCTTGAGATAGTGCTGGCAGACGGGAATTGTATATTCCGGCCGAAGACAATAATCCGCGCCCGATTGATCGCTCGTGATGTAAAGCCGGCTGCGGATATCTTCGCCGGAATCGAAAAAGATCGCGGCGTTCTGCAAGATCGGCGGTTCGCACAAGGCATAGCCAGCCGTTTGCAGGCGCTCGACGAGCGCCGCGCAGAGCGGGCGAAGTTTCGCAGTGTTGACGTCTGCGGCCACGGACGATCCTTTGAACCCACGCGGCTTGGCTGGCCGGCATGATTTATAGAGTCTGCTAAATATGCATAGGAGGCATAGCATGCCCGCGCCTCTTTAGCAGGCGGCGGCGGAGCCGGCGATGTCTTTTGCTGCCCAAGGTGAATAGGAGCTTTGCGGCGCGCTCTCAATGAAGAAGGGGGAGGCTGTGCCCGCGTAAAGTGCCTCGACGATGGCGGCCCGTTGCTCGAGAACGGCGCGCCGGTTAAGCGTCCCTTTGTCAGTGATTTCGCCCGCCTCGGGCGAGGGCGGTTCGGCAAGAAGCGCGGCCAAGGCGATGCGCTCGGCGGTCCCTTTCGCCTCGGCCAGAAGGTGCGCGAGGATCTCGCTGAATTTTTGCCGCACGGCCGGATGCATGAGGATTTTCTCTGCAGCGCTCGGCGTCGCGCCCGCGTCTTTGATGAGCGCGCGACAGGCGGCAAGATCGGGGAAGATCAGTGCCGCCACGCTCTGCCGATTTTCGCCGGCCAAGACGAGATCGCGGATATAGGGGCGCCCCTCTGGCAGAATGCGCGCGCGCAAAGCGCTGCCATGAACCGTCGTGCCGCTCGCGAGCTTGAAATCCTCATCGAGCCGGCCCGTAAAAACGAAGCCTGCCTGCGGGTGTCGTTCGTCCACGAGGCGCAAGGCATCGCCGAGCCGGTAGAAACCCTCGTCGTCGAATGCGGATCGCGTCATCGCCGCGTCGCGCCAATAGCCCGGCGTGACATTCGGGCCTTTCACGCGCGCCTCGTATGTGCCGCTCAGCGGCGCAAGTTTCAGCGTGAGGCCTGGCAGTGGCAAGCCGACATTGGGCCACGCGGGGTCGAGCGCGCCGTCTTCCATGCGAAAGAGCACGGAAGGCGCAGTCTCGGTCGCGCCAAAACCGCTCATCATTCTGATGCGCGTGCCGCAGGCGCGGAGGGCGATGTCATCGAAGGCCGCGCGCGTCGTCTCGCTCAGCGCCGCGCCCGCGAAAAAAGCGAGTTTCAGCGCGCTGAAGAATTTTTGGGCCAAGGCGCGATCGCGCGCGAGAAAGGGAAGAAGCCGGTCATGGCCTTGCGGTACATTGAAGACGACCGTCGGCGCGATCTCTCTCAGCGCGTCAACCGTTTCCGCAATGCCGTCGTCTGTCGGCCGCCCCTTATCGATATAAAGTGTGCCGCCATGATGAAGCACGATGCCGAAATTATGATTGCCGCCGAAACTGTGATGCCATGGCAGCCAATCGACCAGAACCGGCGGCTCGTCGCGCAGAAAGCGCAACACGTCGCCGATCATTGTTTGGTTGGCAGAGAGCATGCGATGCGTGGTGATGACCGCTTTCGGCGCCGTCGTCGAACCCGAAGTGAAGAGAATCTTGGCGATCGTGTCGCCGTTGATTTTATTATGCGCGGCATCGACGGCAGGGCCGGGGATTGTCGCAAGAAGAGAGGATAGCTCGCCCATGGTGCGCCTGCGCATCGGATTGAGCGCGACGATCACCTCTGTCTCTTCGGGCACGCAGGCGGCAATCGCATCGCCAAAGCGCTCTCCGTCTTCGGCAAAGACGAGACCCGGCGTCAACAGATCGATGATCCGCTTCAACCGCGCGAAATCTTTTGTCGCAACACTGTAGGCGGGCGAGATCGGCGCGTAAGGAGTGCCGACATAAAGAGAGGCGAGCGCCAGACGCGCATGCGCGATACTGTTCTCCGAGAGAATGACGAGCGGGCGCTCGGCGCTGAGGCCGCGCGCGAGAAGCGCTTGGCCCAAAGCGCGCGTGTCCGCGCGCGCCTCGGCGAAGGTCAGATGGCGCCACGCGCGCCCGTCGCGCTCGGCGAGAAAGCTGCGCTGCGGCGCGACAGCCGCCCAATAATCGAGCCGCGCTGTCACGCTTTCCGTGAACACAGGAAGCGCGAAGGGCGAACGGGCGAGGAGCGTTCCATCGGCGCGGCGTTCGATCTCGACCGCGAGGGGACCGAGATCGACATCGCGCAGCGGAGATTTTAGGGGGCCTTGCGACATGAGGTCTTTCTGCCGCGCGGGCGCGTGATCCGCAATCTCATTCCGGCTAGGCAATGCAGAGACAGCCGTATAGTATCATATACAACTGGGAGGCGCCTTCGAAGGTGTCCCGCAAAGGACAGGGCCGTGAAAGAGAAGACCGAGCCGGCGCATGTCGCCGTCGAAATCCATCTGCCGAACGGCGGCAGTTTCGGGCCGGAAGAAGTCGCTTTGATCGACGCGATCCGCAGCGTCCGCTCGATCATCGGCGCGAGCCGCGCGCTCGGCGTTTCCTACCGCAAATGCTGGCTGCTGGTCGATGGTTTGAACCGCACCTTCGAAGGCCCGGTTGTTGCGACCTTCCCCGGCCGGCGCGAAGGCGGCGCGGAAATCACGCCCTTTGGCGAGAGGCTTGTCGCGCTCTATCGTTCGATCGAGCGTCACGCCGGCACGTCGGCCAAGAAATCGCTCGACGAGCTTACGGCTTCTCTCGATTGGTCGTTCGACCCGAAGGCCAAGCTCGCGGGCGGGGAGCGCGATCTGGCGTAAGGTCGCGATCGGAAATCGCCACCGCTTTGATCATTGCCCAGGCTTTGAGCCCTTCGACCAGCGCCAGCCGCTCGACGGATTCGCGTGTGATGAGCGAATGGATCCGCGTTGAGCCGAGATCGAAAGTCGCGCGCACATAGGGCGGGCTCAGAAATTCAAGTTCGACGATCACGCCCGGCAGGCGGTTGGTGATCGAGACATCCATCGGCCGCGACAGTGCGATCGAGACATCGCGTGCGTCAATGCGGACCTGCACGGCGGCATCGACCGGATGATCGACCATCGGCACGCGCAATTCACCGTCGCCGAAATAGAGCGTCGTCAGCCCCAGCTCGACATCATGGCGCAGCACGCGCGCGAAGACCGACGCCTCGATGAGGGGCGGCCCGGCGCGATGTTTGGAGATGGGCCTCGTCGAAATGATTGTGTCTCCGGCTGCCCGACTAAAGGCCCTGCCAAGCGCTGCCGTCAATGCCGCGGCATTTCCACGCGATTTTAGCGTAAATTTCCATCCGTGGCAGAGGCAAGTCACCGACCGATTCGCCCCGATGACAAAAAAGCTTCATCAAATCAGAACGCCGACAGGTTAGGACTGGGCGCGGGCGCGGGGCTGATTCGGCGCCCTTTGCCTGTTTGGCAAATCGGCAGGATTCCGCTATGGGATGCTGCAATTGCGAAAGAACCACACCATATAGTTGCAGAGGCGCGCCTTGAAGGATGCGCCGAGCGGCCATTTCCCAACACTAATTCCCGCTGTGCGAGACGGCAAACGCCGCCTCACGTGAACCGACTCGAACTTTGGACCTGAGATTTTCATGAAGTTGCGCAACATCGCCATCATCGCCCATGTCGATCACGGCAAGACGACGCTCGTCGATCGTCTGCTGCAGCAGTCCGGCGCCTTCAGAGAAAATCAGCGCGTCGTCGAACGCGTGATGGATTCGAACGATCTCGAAAAAGAGCGCGGCATCACCATCATGGCGAAGGCGACCTCGGTTGCCTGGAAGGATAGCCGTATCAACATCGTCGATACGCCCGGCCATGCCGATTTCGGCGGCGAGGTGGAGCGCATTCTGTCCATGGTCGATGGCGCGATCGTGCTCGTCGATGCTTCCGAAGGGCCGATGCCGCAGACGAAGTTTGTCGTCTCCAAGGCGCTGAAGATCGGCTTGAAGCCGATCGTCGCCATCAACAAGGTCGATAAGCCCGACGCGCGCGTCACCGAGGTCGTCAACGAAGTCTTCGATCTTTTCGCCGCGCTCGATGCGAGCGAAGAGCAGCTCGATTTTCCGATCCTCTATGGCTCCGCCAAGCAAGGCTGGATGGCCGAGAGCCCGGACGGGCCGAAAGAGAGTATGGCGCCGCTGTTCGATCTCGTGCTCCGCCATGTGCCGGCGCCGAAGATCGAGGAAGGCGGTTTCCGCATGCTCGGCACGCTGCTCGAAGCCAATCCCTATCTCGGCCGCATCGTCACCGGCCGCGTCTTTGCCGGCAGTATCAAGCCGAACCAATCGGTGAAAGTGCTCGACCGTAAGGGTAATGTGGTGGAGCAAGGCCGCGTGTCGAAGATTCTTGCCTTCCGGGGCATCGAGCGCGCGCCGATTGAAGAGGCGGAAGCCGGCGATATCGTCGCCATCGCGGGCCTTGAGAAATTCAACGTCGCCGACACGCTCTGCGCGCCCGAAGTTACCGAGCCTTTGCAGGCGCAGCCGATCGATCCGCCGACTCTATCGATGACCTTCATGGTCAACGATTCGCCGTTCGCCGGTACAGAGGGCGACAAGGTGACGAGCCGCGTCATCCGCGCCCGCCTGATGAAAGAGGCCGAAGGCAATGTCGCGCTGAAAGTCGAGGATTCGCCCGGCGGCGAGAGCTTCGTCGTCTCAGGCCGCGGCGAATTGCAGCTCGCGATTCTGATCGAGACGATGCGGCGCGAGGGCTTCGAGGTTGGCGTGTCGCGGCCGAAGGTGGTCTTCAAGAAGGACGAAGAGACTGGCCAGATGCTGGAGCCCGTCGAAGAAGTCGTCATCGACGTCGATGAGGAATTTTCCGGCGTCGTCGTGCAGAAGATGGCCCAGCGCAAGGCCGAGATGGTCGAGATGCGGCCGTCGGGCGGCAATCGTCTGCGGCTCGTCTTCTACGCTCCGACGCGCGGCCTCATCGGCTATCAGGGCGAGCTGATGACGGACACGCGTGGCACGGCGGTGATGAACCGCCTGTTCCATGAGTATTCGCCATGGAAGGGCGAGATCACAGGGCGCCGCAACGGCGTCCTCATCTCCAATGAGCAAGGCGAGTCCGTCGCCTATGCGATGTGGAAGCTCGAGGACCGCGGCCCGATGATGATCGAACCGGGCGTCAAGGTCTATCGCGGCATGATCGTCGGCGAGCACACGCGTGACAATGATCTCGAAATCAATGTCATGAAGGGCAAGCAGCTCACCAATATCCGCACCCATTCCAAGGACGAGGCGGTGCGGCTCACGCCGCCGATCCAGATGACGCTGGAAAAGGCGCTCGCCTATATCGAGGACGACGAGCTTGTCGAAGTGACGCCGAAGTCGATCCGTCTGCGCAAGACCGTCCTCGACCCGAACGAGCGCAAACGCGCGGTGCGGGCAAAGGAGAGCGCGGCGTAATTCTAAACTACAATAAAGCTCCCTCATGCTGAGGAGCGCGCTTTCACGTTGAAAGCGCGCGTCTCGAAGCATGAGGGAGCTTTTTATTTAAGTCGACGCCCTCGCCCTTCGAGGCTCGCTTCGCTCGCACCTCAGGGTGAGGGCCGACGCGCTGGGTGCAGCGAATTTGTTAGGCGACAGGCAATCGACATTGTGATTCGAGGGGAAAGGTCGGATCGATCAAGTGGAGATAAGTGGTCAAGGAATGATTGCACGGAAGTGACTGGTAGGCTTTGCCATTTGAATCGAATTCTTTTTCGGTATCGACGTGCTTGTAGAAACCGATAAGAGGCAAGTTCGGAACCCAATCCGGTTTGTTAACGACACGCCAAGACTCCAAGCCGAGTCTGTTAAAAGTGTTCGCAAAATCTATGTCTCCAACACGAGGGGACGCGAAGGTATAGAGCGATTGAATCGGAACTCTATGAACAAGAGCGTTTTCGGCCGCGTAAAGCGTGGCGAGCGCGGCTCCCAGACTATGACCCGTTATGCCGATCATATGGGTCGCATTGTTCTTCGCAGCGCGATGCTCCAGCAGAGTTTTCACCTGAGCTGACACGCTTCCTTTGCTCTTCAGTGACGCGGGTTTTCCGCCAGCTTCGGCGATTTCGATTATTTCAGTCGTATCGTAAAGCTGTTTCCAGCCCAATCCGACATCTCCAGGATTTGAGACCATGAAATGCGTCATACCGCCAGCGTCGAGATCGTCCATCCACTCTTTGCCCCCTTCGGTTCCTCGGATGGCCAGAACAACCGAATTGGGATCTGCAATTCCCTCAGCGACCATCCCATAGAACTCAGGGCGGTTCGATTTGTTAGTAGCATTGAACAGGTAATCACTCATATGAACCCAAGCGATAAGTTGGTACCCGCTAGGGAAGTCAGGCGACGGCTCCGGTGTCAGATTGGCGGTGTCGGCGTTATACATTGAGTAGGCCGCTTGGACGAAGCCGCCGTACAACAAAGCAAGTTTAGGGTCGAATGCCATGGTTGTTCTCCGACGCCTGATTGGGCTCGCATTTAGCGATGTTAAAACTCAAATGGAATTCGGATTTTTATTCCTTTGAGAAGCGATGCTCTTCATAAATGCATCGTGCCATGTTTTGAAAATTTCGGCTATTCGATTGGGGTTGAGGACGATCGCCTTAAACAGTGGGCTGATATCAGCGTCGAGGCCTTTCTTTGTGATTCTCGCATCGTAATCCCAATCTTTGAATCGCTTCATCTCATTTACAAACCGCGTGGAACTACCGGGGCCAAGGCGACGGGCGGAAAGCCAGAGTTTCGCGAAAACATAAAAAACAAAAATACTTATTGATGAAATGCGAACAACGCGGGGCATCTTTGCACCTGCCGTTTTGAAAAACGCAAATGCCAGTATGGACGGCGATAGCTTTAAATTTAAAGGAACGGTGCCAACTCCGGCAACACCAAGACTTATAGTGATAGCTAGTGTCTCCGCCTGCCTCCTCATTCGGGCCGCCGCGAAATAGCACCCTATCGCGTGGCGATATTTTTCAGTGACGGTCTCACGCTCGCTCAGATCGCCCAGCCACTCAAGTTCAACATCCTTTGTGTCGGAAGGCGCCAATCGACCGGAAGCCGAGCGAATGATTTTTGTGCAAACGCGATCAGCTGAACCGCATATGTCATGAGCGATAATGTTTGTGAGGAGTGCGGCAATAAGCGTGAGCGTCCACACAACGAAATTGACGATTAGTTCCATGCGGGTACCCCCGGCACCGAAATTTGAAACTCAGCCAATGCCTTCCTCGCCTCGATTTGGCCTGGGGCTGTTAATTTATAGAGGCGGCGCTTGGGCCTACCGACTTCAGAGGGATCGGCATCTTCCCATTTGCCTTCGATCCATTTCGCCATTTCGAGACGCTGAAGTAGGGGATACATCGTCCCGGAGCCGATCCCTGTAGCCTTGGAGATAGAGGCGCCCGATCGGGCGTTCCCTGGGTTCTCCAATAGCAATGTGAGAAGCTTCAACGTTGGTCCCGACATTCGGATTTTTCCGACCATGTAAGCACTCCAACTCTGAGTCGAAACTCGATATAGGCCCCTATATCGACTTTCGATAATGGATACAAGCGATTTTCTGAGCGTCGTCCGATTAAACGCGACGGCTCGGCGCGGTTCACGATGCGCTTTCTGTGGCCTCGCATTGCCCTGAGTTTTGCCTATCTAAAGCCATGTGACACGCGCCCGTCACACCCATCCCTTTCTGGATTGATTGCCGGCCTCGGGCCGAAGAGGAGACCACCATGCTGACTCTCGAAAAAGCCCATCGCGTCATTGCCGCCGGCGAAGCCAAAGCAAAAGAAATCGGCCAGCCGATGAATATCGCCGTCGTCGATGCCGGCACCAATCTCAAAGCCTTCATCCGCATGGACGGCGCCTGGCTGGGCTCAATCGATATTGCGATCAACAAGGCGTTCACGGCAAAGGCCTTCGACATTTCGACGAAGGCTTTGGGCGAGAACAGCCAGCCGGGCGATCAGTTCTTCGGCATCAACACGTCGAACCACAATCGCGTCATGATCTTCGCCGGCGGCGTGCCGTTGACGGTCGATGGAAAAATCGTCGGCGCGGTCGGCGTTTCCGGCGGCAGCGGCGTGCAGGATCAGTCGGTCGCGGAAGCGGCTGCGGCCGTGTGCAAATAGCGCCGCAAAAGCGGCGCCGCCGTCGGTTGCGTTCGCTTGCAAGCGTTTGCGGCGGCCGATAGCATCCTCCCATTCTTTAATTGAATGTTGGAGGCGACCATGATCGGCCGCGACGAATTTCTAAAAAAGCTCGATCACGCCTACGCCATGCGCGCGGCCGGGGACAGGGAGGGCCTCGCCTCCGTGCTCGCCGAGACCATGAGTTTTCGGATCGCCGGCGACCACCTGCCGATCCCCGGTGTGCCAGGGATGGGTTCGGCGATGGCGAAGATCAGCGAGATGATCAATACGTTTCGCCTTCACTCGGTGGAGCGCGCCGACGCGGTCGTTGAAGGCAACAAGGCCGCCGTTCTTTGGCGCGTGGTCTTGTCATACAAGGACGGCGAAAAGATCAACGCCGAACTCTACGACCTTTGGACGATTGGCGATGACGGCAAGTTCACGTCGGTCATACAGTTTGGTGATGCCGCCCTTGTCGCGCGTGTCCTCGAAATGGCGTGAGAACACAGCGCGAAGACTTGGCGTGAGGACATGGCGTGAGCCATTCTCCCACGCCCGTTTTTAGTTACGTCCGGTCGCAGATTGGCCCTGACTCATCGGCGCCGAGTTCTGGTTTCTTGACCAAAGCGGGCGGTCCGAAGCCGTCGTTTCGTTCAGTATAAATACCTAGGCGCACGCGCATCCTGCCCAAAGCTTGGGTCAAATCCCGCTGACGGAAGCGGCATTTCTGCGCCTGCCGCGGTCGTCCCAAATTTTGTTGCCCCACTTCACTAAAAAGCGAACGATAATTCCGACTTTATGTGTGTGATTTATAACAATCTTAATGAGAGCATGAGAGTTCAAGCAATACAACTGCGAGAACTTTCCGATGGGCGCTTTTCGGTCAATTCTGTTTCAGCGGCGTGCTAAGGCGCTCCTGCGCGACAAGCGCGGCGCCGTCGGCGCGACGACGGCGCTGACGATTGCGGCCTTGTGCGGCATCATCGGCCTCGGCGCCGATACCGCTGTCTGGTACGCGAATGCGCACCGAGTGCAGACGATGGCCGAAACGGCGGCGCTCAGCGCCGGCCGTCTCTTGACGAGCTCCAGTCAAACGTCAACGACGATCACGGCCGTTGCCGAAAACGACATGACGCTGAACGGCTATTCGAGCGCGTCGGACACAGTTTCCGTCGCCTTCGGCCCCTCGGGCAAAACGCCGCCGAACGCGACCACCGTGACGGTCACCGTCAAGCGCACGCTGCCGCTGCTGTTCTCCGGCGTGTTCCTTCACACCAAACCAGTGGTTTCGGCGAGCGCGACGGCGACCAACAACCCTGGGTCCTCGGTGTGCATTTACGTGCTCGCTCCGTCGACGTCTCAGTCCTTGCTGGTCAACAGCAACTTCGATCTCAACGCACCCAATTGCGAAATCGACGTGGCCTCGACCGCTTCACCCGCCGCGATCTTCGATTCAGGGTCGACGCTCAGCGTCAAGAAAACATGCGTGGCCGGCACGGTCACAAATAACGGCGGGACGGTCGGCGGCCTTTCGACAGGCTGCACCGTCCAGGCCAATCCTTACAAAAACACGATCACCGCGCCGACCGTCGGCAGCTGCACCGTCAACAGCGCCAATTATTCCGGCGTCGTCAATCTGAACCCCGGGACCTATTGCGGCAATTTCAATTTCAATGGGACGGGCACGGTCAATCTCGCTTCCGGCACGTATATCTTCAACGGTACGAATTGGAACATCAACAGCGGCTGGACGATCACCGGCACTGGCGTGACGTTCTATTTCGTCAACAGCTCGTCCTATGTTCAGTTCAATTCGGGCGTCACGGTGTCTCTCACGGCGCCGACGACAGGCACCTATGCCAATGTGCTGATGTTTGAACCCGACGGTCTCTCGACGAGCAGTTTCGCGATCGACGGAACCTCTAGCGCCGGTCACGCGCTGCAGGGTCTCGTCTATTTGCCGAGCCGCAACATCACCTTCAATTCGACCTACAGCGGAACAGCCGATCAGTTCACGCTCGTGGTGAATACGCTGATCTTCGACAGCAACAGCCCGAACAGCTGGTCGATCAGCCCGAGCGGGGGCAGCAGCAGCACCAGCGGCGTGGTCTTGACCAATTAGGTGATGCTATGTTGCGCCGCTTCTCACGATCCGAAGACGGTAGCATCAGCGTCGAATTCGCGCTGTTGTTGAGCTTCATTTTCGTGCCGATGCTGCTTGGCATCTGGGATGTCGCGCAAATCGGTTTCGGCCAGGCGCAAGTGCAGGAAGCGCTTCAAGACGCCGTCACCTATGTTGCTGCCGGCAATACCGGTACCTCAGGGGTCACCGCCGCGGCGCGCTCCGCCTATGGCAACTCGATTGGCGTCTCCACGAGCACGGTTTGCTATTGCGTGAAGACCGGAACGACGACGCCAACGACCCCGACGAGCGCCACATGCGGCGGCAGCTGCACGGCCGGCAATGATTATGAGCAATTCATGAGCATCACCGTGAGCAAGACGGTCTCGATACCCTTCACCGTGCCTTACCTCGGCAGCTCCGTGACCGTCACGTCCACCGGTAAGGTACGCACGGGCTGATTGGGGGCCAGGGTCATGCATTTCCGCAAATTCATTCGCGAAAAGCGCGGCGCGGCGGCCGTCGAATTCGCTTTGGTGTCGACAGCCTATCTGATGATGCTTCTCGGCGTCATGGAGGTTGCGCGTTATGTCGCGGACCGGCAGGACCTCATGTCCGCGGTCCATACGACTGGGCGCTATGCGATCGTACATGGATCGGCCAGCAGCTCGCCGGCGACAACGACGTCATTGAAGCAGATGGTCGGCAAAAGTCTCTTCCTGATCAGTTCGTCCTCGGTGACGACGAATGCGAGTTTCTCGCCCAACAACAACCCGGGCAGCACGGTGACGATCACCGCGAGCTACACCTGGACTCCTCTCGTGCCGCTGTTGCATCTGCCGAGCGCGACGATTTCCGCCTCGTCGATCGCGACGATCTTAAACTGATCGCGATCACCCCCGAATCCCAGGAATCATAAAATGTGACAAATGTGCTCTGGCAGGAAGCATGCTTCCGCGCTGGTCTTTGGGCGCGAGCATCTGCGCCGCGATGGAAGGGCTGACACGCGCCTTGGCCGTGGAGCTCGCGCCCATCCGCGTCAACATCGTTGCGCCCGGCATCGTGAAGTCGCCGCTCTGGGACACGATGCCAAAGGCCGATCGCGAGGCACTTTATGGCCAGATGGGTGGACAGCTCTTGGTCGGCCATGTCGGCGAGGTCGAAGAGATCGCGGAGGCCTATCTTTATCTGATGCGGCAGACCTATGGCACGGGACAGGTGCTCCGAGTCGACGGCGGCACCGAGCTCGTGTGAAAGGGCACAGACGCAACCACGCCTCCATCAACCAGGTTCCATCGCGATCCTCTGTCGCGCGTTGAAGTGCGGTGTTAACGACCCCGTGAAAAAAGCAGCATCGGCCCATAAGCGAAGGCAAAGAGCGCGAAGGCCGCGATCCACAATCCGCCGGAGGCATAAAGCATTAGGCTAGGCCCCGGCGCGATGAAAGCCGCGATGACGCGCGAGAGTGCCCCCAGCGTGACGAACCCGTAGATCGCGACAGTGGCGCGGTTTGCGGTCAACGCTTGTCCGCTATGGCCGCGGCTCACGCGCGTCATCACGGCGAGAATCATCGTGCCCATCGCGCCGACGGTTAGCGCGTGGATGGCGGCCGGCAGCGGGACCAAGGTCCAATTGGTGAGGCCGAGAAGAATGGCGCCTGTCGCAAGCCAGGCATAGCCGAGATGAAGAATGAAGAGCAGCGGTTCCGAGAATGTCTTGAGCCCACGCCAAGCGGCGAGCTTGCCGAAATTCAACAAGCCGCCGATCACGAGCAGAGCGCCGACGATGCGCGACTGAGGCCAAAAGCTCCAGCCGAGAAGGCCCGTGTGCAAGAAGGCCATGGCCGCGCGGGTGATCCAGACATTCTGCGGGGCGAGATCGAGCCCCTGCCGCGCCAGCCAATTGCGGGTGAAGCTCGGAATAATGCGGCCGCCGATGACCGACAGCAAAGTCATCATCGCCGCGATGCCGAGTCGCCAGCCGAAACCCGCCGGCAGATCGATGCCGATGGCTTCAAGGTGCATGGCGAGATTGGCCCCCGTCAGCACGATGAGCGGCATGGTCATGGGAAGATTGCGCCAGTTCTTGCCGGCGATGATCTCGCGCGCGAAGACGGCGATGAGCACCACGGGAAAGGCGAGATCGAGCGCGATGGCGAGCCATGCCGGCATCGTCGCGGAGATGGCGCAAGTGATGCGGCCGATGATCCAAAGGCCGAACAGACAAGCGAGCGGCGCGCCCGAAACCGGCAGACGCTTCGTCCAATTGGGCACCGCGGTCAGAAGAAAACCCGCGGCAGCGGCCATGCCGAACCCGAACAGCATCTCATGAATATGCCAGCTCAAGGGATCGAAGCGACTCGGCAGCTCGATCGCGCCGGCGAGTATCGCGATCCATAAGGCAAGTGCCGCAAAAGACCAGATGGCCGCAGCGAGAAAGAAAGGACGAAAGCCCTGGGTGAGCCATGTCGGCACGGAAAGCTGTGCCCCGCGCGATGCCATCGACGTCGTCTTCATGCGGATCTCCGACCAGGAAGAGAAATCCATTCAGCATCGAACGGATGTTTAGAAGCTGATGTCCTTCAAGGAGAAGATCGTGCAATATCGTTGAGTATATAGCACCCGCGTCGGTGCACTCGCTTGAGCTTCCGCTTCCTTTGCCTTCCTTGACGGTTAAGCATTCTTCCGTCAGCCTGCCAAGGCGACAAACGACGACAGGGGTGGAATATGCCGCAACAGACCGTCACCAAGCTCGGCGCATGTCCGCATGATTGTCCCGACACTTGCGCGATGATCTATACCGTCGAGGACGGCAAGCTCGTCAATGTGCGCGGCAATCCCGATCATCCGATGACGCGCGGCGCGCTCTGCGTGAAGGTCAAGGATTTCGATCAGCATCATTATAATCCGGACCGCATTCTCCATCCTATGCGCCGCACGGGGCCGAAAGGCAGCGGAAAATTCGAGAGAATCAGCTGGGATGCGGCGCTGGATGAAATCCACAGCCGCTTTAGCGATGTCATCGCCAAGCACGGCGCGCAGGCCATTCTGCCCTACAACTATCTCGGCAATGAAGGCATCGTGCAGGGGCTCACCGTCGGCGACGCCTTCTTCAATAAGCTCGGGGCCACCGTCGCGGAGAAGACCTTCTGCGGTTCGGGCTCATGCACCGCGTGGCTTTTGACCGTCGGGCCGACGAACGGCACCGATCCGATGAGCTTCGCTCATTCGAAATACATCATCATCTGGGGCTGCAATTCGGTCTCGACCAACATCCATCACTGGCATGTGGTGAAAGAGGCGCAGCGCAACGGCGCCAAAGTCGTGGTGATCGATCCTTATCGCTCGCGCACCGCCAAAGAGGCCGATTGGCACATCATGCCAAAGCCAGGCACGGACGGCGCGCTCGCGATGGCGCTCATCCATTGCATCATCAACGGCAATCTCATCGATTCCGATTATGTCGAGCGCTATACGGTCGGCTTCGACGAACTGAAAGAGCGCGCGGCGTCCTTCACGCCCGAATATGCCGAATCGATCTGCGGCGTGCCGGCCGCCGATATCCGCATGCTCGCGCACGAATATGCGACGACGCGCAATGCGGCGCTGAGGCCCGGCGTCGCTGTCGAGCGCAGCGCTGGCGGGGCGCAGGCGTTACGCGCGATCTTCTCGCTGCCGGCTTTGACCGGCTCGTGGAAAGATCCGGGCGGCGGCATTTATCAAATGCCGCTCTGGGAATTCCCGGTGCATTGGGATCGCGTCTGCCGGCCGGACCTCATTCCGCAGGGAACGCGCACGCTCAATGTGCTGAAGCTCGGCGAAGTCTTGAACGGCGAAGCCGGCATCAATCCCGGCATTCATGCGCTGATGATCTATAATGCCAATCCCGTCTCGAATTCGACGGAGACGGCGGCGATCAAGCGCGGGCTCGCGCGCGAGGATCTCTTCACTGTCGTGAGCGAACAATTCATCACCGATACGGCGCGCTATGCCGACATTCTGCTGCCGGCGACGATGGCGGCCGAGCACGACGACATGATGTTCTCCTGGGGCCATTTCTTCTTCACCCTGAATGAGAAGGCGATCGAGCCGCCGGGCGAGACCGTGTCGAATGCCGAACTCTTCCGGCGTTTGGCGGAGCGATTCGGCTTCACCGAGCCGCAGTTCTCGATGTCGGAATCGCAGTTGATGGAATGGTATCTCGATTGGTCGAGCCCGAAACTCGGCGGCGTCGATATGGATTATTTCCGCACGCACGGCTATTACCGGCTCAATATCGGCGATCCGGCCACGCGCACGCCGCATGCGGAAGGACAGTTCCCGACGCCCTCGGGCAAATGCGAGTTCTGGTCGGAAACGGCAAAGACCGTCGGCAATTTCGTCGCCCCTCCTTTCCGGCAGATGTATGAGGGCCAGCAGGGCGGCGAGCCGCTCGACCCGCTGCCCGGCTATGTGCCGGCCTTCGAGCGGCCGGAGACCAATCCGGGCCAAGCCAAGCACTATCCGCTCAACATCGTCTCGCCGAAGAGCCACGGCTTCCTAAATTCGCAATATGCGAATGAGAGCGAGCGCATCGCGCTGCAAGGCGAGCAGGCGATCCTCATCAATCCGCGCGATGCCACGAGCCGCGCGATCCTGGAAGGGGCGCTGGTGCGCGTCTATAACGATCGCGGCGCATTCCATGGCAAGGCGAAGGTGACGGAGGATGTCCCGCCGGGCGTGGTCGTCGCTTCGCTCGGCTATTGGCATTCGCTCAACCGCGACGGCGCGGTGAATGTCATCAGCTCATCGGCCTATGGCGGCATGGGCCATTCGCCGACGTTCAGCGACAATCTCGTGCAGGTGAGCCTGGCGAATTAATCGGGCGGGCGCCTTTTCGGAGGCGCCCCTTCCTCAAGTGTGCTCGATGGCCTTCGCCGCGTCGTCGAGAATTTGCGCGATCTTTTCGATTTGCGTCTCGCTCAACGGGCCGCGCGCGACTCGGAGATTCATCGCCATTTTGACATTCTGCCAGGCGCGCACGAGTTGCGGGGCTTGTCGTCCGCCGCGGCGGATCTGGATTTCGGCCATCTTGGCGAGGATCGCATCGACGATGCCGCGGTTTTGTTCAAGCGCCGCCTCGCCTTCGGCCGTGATTTCATAAAGCTTGCGAGGGCCTTCGGTCTCTTTGACGCGGATGTAGCCCAGCTCTTCGAGGAGGGTGAGGGTCGGATACACCGTGCCGGGACTCGGGGCATAAGAGCCGCCGAGGCGTTCTTCGATCGCCTTGATGATCTCATAGCCATGGGCGGCCTTCTCCGCGATCAGGGCGAGGATCACCCAGCGCAAATCGCCCTGTTCGAAGATCCTCGCGCGTGAGCCTTCCCGCTCACCGTCCCGGCGGAAGAAAAGGCTGCGGCGGTTGAAGCCTTCGCCCCGCCCATCGTTCGGGGCATGGCAGTGGGAATGGAAGAGATGTCGCATATTTGGTTCCTTTCGTTAGCTCACGATATATCGGACTTATCGATATATCGCAATACACTCGAAGAAAAAGTTTTCACGCCTCTCTCTTCCAGCTAAGCTCTGGCTCGAGCCGCGGCCGTCTATCGCTGGCAGTTGCTGCAATAAAAACTGGCGCGGCCGGATTGGACGATGCGCTTGATCGTGCCCCCGCAGCCTGTACGCAGGCATTTTTCGCCTTCGCGATCGTAGACGCGGAAATGATGCTGGAAATAGCCGAGCGCGCCATCGGTCTGGCGATGATCACGAAGCGACGAGCCGCCGGCCTCAACCGCTTCCTCCAGCACCTCGCGGATCGCGCGCGCCAAGAGATGCGCGCGCTCCATTGGCGTGCCATCCTTGCGGACAAGACTGCCCGCGGCGCGGCGCGGCGAGAGACCGGCGCGATGCAGCGCCTCGGAGACATAAATGTTGCCGAGCCCCGCGATCAGCCGCTGATCGAGAAGCGCCGCCTTTAACGGCGCCTTCTTACTTTTCAAGAGCCGGGCGAGCGCCGCGCCATCGAGTTCATTGCCGAGCGGCTCGATCCCGAGGCCCTTGAACAGCGGATGCCGATCGAGATTTTTCCGCGGGACGATCAACATAAAGCCGAAGCGGCGCGGATCGTTGTAGACGATTGTCTTGCCATTCGAGAGATGGAAGACGACATGATCATGCGCCGCGTCCTTCGGCTTCGCATGATAGAACTTGCCCGGCTGCGTCACGCGCTCGTCCTCGATCCGGAACGAGCCTGACATGCCGAGATGCATGACGAGCACGTCACCGTCATCGAGATCGGCCATGAGATATTTTGCGCGTCGGCCGAGCGCCTCGACGCGGCGGCCCTTAAGCCGGCCGGCAAAATTCTTTGGGAAGGGAAAGCGCAAATCGGGCCGGCGCCGATCGACCGCCGTAATCGTCGCGCCGACCATCGCGGGCGCAAGGCCCCGGCGAACGGTCTCGACTTCCGGCAATTCGGGCATGGCGGGGTCCAAGCGGCGCGCAGAAAACGGCGCCGTTCTCGCTATCACTTCTTTCATTCCGAGTTCAATGATTGCGCGGCTTGCGCTCACCCTGAAATCGACGCAGGCTGGTCGCTCCGCGCGGGAGGCGCAGCATGAGCGAGGTCAGCGGGCAAGATCGCGGCAAGACAGATGGGCGCGGCAAGCTGCTGCGGGTCATGGTTTACGCCGCCATCGTCGCGCAAGTGCTCATCTATCTTTATCTCTATGTCTATATCGGCCAGCACGCCAATCCGAAAGGCGACGGCATGGAATGGGTCGCGGTGATGCCGGCGAGTTTTGTGCTGGTCATCGGAATTGTGCCCGCGCTGCTGCTGCTCCAATGGAAGAGATGGCTGCCGATTGCCGTGCTTGCCGCCTGCGTCGGCGTCGCGCTTAATATCGCATTCTTCCTTGAGATTGTACGCGAAATGCCCGGCGGCCACTGACGATCTTTGTGCGAGACATTCGCGCCGTTTGGTGGCAAAACGCGCCGGAGTCTTCCTCGAATGCGCGGATGAACGCGTGCGCCTTTGGACCCGATGCCGATGAACGATGAGACGGAACAGACGGATTTTGGCTTTTCCGCCGTGCCGCTCGGCGAAAAACAAAAACGTGTCGATGAGGTCTTTCATAAGGTCGCCTCGCGCTACGATCTCATGAATGATCTCATGGCTGGTTTTCTGCATCGGGCCTGGAAGGATCGGCTCGTGACGATGTTGCAGCCGCCGAAGATGCGCGCCTTTCAGCATCTCGATGTCGCGGGGGGCACCGGCGATGTCGCCTTTCGTGTCGCTAAAGCCGGCGGCAGACGAACCAAGGTCACGGTCCTTGATATCAATGGCGATATGCTCACTGTGGGCCGCGCGCGCGCCGCCAAACACGACGTGTCGGATCAGATCACTTTCATCGAAGGCAATGCCGAGGCTCTGCCTTTCGCCAATGCTTCTTTCGATGCCTATACGATCGCCTTCGGCATCCGCAACGTACCGCGCATTGGCGTGGCGCTCAGCGAGGCCTATCGCGTGCTGAAGCGCGGCCGGCGTTTTCTCTGTCTCGAATTTTCCAATGTCGACAATCAGACGCTCGACCGACTCTATGAAGCCTATTCCTTTCATGCCATCCCGCGATTGGGGCGGCTGATCGCCGGCGATGCCGAGGCCTATCGCTATCTCGTCGAATCGATCCGCCGCTTTCCGCCGGCGGAAGAGTTCCGCGACATGATCGTGGCGGCAGGATTCGAGCGCGTCTCCTTCACGAAACTGAGCGGCGGCATCGTCGCCATCCATTCGGGGTGGAAGCTCTAAAGCCCAAGGCCGCTTCCGCCCGCTCGCCGCAATGTGAAGCGTGCGCCCTGACATTCCTGCCCTCAGCACACTAGATAAACGGTAGCAGCCGAACAGGAACACGGAGACTGGAATGATCGAGCTTTATTATTGGACGACGCCCAACGGCCATAAGATCACGATGTTTCTGGAGGAAACCAAGCTTCCCTACACGATTCACCCCGTGAACATCGGCAAGGGCGATCAGTTCAAGCCGGAATTTCTGGCAATTTCGCCCAACAATCGCATTCCGGCGATCATCGATCGCGAGCCGAAAGGCGGCGGCGCGCCGATCTCGGTCTTCGAATCCGGCGCCATTCTTCTCTACCTCGCCGAAAAGACCGGCCGCTTTCTCGCGCAGGATCTGCGCGGCCGCACCGAGACGCTCGAATGGCTGTTCTGGCAGATGGCCGGCCTTGGCCCGATGGCCGGACAGAACCATCACTTCGCAAATTATGCGCCGGAAAAAATTCCCTATGCCATCGATCGCTATGTGAAAGAGACGAACCGTCTCTATGGCGTTCTCGACAAGCGTCTCGCGGATAGACCCTTCCTCGCCGGCGACTATTCGATCGCCGACATGGCCTCTTATCCCTGGATCGTGCCTTACAAGGCGCAAGGTCAGAAGCTCGAAGACTTTCCGAATCTAAAGCGCTGGTTCGAGGCGATTGCCGCGCGGCCCGCAACCGTTGCGGCTTATGCCAAAGCGCAGGAAGTCAATCCGAGCGTCGGCGCGCCGATGGACGATGCGGCGAAGAAAGTTCTCTTCGGCCAGACGGCGAAGCGGGCGTGAGCCTCGCTTGACGGAGAACGACGGTGCGCCGCCGCGCGAGAATTCGCGGCCCGTCAGTTTTGATTTTGTCTAAACGCCTGCGGCAATCGCACCGTCGCGGCGAGCTTTCCGGCGCTTTATAAACTGCTATGATCTGCGCCGGGGGTTTTCTCGGCGTGCTCACTCGCATCCAAAGATCGACGCGTGCGCGGCGGACTATGTCTGCCAGTGATCGGCTGTTCGTGCGGCAGATCGCGGCATGGCTCGCGATCTTCGGGCTTTATGTGCAGCTCGCCGCGGCGGCCCTCTGCACCTGCGGCCTGCCGACGGCCAGTGCCGCGCCCGGCGCTTTCCCGATCTGTCATTCGCATAGCGCTGCAAACGCTGAGCGTGGCACGAAGCAGGCGCAAAACGATCGCGCGCCGGCGCACCACGAACAGCAATGCCCCTTCTGCACCGTGCACTGCCATGCCGCCATGGTCATGGCGCCGTCGCTCGCCGCGCTCGATCACGTCTCGATCGCCGCACAGCCGGCGCAAGTCGCGGCTTTCGTTATTCCGAGCCCCGCGCGCTTTTCGCTCAGCGCGCCGCCGCGCGGCCCCCCTCCCTCTGTCTGACTGAATGCGATCGGCGCCATCGTGCCGCTTTCGCCATCGCCGTCTCGCGTCTTTGACGCGCGTTCTCCGCGCGCCGAAGGCGGGCAAGCATCATCGTCAGATTGAGGACAATCATGTCTCGAATGTTTCCCATCGGACGTCCGTCCGCCATCGCGGCCGCAAGTCTCTTGCTTTGCGCAAGTGGCGCGCTCGCCCACACCATCATCGGCAATCGCGTTTTCCCGGCGACGCTCACCATCGACGATCCCGGCGTCAACGACGAACTGGCGTTGCCGGCTTTCGCCTATATGCCGGGCGGTATCGAACCCGATGGCTCGATCGATCCCGATAATCTTAACCTCGGTTGGGAGTATGCGAAGACGATCACGCCCGATCTCGGTGTTTCGATTGGGTCGGACGGCTACACGTGGCAGCGCCATCCGAGCGCTTCGGGTTGGGCGAATATCGAAACCCAGATGAAATATGTCTTCTACAAAAACCCCGACCACGAATTCATCGTGGCAGGCGCGACGAGCGTCGAATGGGGTTCGACCGGAAGTTCGGCGTCTTCATCCCTGCCGTCCGATCCTTTCACGACGGTCACGCCGAAGGTTTATATCGGCAAGGGTTTTGGCGATCTTGAGAATGTTTTTCTGCGGCCGATCGCGGTGACCGGCGAGATGGATTATTCGATTCCGACGACGTCGATCAATGCGCTCGACGGCAGTCTCAATCCGACCGTGCTCACCTATGGCGCGACGCTGCAATACAGCCTGCTCTATACGAACTCTTATGTTCAGCAGCTGCCGGAAGCCTTCAGCAAACTGATCCCGGCCGTCGAAGCCATCTTCAGCTCGCCGATTTCGAACACCGGCCCTTCGATGCCTGGTCAATGGGTGCATGAGACGACGGGCGTCGTCGGCCCGTCGGTCTATTACATCGGCCAATATTTCGAGATCGGAGTGATGGCGCAGGTTCCGGTCAATGAAGCGAGCGGCAGACATGTCGGCGCTCTCGCCGTCGTCGATTTCTTCCTCGACGACATCGCGCCGACGACGCTCGGCAAGCCATTGTTCGGCGCACCGCCGAGCCGCGCCAACGCCTATTGAGGAGATAAACCCATGCGACGCCTTCTCGAACCTCTTTTGAGCGCTGTCTTTACGTGCTGCCTGACGACTCTCGCCTTCGCGCACGCTTTCTTGGATCACGCCACGCCCGCCGTCGGCTCGACCGTGCAAGGATCGCCGAGCGAATTTTCACTCACCTTCACACAAAACATTGTGGCTGGCTTCTCCGGTGTCAGTCTCAAAGCTGAAAATGGCAACGGCGTGCCGCTTGGCAAGGCATCAGTCAGCGATGGCAATACGCTCCATGCGCGGCTTGGCCACGCGCTCAAGCCCGGCACCTATGTGGTGAGCTGGCATGTCGTCTCGGTGGACACGCATCACACACAAGGCAGTTTTAAATTCACCGTCACGCCGTGATGGATCACATGCGGAGATCAACCTGATCCTCTTTGTCGCGACGCGCTGGATTTATTTCGCAGCGGTCTTCGTGCTCTTTGGCGCGCCGCTCTTTTGGTTCTATGCGGACCAGGAGGCGCTGACGTCGCACCCCGAGACATGGCGACGGAGCCTCACTGCGACGCGCATTCTTCTGCGCGTCGCCGCACCGCTCGTTGCGATCACCGGCATCGCGTGGCTCGCCGAAATTCTGGCCGGCATGGCCGATGGGTTCAGTAGTCTCGTCGATCCGGAAACGCTGCGTCTCTTCTTCTTCGACACGCCATTCGGCCCGGTCGCCATTGTCCGTCTCGTGCTTTTACTGGCTGTCGTCGTCATCGCGCTTCTGCCCTTGAGCGATCGCGCGCGCTTCTCAAGTTTCATCGTCACCGCGACCGCGCTGCTGATGACGCAGGCTTGGCTCGGCCATGCGGCGGAAGGCGGCGCGAGCGCCTATGGCGCTCTGATGATTGCCGTCTATGCCATCCACGCCATGGCGGCGGCCGCCTGGGTCGGCGGCTTGGCCCCGCTTTTCTTTGCTTTTGCTGATATCACTCGCGGCGAGAACGCAAACGCGCGTGCATTGGCGATTCTCTCGCGCTTTTCACTGATGGCGACCATCGCGGTCACCTTGATTCTCCTGAGCGGCGTCGCCAATACGGCGTTCCGCGTCGCCGGCTCCTTCGATAAGCTGTTCTGGACGGACTACGGCGCGGTGCTGCTGGCCAAGCTCTGCGCAGTTGCCCTCATGTTCGCTTTGGCCTATTTCAATCGCTTCATCGCTATGCCGCGCCTGCGTCTCAAAGGAGAAGAGCGGATCGGCAAATTACGGGCGAGCATCGCCGTCGAACTCGCGCTGGGAATCCTCGTGCTTGGCGTCGCCGCCATTCTGGGGATCTCCGCGCCACCTCAATAAGGTTGGAAGCGTCATGTCCGATTATTCTCACGACCATGAAGCCCGCTGGAAGCACGATGGCGTCCGCGTCGTTCCCGGGTCGACGCTCGATCCCAACACGGCGCAGACGCCCGGTATGGACCGCAAGGCCGCGATCAATTTCGCCCGCGTCGGCGCACAGAAGATTTGGGCCGGCACCGTCTCCATTCATCCCAATGCGAAGACCGGCGCGCATCATCACGGTCCTCTTGAAAGCGTGATCTATGTCGTCAAAGGCAAGGCGCGGATGCGCTGGGGCGAGAAGCTCGAATTTGTCGCCGAAGCCGGCCCTGGCGATTTCATCTATATTCCGCCCTATGTGCCACATCAGGAAATCAATGCCAGCCCCGATGAAGTGCTCGAATGCGTACTCGTGCGCAGCGACGGTGAGGCGATCGCGATCAATCTCGACATCGAGCCCGTCGAAAAGCCGGAGACGGTTTTGTGGGTCGATCCCATTCATCGGGGTTGACGCATGAGGACGCGGGTGCGGATCGCTCTTGTTGTCGCGGCGGCCTTGGCCTTGCTCAGCCCGGCACACGCCGAGACCAGTTGCGCGCCGCCGGACAGGCGGATGGCGCGGGTTGAACTTATCTTCGGCGGCGGCGTTGCCGAAGGTCGCTTCATGAGTTTTCTTGCCAAAGAGGTGACGCCGCAGTTCCCGGACGGTCTCAGCCTCTTTTCGGGCTATGGCCAGTGGCGCAACCCTGAGGGCCACATTCTCAAACAGACGTCTCGCCTGCTGCTCATCTGGTATGTTCCCGATCAGCAGTCGAGCGAGAAGATCGAAGCGATCCGTAACGCCTATAAGAAGCGTTCCACCAGCAATCGGTGCTGCGTGCCGACGAGTTTTCCTGCGTATCCTTTTGAGGTCGAGCCAATGCGAGCCCGCCGATGACGAAATCGATTGTTTTGACCGTGCCGCATGCGCTGTCGCAAGACGAGGCACGAAAGCGCATCGCGCTCGAACTCGATCAGCTCAAAAGCGCCTATATTGACAAATTCGCCCACGCCGACATCGCTTGGACAGGCTATGTCGCGCAGATCCGCGTTGTCGCCCTGATGCAAGAGGTGACGGCGCATATCGATGTCGGAACGAATTCTGTCCGTGTCGAAGTCGTTCTGCCCTGGATTCTGGCCAGCATCGCGAGCCGCGTTCAGGAGAAACTTACAGCGACGGCGCAAAAGACGCTCGCGCTCCCCACGTCTCCCAAGAAGAGCTAAGCTGCGCCCTCCGCTTTCTGCAGCAGAACGACGAGGCCTGGCACATCGATGCCCGCCTCGCGCCGGGGCGTCGCGCACTCCAGTAGGCGGATGACAAAACCGTTTCGTCGCGCCGCGGCCTCCACATAGTTCGGGTCATGTGAATAGCGAAGATCGCCCGCAATGCGAAAGGAGGTGCTGTCCGATTCTTCCGATGGTGCGTTCTGCACAGTGAAAGCAAAGAGGCCGTTTTCGCGCAGGGCGCGACGCGCCAGGCGGAACAGCGGATCGAGATTGCCGATGTAAACCAGCACATCGGCGGCGAGCATCAAATCGACGCTCCCATCGGCCGACGTCTCGAGAAATCGCGTGATGCTCTCCGCATAAAGCGCATCGTAGATATTTTTGCGTCGCGCTTCGGCGATCATTTGCGGCGAAAGATCGACTCCGATGAGCGTCTCCGCTCTCTTACGAAAAATAGCGCCGCAAAGACCGGTGCCGCAGCCGAGATCGACGACGTGCGCAAATTTTTGCCGCGCATGACGTGCGATTGCCTCGGCAAGGAGTTGCGGCGCGCGGTAGTCGAGCTGCTGCGTCAAATGCGCATCGAAACGCGTCGCATATTGATCGAAGAGGGAACGAACATACTGTTCCGGCGCCGCATCGGGCGGCGCGGTTGCGCCGAGCCGCGCAAGATTGAGACTTGCGCCCAATTCGTCGCTGGGATCGAGCGCCGCGGCTTTTGTATAGGCGGCAACGGCCGCCGCCGTCTCGCCCAAATGTTCGCGCGCTTTGGCGAGCGCATTCCAGACGGCTGGCCAATTCTCCACGCGTTCGACGACCTGCTCAAGAATCTCCGCCGCAGCCGCGAAGTCGCCGCTCCCCGCGTAAGACGCGGCAAACTCATAGCGCCGGTCGGCAATGAGATCGCCGGAAGAATGCGGCATCGGCACGAGGACAGTGGGCGCTTTCATTCGTACGATCTCAGCACAAACTTCAACACCGCAGCCATCAAAATCGCGCAAGCGACATGCGCATCGGCCGCAGGTTGACGTTAAACTAAAGATTAAAATCGCTTTTCTCAAACGGCTTCGCTCGCTGCAAATCTCGGCCTTAGGAACCGATCTCGCGCGTTCGCATTCATCGCAGGTCGGATCCGGTGAGGGCAGAGATCAAGCCCCGATTCGATTCATCGGATCTTGCCGTTTGTTGGCCGTCATGCGGAACGCGATTGCGTTGGCGGCCTGCGACATGAGAGGAGCAGATGATGTCGACACTCTTGAAGAAAACGCTTGTGGGCGCGACTCTCGCGGCCTTCACGATCGGTGCCACTGTGGCCGCGACATCCACGCCCGCGTCAGCGCGCGGCTGGGGAGGTCATGGTTGGCACGGTGGTTGGGGCGGCGGATGGGGCGTGGGCGCGGGTGTGCTCGGGGGCTTGGCCCTCGGAGCGCTCGCGACCGCGCCGTATTATGGTTACGGATATGACTATCCCGGTTACGCCTATGGCCCCGGTTATGGCTATCCTGGCTACGCTTACAACTACGGCCCAGGCTATACCTACTACCGTGGCAGCGCCTGCAGCTACGATCCCTGGAACTGCTTTTAAGCGGATTGCAGGGATCGGAAAAAGCCCCGCCATTTTGGTGGGGCTTTTTTCATGTTAACGGCTTCGTGTTTTCGGAACTGACCTGGATCAGAGCTATGCGTGCTTCCAACGAGGAGAGTTCACTCCACTGAATGAAAAAAGGGAGCAGAGCATGTCGATACAATCCAAAACGCTCATCGGCGTCGCTGCCGTCTTAGCCATTGCCATGACAGCAACAGCAACACTGTCGATGCCGGCCGAAGCGCATGGAGGCGGCTGGGGGCATGGCGGGTGGGGGCATGGTGGCTGGGGCTGGGGTGGCGGCTGGGGTTGGGGAGGCTGGGGTTGGGGGCTGCCTTATTACTCCTATCCCTACGCCTATCCTTATGGCTACGGCTACAGCGAACCTTATCCCACGCCGACCTGCTATCTCAGCCGGCGCCGTGTCTATAACGCCTCGGGCCACTTTTTGGGATACCGCCGGGTCGAGGTGTGCCCATAACGAGATGACATTGCGGAGCGTCAAAAGGCGCTCCGCAATCCGCTCTTTCAGCATCTCAAAATCCGAGCATGATGCACTTATCTTTTCTGCATCATGACTGCTGCCGATTGTCTTTCGCTTACCCCCGCTGGCCTCTATTGCAAGGCGGGCGACTTTTACGTTGATCCGCTGCGGCCGGTGCCGCGCGCGCTGATCACGCATGGCCATTCCGATCACGCGCGCCCGGGCCATGGCAAAGTGCTTGCGACGAAAGAGACGCTCGCCATCATGGCGATTCGTTGCGGCGCCGATTTTGCCAAGGAAACGCAAGCAATCGCCTATGGCGAGAGCCTTCGCCTGGGCGACGCCAATGTCAGTTTTCACCCGGCCGGCCATGTGCTCGGCTCCGCGCAAATCCTGATCGAGCATCGCGGCCAGAGGATCGTCGTCTCGGGCGACTATAAGCGTCAGAGCGATCCGACCTGCGCGCCCTTCGAGCCGGTGGTCTGCCATTGCTTCATCACCGAGGCGACATTCGGTCTGCCGGTCTTTCGCCATCCCAATGCCGAGGTCGAAATCGCAAAACTTCTCGCCTCGCTGCAGCTCTTTCCAGAGCGCAGCCATCTCGTCGGCGCTTATGCGCTCGGCAAAGCGCAACGGATCATCGCGCTTCTGCGGGGTGCCGGCTATGCGCGGCCGATTTTTTTGCATGGGAGCCTCGCCGAACTCACTCATTATTATGAGAGCACCGGCATCGCGCTCGGCGAATTGCGCCCGCTTGCCGGCGTCAAACCTGCGAAGATCGCGGGCGAGATCGTGCTCTGTCCGCCCATGGCTTTGGAGAGCCTTGCGCTGCGCGGTGAGACGGAGCCGCGCAAAGTCTTTGCCTCAGGCTGGATGCGCGTGCGCGCACGTGCCCGCCAGCGCGGCATCGAGCTGCCGCTGATCATCTCAGATCATGCCGATTGGGACGATCTCTGCCGCACCGTTCTCGAGACGGGATGCGAGGAACTGCTCGTCACGCATGGGGAAGCCGACGCGTTGGTCTATTGGGGAGAGGGGCGCGGTCTTGCCGCGAGGCCGCTTCATCTCATGGGCTATGGCGACGAGGAGAGCGAGAACGGCGAGGCTCCGGAATGAAACGCTTCGCCGCGCTGCTCGATTCCCTGGCGTTCGAACCGTCTCGAAACGCCAAGCGGAGATTGATGATCGACTATTTCCGCTCGACGCCCGATCCCGATCGTGGCTTCGCCCTTGCCGCTCTCACCGATTCGCTCAGTTTTCGCTATGCCAAGCCAAAGCTGATCAAGACTCTTATCAGCGATCGCGTTGACCCGCATCTCTTCGCGCTGTCCTATGATTATGTCGGCGACCTTTCCGAGACTGTCGCCTTGCTCTGGCCCGCGCAAGATGAAGCCAAATCATCCGCTAACTTGAGCTTGAGTACAGTCATCCGCTCGCTCATGCAGGCGAGCAGCCTCGAACAAGCACCGCTTCTCGTCGGTTTCCTCAATGGCCTGGATGAGACGGGCCGCTGGGCTCTGCTGAAGCTTCTCACCGGCGCCTTACGCGTCGGCGTCTCGGCGCGATTGGCCAAGCAAGCCGTCGCCGACTTCGGCAATCGCCCCCTCGCCGAGATCGAAGACCTCTGGCACGGGCTTTCGCCGCCTTATCGCGAACTCTTCGCCTGGCTCGAAGGAAAGGCAGAGAAACCGGAGAACCGTGATCCGGCGCCCTTTCGCTCGGCCATGCTCGCCCATGCTCGCCCATGCGCTTGAGGAAGCTGAGCTGGCGAATCTGCCGATCGCAGAGTTTCGGGCGGAATGGAAATGGGATGGAATTCGCGTCCAGGCGAGCGTCGGCTCAGACAGCGAAGGCCGCAAGATCGTCAGGCTCTTTTCGCGCACGGGCGAGGACGTCTCCGGCGCCTTCCCCGATCTCGTCGGCGAATTAGCGCACATTCCGGTTGCGTCTTTTGCCATCGACGGCGAACTGCTGGTGGTGAGAGACGGCAAGACGCAATCCTTCAGCGTGCTTCAACAGAGACTCAATCGAAAAATCGTCTCGCCCAAACTCCTCTCGGAGTTTCCCGCCCATATCCGCGCCTATGACATTCTCCTATTTGACGGTGAGGATCTGCGCGCTCTGCCTTTCGATGACAGACGCAAAAGGCTGGAATGCTTCATTACGGCCGCCCAAAGTCCGCGGCTCGATCTCTCGCCCTTGGTCGAAGCCACATCCTGGGAGGCGTTGGCCGAAGCGCGCCGCCATCCAGCGGGTGTGGGTGCGGCGGATGCCGAGGCCATCGAAGGCCTTATGTTGAAACGCGCCGATTCCGCCTATGTCGGCGGCCGGCCGAAGGGACTTTGGTACAAATGGAAACGCGATCCGGCGACGATCGATGCGGTGTTGATGTATGCGCAGCGCGGCCACGGCAAGCGTTCCTCGCTTTATTCCGACTACACTTTCGGTGTTTGGCAGACAAATGAAGAGGGCGACGCGCTCGTACCGGTCGGCAAAGCCTATTTTGGCTTTACCGACGAGGAACTGCGCAGGCTCGATCGCTATGTCCGCGGCCATACAGTCAATCGTTTTGGCCCCGTGCGCGAAGTGGAGCACGACAAGAGTGCGGGACTGGTGCTCGAAGTTGCTTTTGAGGGCGTCAACCGCTCGTCGCGTCACAAATCGGGTCTCGCGATGCGCTTTCCACGGATCAATCGGATCCGCTGGGATAAGCCGACGCATGAAGCGGATCGGATTGAGATGCTGGAAGCCCTCGTCAAGGACTGAAAACGCCCTGCCGCAACCATCGGGCGTGTGATCTAGAAAGTGCTGCTCACTCCGCGACCGCGCGCATTCGCAGCGAAAACTTTGAATCGTCGGGAAAAATTTTTTGCGGCTGGCAGTTGAACACCTTCTATGACTATTTCAGTCACTATGACTATTTCAGTCGCAACGCGCCTCGTATTTTTGCGTGTATCGCCCCTTCGATGTGCGGTGAATTAACCTAACGTCGCGCGAAAGACGATGGTCTGGGCGGAAATTTTCCGCCTTCTTGCCGACAGCCGCCGCGCAAGCATTTTTTTGAAAGACACGCGGGAAGATTTTTTCCGCCGAGTTACAGGCGCACATTCAAGTTCCATTCGATTCAAACATTTACGGGGAAGGCATTTTTTACGTCTGTTGGAGGACGCGTTGACTCACCGTTTTATTGGCCTCCGCCGACGGCTTCGCTCCGGCTCGTTGAAGATTTATGAACCTGTGGCGAAAGCGCAAAATTCCTCTCTGAACGGAGAGCGATCAACGCGGAATCAGGCGCTTACACCTGCCGAGGGAGCGCCAAGTGTTTCTTCTCATCGGCTTTGATGTGCGCGCGATAAAATTTTTATGACACAACGACCTTGCGGGGTCTGACTGCTATGTTAGTGTAAGGGAATGATCGGGGTCGCCGGTCGTGCGAGAGCTTCAAGCGTACCTCGAGCGTGTTTTCCCAGTATGGCTGGTTTCACCTGCGCCGTTCGACGCAGCAGGAATCTGTACGAAGAAAGACGTGAACATGACCGCTAGACGCTTTTGGATACGATACGGTAGGCTCTAGCCGACGCGGTCGCGCGCTATCATCCGCATTGATCAGATGCACCTTCGAAATACTTGATTTCGAAGAGGGGGAAGTATTGGCCATGAAAAGATTTGCCATCCGCCCTGCCTGTTCTTT
>JBEKNV010000006.1:0-90175 GCA_049522395.1 Methylovirgula sp.
CGGTCGCGTTGAAGGGACAGATCTCGGCTGGCAGGCCGTGATAGACGGTCGTAAGCCAGTTGACCCCCGACGGCATTGGCTCGCGTTGCATATTCGAGATCGAAATCAGCGGCATATGTCGATATGCGCGATAGACGGGCCAAAAATCCGGGAGATCGAGGCGGCCATGCAAAGTCGTCACGAGCTTGTGGCCAAAATCCTGGAAGAGAGGAAATTGCAGCACATCTATGTGGCAGTGAATGATGTCGAACTGATCGGCGCACTGCCTGACGTTGTCGAGCATAACAAGATTGGTCGCTGTGTGATCATGGACGCCTTGAAGACGCAAACCCGCATCAGAACCTGTGACGAGCTTCGCAGCCGTCTTTGAACCGCCCGCCGCAAAGAGAGTGACATCGTGGCCTTGGCTAACGAGCTCTTCCGTAAGCCAGGACACAACCCGTTCCGTACCGCCATAAAGTTTCGGCGGCACGGTTTCCGCGAGTGGAGCTATTTGAGCAATGCGCATGAATGTCCTCGGTCATAAAATGGAGAAACGGGGACCGCGGAATTCGACAGAACACGCCAAGCGGGCGAATAAGCGCGCGTCGGAAGCGACCGCTTAACCATCAAATTTCAGCAACCCAGACAAAAATCCTGGCTTATCTTAAACTTAGGCGCGCAATAAAGGTTCCGTCACCCTCGGAATCTACTCAAAGAACGAATTGGCGCGCTTTATCTCAGCGACGCTGGCTCAAGGGATAAAGCGCATTCTGCAGCGGACGCCACGAGAGCTTCGAGGCAAGTCGATCGATGAGCGGGAGAAGCAACACTTCTCTTCCAAGTCCGACCCAACCGGCGCACCTACCAGCATCATCGGAATGAATTTCTTCGGCGGTGTCTGAGAGGTGCCTGGAAATTTTCAGAAATCGGCTAAGTATTGGAGCGGGTGAAGGGAATCGAACCCTCGTATTCAGCTTGGAAGGCTGTACGCCATTTCCTCAGGGCTCCTTCCGTAAACGCGGTGGCGCCTCGAAATTAGGTTGCGACCGCCATCAAGTTCCCTTACATCCGCCCTCTGCGACGTCGTAATCGCACTGATTAGGCAATGACTAAGGAAAATCCAGAAAAGGATAACCTGTTGATTTAAAAGGATGGCGGAGTAGCTCAGCTGGCTAGAGCAGAGGAATCATAATCCTTGTGTCGGGGGTTCGAGTCCCTCCTCCGCTACCACCGCAATTGTCGCCGCAAAATCCGCACATCCAAAACTTGCCCGCACATAGCGATCGTGACGCTGGCAGAGGCCGTCCTCCGCGCGCACAGATCCATAGGCCGAACTCATGATGATGAGGCCGGGCATGGCCGCTTCAAGCTTCTTGGGGTCATTCATGAAATGCGCGCAGCGCCGGCAGTTCTGTGTCGGGGCTGCGCGCTGCTCTCGTTTTGGCGCGTGTATGTTCACGTCAGGGTCCCGCCATTAATGCACAAGATTTTGCCAATGTGACGCGAAGACATAGGCCGACAGGACAAAGCCCAGCAACACATTGACGATGGCGCCGATGCTGAAGGCGCCGAACGGCTTCAGGCCTGCATGGGCGAGTTCGCGGAAGCGCGTCGTGAAGCCGATGCTCAAGAAGGCGAAAATGAAAGCCCAAGTCCGCAAATCCTTGATCGGCCCGGCGAGCACCGGCGTCACCTGTTTGGTATACGCCGCCTGTGTGTAGTTCCGCGCCACCAGCGTGATGATGATCGACGCAATGAGAAATCCAATGATGAATTTCGGAAAGCGCCACCAAATCTCCGCCGCGTCCGGCTTGCGGCCGGTCGCCGCCGGTTCCCAACGCGTCGTCGAGATGATGGCGAGCACGAAAGCCCAGATGCCGATCCAGACATCGCGGCCGACGACCTTGATCAGCGTGAAGGACCAAACGGCCTGATCGCTTGTTCCGGCGATGCCGTGGCCGGCGAATCCGCCGTAAGTCTGCGCCGCGGCAATGCCCGCCGCGTCGGCGAATTCCGATGTGCCGATCCATGCACCGCCGACGCCTGTCGGCAAATTGAGCGCGCGAGCGACGAAGGGCAGGATGAAGATGATCGCGATCGCCCAGATGATGACGACAGTGATAGCGATCGGCGCATATTCCTTTTTCGCGCCAACGGCGCCTGCGACCGCAATCGAAGCCGAAACGCCGCAGACGGCGCCGCCGGCACCGAGCACTGCGGAGAGCTGATGATCGAGGCCGAGACGGCGCGCGGCGAAATAGATGACAAGGAAGGTGACGATCGAAACGATCGACGCTTGAAGGATCGCGATAGGGCCGGCCCAGAGAATCAAAGTAAAGGGCAGCGTCGCGCCGAGAAGGATGATGCCGACTTTAATGTAGAACTCGACGCGGAAGCCGGCGTCGAATAAACGCGGCAGGCCAATCGTATTGGAGACGAAGAGACCGAGTACGAGCGCGACCAGCGGCGGCTCGAGATTGTAGTAATTCGCCTGGGTCCATTGCCCGATCACGAAGATCAAAACCGAGACGAGATAGAGAAAGACAAAGGCAGGAACGAAATCGCGCGCTTTATGCCCAAGCGCCGTCAAGGCGAGGCCGAAAAGCACCAGCCAGAGGAAGAACTGCGCGACATAACGCAGCGCATTGGCGGAGAGATCGGCGCCGAGCTGCGGGAGCGTCGACCATTTCGCCGGCGTCACCGCGATCCATTTAAGGCTCGCACCTTGGGTGAACAGGAAATAGCCGACGACAATAATGCCGAGTCCGATCCAGACCGCCCACCAATCTTCCTTCAGCCAAAGTTCGCGCCAGCCCTGTGCCTGCGTGAGAGTCGTCCCGCCCGCGCTCGGGGCTTCGACATCAGTTCTGCTCATCTTACCCTCCGTCTTTCGACAGATATTTGAGCGAGGGTCCAATTTAGTCAATAGATTTTGTGGAAAGATAAAAAGCACGATGAGCGTGTGTAAATTGATGCCGTGCGCAAGAGCGCATCCCTCGCCACATGAGCACGCGCTCGCGCAGACACCGCCGCAAAACCGTGCCCAGTGAGAAAAATTTCGCGGGTTCGCAAGGAGCGCGCGATGGCGGAAAATTTCGACACCTGAACAAGACTCTTGCTCAGCATTCGTGTCGAAGGCCATTCTCACAAATTCTGGGGCTTCGGCGGAGAAAACCCAGTACGTTGTTGGGGCGGTTTTGGGGAGGCGGGCATGGAGTTGGAACGCGTTGTTGGACTGAAGGCGGATGGGTCGGTCCGGCTGCCGGAGCGATCCGCGACCGTCAGTCTGATCCTCCTTAAGCTCGCATCCATGGGCGTCCGGATCCCGACGGACAAGGGCGACGAGGAAGTGCTGCACCTCGCGGGCGATCTCTTCGCGCGCTACCGTGAGCAGACCCGACTCCTCTCCCACCATCTCTGCCCCGCCGACGGGCGTATCCAGAATTACATCGACAGGCTTCTTGCGGACGCTGGGGGCGCCAAACCCGTGCGCCTGCCCGCGGAGACTTTCATTCTCGACCAATATGGGCTGGCGCGCGAACTGTCGCTCCCCGTCGACGCGGACAATTGGCAGAACGAACTCGTGTCGAGTTACAGGCTCGACAATGGAGTCCTGCACAACCCGGTCAACGATCGCCGCACGACGCAAGGCGTCTTTCACGTGGCCGAGGGCGGCCTTCCGATTCCGGCTGATAAAACCCGCGTGCCGCTCGCTACTTACGTTCGCCTGCTCGAGGAGGCGCTGCGTCCGCCGCCCGAATTGATGCGCCTGCCGTTCACTGCGAATTGGGAGGAGCCCGTGGAGACCATGGTCTCCTTGCTGCTGCGGCCGCTCGTCTGTCCCGCGGTGCCCGGACTCTCGCCGGAGAAGCGTTTGGAGATCCGCTACTTCGTCCCAGGCGGACTGATCTCGAACCTCGACTTTGTGGAGAGCATCTTCGGCAACGCCGGCGATCCCTATCTCCCGGCAAACGATGCCGCGCTCGACGTGGATGGCTGGACCGGCCACAGCGGCTGCGTGATTCTGGCGCCGCATTTGACGAAATTGAAGAAGAAAGACGTCGGTCTCCCGCACGCAAGCAACGCCACAGAGGCTGAGCGGGGCGCCGGCATGTGCTGGAGCGACGAGAACGAACTCTACAACGAGGGTCGGCCGTTCAAGATCACCTCGCGTGACATGGACGGCGTCATGGTCACCATCCTCGCCGACAACTATTTCGGCTACTGCAAGAAGGAAGTGAAGACACAGATCGGCTTCAGCGCGAACCTCTTCGGCGGGGCCGAAGAGGAACACGCCGGCGGAGCGCTCGCCTTCGCAACCTTCAGCCTGGGCGACCGCTTCAACCCTGACCTCATGCGGCTTGAGAGCGCTAAGCAGCACCGCTTCGGGGAGGTGCTCACGCTGTTGGGCGATCGCGCGAAGGTGCACCCGTCGGGCTACGCCACCGACGGCATCTATCCCGAAATCCACTACATGCCGGAAGACATGGAGATTGACATCCGCCACCAGGACATCACCTGGAGCAAGGACGGCCAGACGCAGCACCTGAAGCTGCTGCCTGGCAAGATCTATATCCATCCGAGCGGCTACAAGGTCCGCATGGCCAAATATGGCGCGGCACCGAGCTGGCGGCTGATTGGTACGGTGCCAGAGGGCGCGTTCTGCCACAAACCCTGCACCGTCTCCGGCGGCGGCAAGTCGGAGATCAGCAAGAGCCTGGTCGACGCCGTGCTGCCCGGCTCGTTCTATGTGCGCAACTTCGAGGAAGACATGGCGCTGGTCGAGGAGATCTTCGGCCGGGACTACAATGACGCACGCCTGCCCGAGCTGCGCGGCGGCAATGGCAGCGGCGCTTCGCGGCCGATCCTGTCGCCCGAGCGTTCGCTCGGCTCCGTAATCAAGCTCCTCACGCCCAACCCCGAATTCACGCCCAAGTACAACGCCTGGCTTGAAAGCATTCCGAACCATGTGCGGGCGCTTGTGTTTGTGATCAAGCGCTTCTACTGGCCCGAATGGGGCGAGAATTGGCGTCAGCACTTCAGTGTGGACATCATCAACGGCGCCCCCGGCCACGAACTCAAATTCGAGGGGCGCAAGCTCGTCGCCAACTATCTCCGGATCGGCCGCCAAGAGGACGGTGCCTGGCGGACCTACAAACTGAGGCAGGACTTCGTCGCGGCGGACAAGGTACAGATGGAAGACGACATCACTGCGTCTGTGGTGGTTCCCGCGCAGCTTCTGATCGGACTGCCGAGCGAATATGATGGACATCCGAGCCTCAAACTCGCGCAGAATTGCGAATTCCGGCTCTTCCAGCGGCCCGACGACGCCATTCATCCTGGTCTCGACCGTCAGACCGAGGAAGATATGTCATCTCCCGGCCTCTTCTGCTCAAACTTTCAGCCGCTCACGCGCGAGGACATGCAGCACATCGTCGAAGACGTCGTGGTGCAAGACAGCTTCACGCTGCCGATGCGCGACCATGTGGCGAAGAACGCCGCCTGCACGGACGACGGCTATTCGATCTGTTCGGCGCAGCCTCGGCTCATCAATGGCAAGCCCACCAAGAATCCGCGCTATCTGCAGCTCCGGCCTGACCTCGCACGGCCGCGCGACCGCTATGTCGCGGAGATGGGCGCGCGGCTCTATCGCCGCCTGCCGCTCGACGCGCCGGCGTTGTTTCCGGTGATCGGTGTGATGTCGGGCCGGCGCAACAACCGGCAGGAGGAAGGGATCCGGCCGCTCTGCGTCTATGGGCCGATCCACTACCAAGAGCTGCCGGAACTCTTCATGGACTATGTGTGCTCGCTGACCGGCACGTCGCCCAGCACGACGGGCGCGGGATCCGAGGGCGCGCTCACTAAGGGACCGTTCAACGCCATTCAGACGACGCCCGATCTCAACAATGCGCTCGTCGCGATGTTGCTCACGGGCTACGGCGGCTTCAGTTCAGCCGCCGGCTTCATCGGCCCGCATCTGCGTGTGGACCATGACATCAGCCTGCTGATCCCTGAAATCTGGTGCCGGCTTTTCCCTCACGAGCGCGACCCCAAACGACTGATCGAGGCGGGCCATCTCGAGCCGCTCGAAGATTATGACTTCGGCGGAAAGCGGGTGCTGGCGAGCCGGCTCGGTTATCGTATCACGGCCAAATTCGTGCACACCTACTTCGGGCGCGTCTTCGACAATCCGACGGTCGTGTTCACCGACGATATCCTGAAACCCGAACTCCAGGATGCCGCAGTGTTTGCCGACGGCGTCAACAACATCGTGGAGGCGCAGCAGCGCGTCGCGGAGTCATACTTCCAAGACGGCACGATCGACGACGCCTGCCCGCCGCTCAAGGCGCTGCTCCACATCATGGCGCATGGAAGCTATCAGGGAAAAACCGCGAGCGATCCGGAGATACGCGCGCTCTTCACCCGCGAGGCGCTGCTCGCGAGCGACTGGCACCGCGAGCGCCTCGAAGTGAAGCAGCAGCGGGATGTGGCACTTTGGGAGCGCAATGTTCGGAGCCTGACGGAATTCCTGATGCGCACCGGCCACCGTGAGGAGGCCAAGCGCCTCGGAATCGCCATCCGGCTGGAGCACGCACGCGCGGAACTCGATCGGGTGAGAGCGCCGGACTATCTGACATCGCTCGTCGGCACAATCGGCGCCGACCCGATCCATCGGCCGGCGCGCGAGCGCCCTGGGCCGGAAGAGAAACTCGGGGTGAAGGCACACGTGATGTCGTAGGCGGCGGGCACCGCAGGGGCGTCGGTGTCGCGCGTCGCCTGAAGTCGAATGGCGCACCCGACAGGATTCGAACCTGTGGCCTCTGCCTTCGGAGGGCAGCGCTCTATCCAGCTGAGCTACGGGTGCAAAGACGCGCCGCCCCGAGCGGCGCTGAGGACTGTGTAATCCATCGGCCGCGAGCCGGCAATGCGCCGTGCTTCACCCCGGCCGGCGCCAAGGCGTCCGGTCGATCGCGCCGCGCAGAAATCGGGGGAACCGCGCCGTTGCCGGGGCCGGCAATCAGTGCAGTGTTTCCGCTACTCTTTCTGCATCCGGTTCAATTTTAAGCAGTTTTGCGATTTCGTCTTTGAGCTGCAACTTTCGTCGCTTCAATTCGGCGAGCCTGACATCGTCGGCTCCGGGGTGGGCCCATTCCTTCTCAATTTCACGGTCGAGAGCATCATGACGACGCTGAAGTTCGGCGAGATGACTCTGCATGGGCATTCCGCGCTCCTCTGCATTTTCAGCTTTAAAAGTCTGACACAACTTTCCCCTTCCGCGAAGGGGCCAGATCAAGATGGGGAATGAATTTCGACCGTCCGGCGCTCCCCTCCTGGACAAGGTGAAGACTTCCCATTTTGTTGAGCAAGCGTCGGCAGGCGCGTTTACCGCGACGCCACATTTTTCGCCATTTCCCAACGCAACGATCAAGATGATCGGCATTCAAGCGTTTAGGTGCATCGTCATGAGCCTCCGTCATTTCATCATCGCCGCTTTGGCGGCGGCATCCTTGAGCGTCGCCGGCTCGGCCGAGGCGCAGTGGCGCTATTATGACGGTTACAGAACTTATCCACCGGACAACTCCGGTTATCCCCCCTTCCCGGGCCAAGAGGATCAGCGCTCTTATGAGCCACAACCCCAGCCACAGGGGCAACCAGAGCCGCAGCCGCAGGGCGAGGCACAACCGCAGCAGCCCGGCGACGTGCAACAGCCCCCAAGTGGTTTTGGTTTTACGCCGCCCAACGTCGAGCAGCAGCAGCCGGACAACGGTGCGGCCCTGCAACAGCCGGGAGGCACCATGCCCGGCGGCCCGATGGACGATGCACAGGCGGCGGCCTCGCCGCGCACGGCCGAGATCGTGCAAAATCCCACGAGCGAACCGCCGGGCACCATCGTCGTCGATACGCAATCGCGCCATCTCTATCTCGTTCAGCCGGATGGGACCGCGATCCAATATGGAATCGGCGTCGGCCGCGAGGGGTTTGCCTGGAAGGGCGTCGCCCATGTGGACCATAAAAGCGAATGGCCGCGCTGGTTTCCGCCGAAGGACATGCTGAAGCGCCGCCCCGATCTGCCGATCGAGATGGATGGCGGATTGAACAATCCGCTCGGCGCACGGGCGCTTTATCTCTACGAGAACAAGAAGGACACGCTGTTCCGCATCCACGGCACGAACGAGCCCGACACGATCGGCAAGGCCGTTTCCTCGGGCTGTATCCGCATGATGAATGGCGATGTCATGGATCTGTATAATCGCGTGCCCGTCGGCACGCGCGTCGTGGTGCTTTAGCCTGCCTTTCCCCATGCGGCGCTACGGTCCTTGACCCGCCGCATGGTCTCGGCTTTGAGAGCGTGTCGCCGCCCTCGGGCGGCCCCGCCTTTGCGATCTTCACCGGAGAAGCCCTATGTCGAACTGGCCCGTGCATGGCACGATCAGCGGTCCTATTGTCATGATCGGCTTCGGCTCCATCGGGCGCGGCACGTTGCCTCTGATCGAGCGGCATTTCAAATTCGACAAGAAGCGCCTCACCGTTATCGATCCCGTCGACACCGACCGTCACCTCGTCGATGAGCGCGGCTATCGCTTCATCAAAGAGGCCGTGACGCGGGACAACTTCGTCGATCTTTTAAAACCACTGCTGACGGAAGCACCGGGGCAGGCCTTCATCGTCAATCTCTCGGTCGATGTCTCTTCCGCCGCGATGATCCGGCTCGCGCATGAGGTCGGCGCGCTTTATGTCGATACTGTTTGCGAACCCTGGCCGGGCTTCTACACCGATACGCGCCTCACGCTTTCGCAGCGCTCGAATTATGCCTTGCGCGCCGAAGTGCTCGATCAGCGCGCGGCGTTGGGACACGGACCCACCGCCATCTCCTGCTGCGGCGCCAATCCGGGCATGGTCTCCTGGTTCGTGAAACAGGCGCTGCTCAACATCGCCGCCGATGTCGGGCAAAAGGTGAAGGAGCCGAAGGGCCGCGAAGACTGGGCGCGGCTTGCCATGTCGCTCGGCGTCAAAGGCATTCATATCGCCGAGCGCGACACGCAGCGCGCCAAGACGCCGAAGCCGATGGGCGTCTTCGTTAACACCTGGTCTGTCGAAGGCTTTGTGTCGGAAGGCTTGCAGCCCGCAGAACTCGGCTGGGGCACGCATGAGAAACATCTACCGCCGGAAGGCAAGACACACGGCTACGGGTCCGATTGCGCAATCTATCTGCTGCGCCCCGGCGCCGGCACGCGCGTGCGCTCCTGGACGCCGACGGCCAAAGCCCAGCACGGCTTTCTCGTCACGCATAATGAATCGATCTCGATTGCCGATTATTTGACGGTGCGCGAAGGCGACCGCGTCGTCTATCGCCCCACCTGTCACTATGCCTATCGTCCGGCCGATGATGCCGTGCTTTCACTCGATGAGATGGCGGGCGCGCAATGGCAGGTGCAGAAGGCGTCGCATATTCTCGACGAGAACGAGATCGTCGACGGTATCAATGAGCTTGGCGTGCTGCTCTACGGCCACGCCAAAAACGCCTATTGGTATGGCTCGCAGCTCTCGATCGAGGAGACGCGCCGCATCGCGCTTTACCAGAATGCGACGGGCTTGCAGGTGAGTTCGGCCGTGCTTGCCGGCATGGTTTTGGCTCTGGAAAATCCGAAGGCCGGAATCGTCGAAGCCGACGAACTCGATTTCCGCCGCTGCCTCGAAGTGCAGACGCCTTATCTCGGCCCCGTCATCGGGCAATATACGGATTGGACACCGCTGACGGATCGCGGCGTCCTCTTTCCCGAGGACCTCGACACCGAGGACGCCTGGCAGTTCAAGAATGTGATTGTGCGGTAGATGTTTGCGCTGTTGCCTTTTAGCGTCGCCAAAAGAGTGAAGGTTCTATGGTTGCCTTACGGATGCCATCATCAACGTTCTTGCACGCAATTGTAGTTTGATTGATTGGGGTTTCGACCCAAAGAAGAATTTGCTCATTACGATCAATCGTAATCGTTGTCTTGGAGCATAGACCATCGTCTGATGCTACAACTTCGTCGTCAGCCCAACTAATGACAGGATAAGTTGTCGGACCTATTGTTCTGCCAACTTGTCGTGCGCCAATTTGTTCGATGAAGGCGACAAGACACTCCTTGGGAAAACATAAAAAGGAATATGTATTGTTTTTATATGCGATCCAATCGCCAGTTAGCGTTCCTTCTACGGCGACGAAATCCTTTGTGTTCACGAACAGCTTATTTGAAAATACGATGTCTTCGTCGGGCTGCCCCTGTGACTTTTGATTAGTCCGCCAGATTTGCGGGACAAGGAGCCAGCCGAGTGAACCGATGAGAACAAGACAAACACATCCTAGTAAAATGCATAACCGGCGAAGCCCTCTGACTTCCGGCGCTTGCGGTGACAACTTCGAGAAAGCCATTGATGTGGCCGCACGTAAAGAACGAAGAGATTGACCCCTATGCCGACCGCACCTCTCCCCGCTCCGTGACGTTCAAAAGGGCGAGGGGCTTACTCCGCTGCGAGCCGCATCTGGCCTTGCGCTTCGCGGAACTGCGCCAGCAGAATTTTCTCTTCCTGCTTTGCGCTCTCGATGTGGCGCAGCTTCACATGGCCGAAGCCGCGGATTTTTTCCGGGATCGACGCAAGCGCGACGGCGATCTCGTGATTATCCGCCGTTAGGCCTTCTTCGATCTCGTCGAGCAGCGTCTCGTAATCGGCGCGGAGCTGCCGCTCCAGGCGGCGTTCGGGCATCCGGCCGAAAATGTCGAAGGGCGTGCCGCGCAGAACTTTTGCCGCCGCGAGGATTTTGAAGAGCAGCATCATCCACGGCCCGCGCCTCATTTTAATCGGCTCGCCGCGCCCGTTCTTTTTGCCAAGAACGGGCGGAGCGATATAGAATTCGAGCCGTGCGTTGCCCTCGAAGTTCGCGGCAATCTCTTGCGCGAACGAGCCGTCGCTGTAGAGACGCGAGACCTCAAACTCGTCCTTCGCCGCCATCAGCTTGAAGAGATAGCGCGCGACCGCCTCGGTGAGGCCCGTCTCGCCCGGCACTTTCGCTTTTTCAGCAGCGTGAATTTTGGCGACGCGGGCCCGATAGAGCTGCGCATAGGCGGCATTTTGATAGGCGGTCAATTCGTCGATGCGGCGGGCGATGATCTCGTCGAGCGTCTGCGAGAGCTGACGATCTTCGGCCGGCTTCTTGGCGCGCGCCAGAATGGCGGCGACGCGTTCCGGCGCAAAGGCAGTCCGACGCCCCCACACAAAGGCACGTTTATTCATGTCGACCGCTTCGCCGTTGAGTTCGATCGCGCGCATCAGCGCGTTTTCGGAGAGCGGCAGAAGCCCGCGTTGCCAAGCAAAGCCGACCAGGAAAATATTCGCGGCAATGGAATTGCCGAGCAACACGGTCGCGATCCCCGTGGCATCGCAAAAGGCGGCATCCTCACCGGCGGCACGCTTGATCGCGGATTTGATCTCTTCGGCCGGTAGATCGAAATCGGGATTGCGGGTGAAATCGCCGGGGTAGATTTCCGCCGTGTTGATAATGACGCCGGTTTCGCGCGGCCTTATCGCCGCCAGCACTTTGTTTGAACCCGAGACGACGAGATCGCAGCCGAGCACCAGATCGGCGCCGCCCGCACTGATGCTGATGGCGTGGATCTGCTCGGGCTTTTCGGCAATCTTGATGTGGCTGTAGACGGTGCCGCCCTTCTGCGCGAGACCCGCCATATCGACGGAGCCGCAGCCCTTGCCTTCGAGATGCGCGGCCATGCCGAGATAGGCGCCAATCGTCACAACGCCGGTGCCGCCGACGCCGGCGATGAGAATGCCGAATGGCTTGTCGCCGAGCCGCGGAACGGAGGGTTCCGGCAGCGGCGGAAAATATTCAGCGATCTCCGCTTCCGTCTCGATCTTCTTTGGCTTGACGCCATGCACGGTCACCAAAGCCGGGCAGAAGCCGTCGAGGCAGGAGAAATCCTTGTTGCAGCTCGACTGATCGATGGCGCGCTTGCGGCCATATTCGGTCTCGATGGGCTGCACTGCGACGCAGTTCGAGGTCTGGCCGCAATCGCCGCAGCCTTCGCAGACACGCGCATTGATGAAGACGCGCTTGCTGGGATCGGGATAGAGCCCGCGCTTGCGGCGGCGCCGTTTTTCCGCCGCGCACGTCTGATCGTAGATTAGAACCGTCGTGCCGGGGATGGCCGCGAGTTCACGCTGGACCACCTCGAGTTCTTCGCGCGGCCGGATCGCCATGCCCGCCGGCCATTCCGTCTCCGCCGGATATTTCGTCGTGTCGTCGGTGACGACCACGATCTCGCGGGCGCCTTCGGCGGCGACCTGCCGCGCGATCATATCGACAGTGAGACCGCCTTCATGGCTCTGGCCGCCCGTCATCGCGACGGCATCGTTGAACAGAATCTTGAAGGTGATGTTGACATCGGCGGCCGCGGCCCAGCGCAGCGCCAGAATGCCGGAATGATTGTAAGTGCCGTCGCCGAGATTCTGGATGATGTGCTCGCGCGTCGAAAACGGCGCTTCGCCGATCCAGTTCGCGCCTTCACCACCCATATGGGTATAGCCTTCGGTCGCGCGGCCCATGCTTTGGACCATGTAGTGACAGCCGATGCCCGCATAGGCGCGCATTCCGTCCGGCACTTTGGTCGAAATGTTGTGTGGGCAGCCGGAACAAAAATAGGGCGTGCGCACCGCGACGTCATGCGTTTCGGAGAGAATTCTCTGCGCGCGTTCGAGCCGTTCGACTCTGTGGCGCAGCGTGTCGCTTTGGACGTAATCGAGCAGGCGGCGACCGATCGCGATTGCGATGTCGTTGGGATCGAGCGCGCCGGTGACGGGAAACAGCCAATTGCCGTTCTCGTCCTTCTTGCCGACGCAGACCGGCTGCTCCTTGCTGCCATAGAGTTGTTCGCGCAACTGGCCTTCGATCAGCGAGCGCTTTTCTTCGACGACGATGATTTTTTCGAGTCCTTGCGCGAATTCGCGCAGGCCTCTCGGCTCGAGCGGCCATGGGCAGGCGATCTTATAGAGGCGCAGGCCGTAGTCGTTGGCGCGCAGCTCATCGATGCCGAGCTCATCCAGCGCCTGGCGCACATCGAGATAGGATTTCCCAGTGCTGATGATGCCGAGCCGCGGCGCGCGGCCGCCCGACATGACGATCTGATTGAGGCGATTGGCGCGCAGGAAGGCGAGCATCGCCTCATGCTTCACCTGGAGCCGCATCTCCTGCACGAGAACCGGATCGTGCGAGCGTATGTTGAGGCCGCCGGGCGGCAGAATGAAATCGCTCGGCAGAACCGGCTGGACGCGACCAAGCCGCGCATCAATGGAGGCGGTCGATTCAATCGTCTCCTTGAGACATTTGAGGCCGACCCAGGTGCCGGTATAGCGGCTCATGGCATAGCCATAGAGGCCGTAATCGATGAGTTCCTCGACGCCTGCGGGCGACAGAATCGGCATCATCACATCGACGAGCGTGAATTCCGATTGATGCGCCGTCGTCGAAGATTCGGCCGTGTGATCGTCGCCCATCAACGCAAGCACGCCGCCGAGACGCGAGGTGCCGGCGGCATTGGCATGACGGAACACATCGCCCGAGCGATCGACCCCGGGGCCTTTTCCATACCAGAGGGAAAAAACGCCGTCGTAGAGGCCTTCGCCGCGCATTTCCGCCTGCTGTGCGCCCCAGACTGCCGTCGCCGCGAGATCCTCATTGAGGCCCGGCTGAAAGACGATGTCATTTTCCGTGAGAAGCGGCGACGCGCGCTCGAATGTGAGATCAAGTCCGCCGAGCGGCGAGCCGCGATAGCCCGAGATGAAGCCTGCCGTGCGCACGCCGGCGCGACGGTCCATCTCCTTCTGCGTCAGCAGAATCCGCAGAATCGCCTGCGGCCCAGAGATGAAGACCCGCGTCTCCCTCAGATCATAATTGTCGTCGAGCGAAACCGATCGAGGTGCGCCGAACACGCCGTTTCGCGCCTTGATCACGACTGCCATTACCCCGCCCCTCCGCAACAGAGGAGAGCCCCCCACCTGTCAGCGTTTCTTCGGTATAATTGAGCAGGATCAATAGTCCAGCGTACCGAAAGGCTTTGCGGGTGACGCCCGGAACATTTGACAACTATCTGATTTGCGAAGCAATTCGTGAACTGGCAACAAATCATGTGAGACCAATGGGATCGCGAGCTGGGGACAAGCTCGCGCATAAGTCCAGGCTTTTCCCCCGCTCTCATAGAGGGGGAGCGGCCGGAAAAGGCTGCCGGCGGCCGTCCTGGGGCTCGTCCAAATGCAAGAACGGGGCTAACCGCCTCTCTTTAGCCAGAGTTTTTACCGCTAAGTCAGCGCAAAGAGCGGCCGCGCGACGCGCGATCCGGCAAGCGCTGATCCGCCGAGGCTCTCTCTTAGGGTTCTTCATGGGCGACAGATCGCATGGGAACAAACAGAGTGCCGCGCGCCTGCCTATGAGAGCAGGTCTGACTGCCTCGGCCCTCTTGGGCCTCTTGATCGCCTGCGCTTGGCCAACACAGAGCTTCGCCCATCCGCATGTCTGGATCACAGGCAACGAGCAGGTTCTGTTCAACCCGCAAGGCGAGATCACGGGAATCACCCATTCCTGGATCTTCGATGAAATGTATTCGGCCTTTGCCACGCAAGGGCTCGGCAAGAATGGCGGCATTGCGACGAAAGAGGAGCTTGCGCCGCTTGCCAAAACCAATGTCGATTCATTGGCCGAATTCGAATACTTCACTTTTGCGAAATTGGCCGGCGACAAAATTGAATTCGGCGCGCCGGTCGATTATTGGCTTGAGGAAAGGCCCGACAAACTTGTCGCCTTGCATTTCACGCTGCCACTGAAGACGCCGATCGCCTTGCACAAGTTCTTCACCTTTCAGGTCTACGACCCGACATACTTCGTTGCCTTCTCGCTGCGCGACAAAGATCCGGTGGAACTCGTCAATGCACCGAAAGGCTGCTCTGTCAGCGTTGCGGGCGCGGACCCGCTCAATGCGCAAGAAGCCAAGCAATTGTCCGAAGCCTTTTTCGCCAATCTTTCTCCCGGCGACAATTTCGGAATGAAAATGGCGAGCCAGGTCATTGTCGCCTGTCCCTGATCCTTGTGCGTTCGACCGATGAAACAAACGGACCAAGGTTTTATGCCGCGTGAGATGAAAAAGATCGGGCTTCTCTGTCTCCCTCTCGCGATGGGCCTGCTCTTTTTGGCCGAGCCCGCGATGGCGCAAGCCTTCCGCCATCCTTTTGCGGTCGGCGCTCAGGAAGGCGCGGTCGGCCAAGTCTCCGGCCTTTCCGCATGGATCATCGAAAAAGAGAGCGCCTTCTATCTGCTTCTCTCCCATGCTCTGACCGCGGCCAAGCAGAGCGGCACCGCCCTCATCGGCCTTGTCGGGATCGGTTTCGGTTACGGCGTCTTTCACGCAGCCGGCCCCGGCCACGGTAAAGCGGTCATCACCTCCTATATGGTTTCGAACGAGCGCGCGCTCCGCCGCGGCATCGTGATATCGGCTCTCGCCGCCTTGCTGCAGGCATTGATCGCCATCGTTTTGATCGGCTGCGCGGCGCTCATCTTCAATGCGACGGCGCAAAAGATGACGGAGGCCGCTCACATCCTCGAGCTTGCGGCCTATTGCGGCATCGTGTTGTTGGGTTTGGCGCTCATCTGGCGCAAAGGCTCGGCGCTCGTTGCGACAGTGCGTGGCATGCTTGCTGAGACGGCGCGCTCCTGGTCTATGCAGTCGCTTGCGATGGAGCCTCCTGTTCTGCGCGTCTTCGCCAATGCGCCGGAGCCGAACGGCAATTTGTCTCAGCGCTCAGCCTTTCGCGCCACCGATGCGCAAGCGGCGAGCACAGAAGCCGGAGATGACTGCGGCCCGCAATGCGCCCATCTCATCGACCCAAATCAATTCAGCAACGGCTTTTCTTGGAAATCAGCCGCGGTGACAATTGTCACGGCCGGCGCGCGGCCCTGCTCGGGTGCGATTCTGGTACTCGTCTTTTCACTGGCGCAGGGAATTTTCCCAATCGGCATCGCCGCGGTTTTCGCCATGGCGCTTGGCACCGCGGTGACGACCGCGACGCTCGCCCTCATGGCGGTCTACGGCAAGAAACTCGCTGTGCGCCTCGCCGGGCGGCGCCAATCGAGCCGCGCTCTGCTGATCGGACAAGTGATCGAAGTCGGCGCCGCCGTCTGCGTCCTTCTTTTCGGCTCGGCTCTGCTGCTGGCGAGCCTGACTGGCATGATGATCTCGGCATGACCGGAGAGCCGAAGCTTTGCCTCATCGCGAGGTTTGAAGCGCCTTCGAACTGGCCTATAAAACCCGCATGAACCCACTGCGTGCATCATGGAAGCGCAAAGTGTTGGCGGCCCTCCTCACGGGCCTGCCGCTGATCGCACTCGCCTTCGCGTTCACCATGCCACTTCCATCTCCCGCCATGGCCCAAGGATTCAATCCGTTCGGCTGGATGCAGCAGATGTTCACGCCTGGGCGGCCGGGCTACCATCATCCCCGCCAGACTTGGCATCCCCGTTCCGACACACTCTCAGGCCCCAATGGGCAAAATCCCGCCGTCGCACAGAAGCCGGTCGTTCCGCCGAGCTTCTTTGTCGCCGTGCTCGGCGATTCGCTCGGTCAACAGCTTGCCCAAGGCCTGACCGAGGACGAGGCCGACCAGCCGGCGATCGCAATTCTCAACAAAGGGCGTGAAAGTTCAGGCCTCGTCCGCGACGATTTTTACGATTGGACGGCGGTGGTCAAAGCCCTCTTGGCGAGCGGCCAAAAAATCAATGTCGCGGTCATGCTCATCGGCAGCAACGACCATCAAACCATTCGCGACAACGGCGCAAGCTACGACTCCGGCACGCCGGAATGGAACGATATCTATGCCCGCAGGGTCGAGACGATCGCGGGCCTGTTCAGAGATGCGAAAGTTCCGCTGCTCTGGGTCGGCCTGCCGATCATGAAAAGCGATCGCTTCGCGTCGGCAATGGCGTCGCTCAACGATATCTACCGCGAGCACGCGGCCAACGCCGGCGCCACATTCGTCGACGTCTGGGATCAGTTTGGCGACGATCAAGGCCATTTCAGTGCCTATGGCCCCGATGTGAACGGGCAGGTCGTGCGCCTGCGTTCGAGCGACGGCGTGCATTTCACCAGAGCCGGCGCGCGCAAGCTCGCGCAATTCGTCGACACGGAGATCAAACAGATCTTCGATGCAAGCAAGCCGAAAGACGACGCAGCGCTTGCGACGATCGAGACGACCAATCCGGCCGGCACAACAAACAACGCCAAGATTATTGTGCCGGAAAAGCCGGCGATCGGGCCCATTCTGCCTTTGACCGGACCCGTGCTTGCGCCGGGCGGCCAACTTTCGACGGTCACGCCTGCCCCGGGCCAGAAGGAGGCGACGAAGTCGCTGGTTGAGCGCACCTTCATCAACGGCGACGCGCTGCCGCCTCAGCCCGGCCGAGCCGACGATTTTTCCTGGCCGCCCAAATAACGCCGAGGGGCCGGCGCCGATTGCTCCTTGATGCGGAAATGCTTTACCCTTCCTCTGGATCGTTGACGCCGTCCGGGTCGCAGAAACGGATACCGCCAGTCCAGGATTCGCATTTCATGGCTGACAAAATGAGCGAGGAGGAACGCGCGACCTTGTGCGCGGAGCTCGAACGCTTGCGCGAGGAACATCGCGATCTCGACTCTGCCATCGAGGCCTTGTCCACCCTCTCGACGGCGGATCGATTGCAAATCCAGCGGCTGAAAAAGCGCAAGCTGGTGCTGCGCGACAAGATCGCACAGATCGAAGACCAGCTCACGCCCGATATTATTGCCTAACGACTCGCCGGGCAGGCTTCGCACAAGCAGCAGCGGCTAGACAGGCCTTGCAACCTGACCGCGCAGCGGAGGTGAGGCCTTTCCATGATCGGAATCGCAGGCTCCGGACCTGCGGCGGATAAGAGCGACTTCTCTGCCGCCGATTTGCTGCGCGGGGCGCTGGAATTCCACGCCGCCGGCCATTTCGACATGGCCCGCGACCTCTATGACAAAATCCTCAAAATCGAACCCAATAATCCGGTGGCCTGGCATCATCTGGGCCTTATCGCGCATATGCATGGCGACCATCGGACCGCGGCCCTTTTCGTCGACAAGGCGATCGTGCTGCAGCCCGATTATGTCCAGGCGTTTTCAAACCTCGCGGCAATTTACCGGGCCGTCGGCGATATCGCGGCGGCGGCGGCAAGCGCGGAACGGGCGGTGGCGCTCGATCCGAATTTCGCCGCGGCTCATTCCAACCTCGGCAATGTGCGGGAAGAACAAGGCGACCTCGAAAACGCGCTTGCGGCCTATCGGGAGGCCTGCCGGCTCGATCCTTATTTTGTTGAAGCCCACGCAAATGCCGCTGAAGTGCTGCGCAAGCTCAAGCGCCATCGGGAGGGGCTGACGATTTGCGATGCCATCGTCGAGAGGCGGCCGGAGGCGGCGCGGCCTTATTTCTGCGCCGGCAATATATTGCGCGAGCTGCTGCGCTCCAGCGAAGCGGTCGACGCGTTTCGCCGCGCCATCGCGCTGCAGCCCGCCTTCGCCGAAGCGCATTGCAACCTCGGCAATCTTCTGCTCCGCCAGGGCAATTGCGAAGACGCGATCCGCGCTTATCAGGAAGCGATCGCGCTCAAGCCCGATGTCGCGCAAACCCATTGCAATCTGGGTGCGGCTTATGAGATGGCGCAGCGCTCGACCGAGGCGATCGAATCCTATTCGAGAGCCTTGGCGCTTGATCCCGATCTCGTCGGCGTTCAAGTCCAGCTTTATCATCAGCGCCGCATCGCCTGCGATTGGGACGGGATCGAAGAGGCTGAAGCGCGGCTCCTCGCCCGGGTTGCGACCTGCGACGACCCGCTGCCGCCCTTCGCATTTCTCAGCATGGAGTCTTCGCCGGCCTTGCAACAGCGGGTTGCGCGCAATTGGGCAAATGCGTTCGTCGCGCCGGGCCGATTTGCGCACTCGCGTCCCGCGAAGAATGCGGCCAAGGCGCGGCTCAAGATCGGCTATCTCTCGAGCGATTTTCATCGCCATGCGACAGCCCATCTCATGGCGGAGCTGTTCGAGCGGCACGATCGCTCACGATTTGAAATCATCGCCTATTCGCATGGCGCCGACGATTGCAGCGCAATGCGCTACCGGCTGGGCCAAGCCTTCGATGCCTTCGTCGATCTGCGCGGCCTCGACGATGTTCAGGCCGCGGAGCGGATTTATGCCGACGGTATCGATATTCTCATCGAGCTCAAAGGCTATACGCAGCTTGCGCGCAGCGAAATCGCGGCGCATCGGCCCGCGCCCATTCAAGTCAATTACCTCGGCTATCCGGGAACCATGGGCTGCGATTTCATCGATTATGTGATAGCCGATCCGATCACTTTGCCGATGGATCAGCAGCCCTTCTACGACGAAAAAATCGTCCATCTTCCCGATTGCTATCAGCCAAACGACACGAAACGCCGCATCGCGGACTTGACGCCGTCGCGGGCCGATTCGGGCCTCCCGGAAAAAGGCTTCGTCTTCTGCTGCTTCAACAATAGCTATAAACTCTCGCCGCGATTTTTTTCGATTTGGATGCGGCTTCTCAAGGCCGTTCCCGATAGCGTGCTCTGGCTCTTCGATGCCAACAGCCAGGTGAAGGCCAATCTCGAACGCGAGGCGACGAAGCGCGGCGTCGATCCCAAGCGGCTCGTCTTCGCGCCGCGCGTCTCGCCCGCCGACCATCTTGCGCGGCAGAGGCTCGCTGATCTCTTTCTCGATTGTCTGCCCTACAACGCTCACACGACGACGAGCGATGCGCTTTGGGTCGGGCTTCCTGTCGTGACGCACATCGGCGAGACTTTTGCGGGACGCGTTGCGGCGAGCCTGTTGCACGCGATCGCCATGCCGGAACTCGTCACCGAGTTCGATGAGGACTATGAAGCGATTGCCTTGCGGCTCGCCACCGATCCGCAGCTCCTCAACGATACGCGCCGAAAGCTTCAAGCCAACAAATGGACCAAGCCGCTCTTCGATGCCGAGCGCTTCGCGCGTCATCTCGAAGGCGCCTATGAGCAAATGTGGGCAATCTGGGCGGCCGGAGAAGCGCCGGTGGGTTTTGCGGTGACGCCGCTGGCGAAAGCGCCCGACGAAGAGACCGCGACGCGTGCGGCGGACATCACGCGCATCGATTTCGCCGGCTGCCCGCTTTGCGGCAGCCACGGCCATATTCTCACACAAATCGCCGATGGCAGCCGCCATCCACTCTTTCGCGCCGAGCTGCCGCGCGCAATCGAATGGCAGAGCTGCCGCGCCTGCAATCATATTTTCACACGCGGCTATTTTGCGCCGGGCACATTGCCAGTTCCCACGCCGCCGCTCGGCACCGGCCTGGAAGAAGGCCGGCGCGCCGCCGCTGCCGTCATCGAACGCATCGCGGCTTATGTGCCGCAAGGCGCATGGCTCGATATCGACTTCGGCAGCGGTGCGCTGCTCTTCACCGCAGCGGAATTCGGCTTTGAGGCCGTCGGACTTTCGGCCAATGCCGGTCATGTGGAAGCGCTGAAGCGGCTGGGCTTCGAGGCGCAATGCGGAAGCCTCGCGGATGTCGCGGACGCGGGACGCTTCGGCGTCATCAGCCTCGCCGATGTGCTGCCCCGTCAACCGTTCCCGAACGAGACGCTCGACAATGCGCGCCGGCTCTTGCGTCCGGGTGGCGTTCTTTTCCTGTCGCTGCCCAATCGCGAACCCGTGCTTTTCAATCTGCTTAATGCCACTTCCGCCAATCCGCATTGGAGCGCGCTCGATCATTATCATCTCTTCGGTCGCAGCCGGTTTTATCGGCTGCTGCGCGATGTCGGATTCGAACCGCTCGAATACTCGGTGAGCTCCGCGCATAAGGTCGGCATGGAAGTGATTGCGCGCCGCCTCTCCTGACCTGGCGTTTTCAGTTCTCCAGATAGCGCGGCAGGATTTTCTCGAAATCCGGGAAGTAGCGGGCGATCACGCTGATGTCAAAGCGGGCGAGAATCTGCTCCTTCGATTCTCGATCGAGCAGAAAGCGGAAGGCGGCATCGATCAATTGCTCAGGTGCATGCCTCGGCGCAAGCCGCTGCGCATCCTTGCGCGTCACTGTCACACGATGGCGCGTTTCGCCGTCGCCCTCCCTCAGGACAACGTCGAATTCGAGTGGGTCGCCGGAACGGACCTCTTTGATGTCAATCATGTTCGCCGCTTTCGCTTGCGCCGCCTTGCCCCTTCGTTTATGCCGCTTGCTTTCTTAACGCCGGACCTGATTTTCACTCAACCCGAGAGCGCCGTGTCGAGCAAGGACAAGCCCGTCGCCATCATCATGGGCAGCCAATCGGATTGGAAGACGATGCGGCGCGCCGCCGAAACCTTGGAGGCGCTCGGGATCGATTACGAGGCCTTGATCGTTTCCGCCCATCGCACGCCCGACCGGCTCGTCACATTCGCAAAGGGCGCGGCGGAAGCCGGCTTTAAAGTCATCATTGCCGGAGCGGGCGGCGCCGCGCACCTGCCCGGCATGACGGCATCGATGACAACGCTCCCCGTCTTCGGCGTGCCGATCGAGACAAAGACCTTGTTCGGCCAAGATTCGCTTCTCTCCATCGTGCAAATGCCGGCGGGCGTTCCAGTCGGCACTTTGGCGATCGGCGAAGCGGGCGCAGTGAACGCCGCGCTGCTTGCCGGCGCGGTGCTGGCCCTCAACGATAAGGCTTTGGCAAAACGGCTCGAGGCTTGGCGCGCCGAACAGACGCAATCCGTGGCCGAGCATCCCGCCAAAAAGGACTGAGCCATGCCGCCAGCCCCGACGCGTCGGCTGCAACCGGGCGATACGATCGGCATTTTGGGCGGCGGCCAGTTGGGGCGCATGCTGGCGATGGCAGCGGCCAATCTCGGCCTCAAGACGCATGTCTATTCGCCGGACAAAGAAAGCCCTGCTTTCGAAGTCGCCTCAAAACATACGATCGCCGATTTCGAAGACGAGGCCGCGCTCGCGCGTTTCGCCGATGCCGTCGATGTCGTCACTTATGAATTCGAAAATGTGCCGGCGCGCACGGCCGCCGTTCTGGCCGAGCATTGTCCTGTGCGGCCGGGCGCGGCCGCACTCGCCGCCTCGCAAGACCGGCTCGTCGAAAAAGAATTCCTCTCCTCCCTCGGCATCAACACGGCGACTTATGCCGCGGTCGATGACGCGGGCGCCTTGGCGCGCGCCGTCGCGCAGATCGGCCGCCCGGCGATCTTGAAGACGCGGCGCTTCGGCTATGATGGCAAGGGCCAGCTCGCGATCCGCGAAGGTTCCGATGTCGCGGCAGCCTTTCGCGGCCTCGGCGGCGTGCCGACGATCCTCGAAGGCGTTGTCATTTTCTCAAAGGAAGTCTCGGTCATCGCGGCGCGTGGTCTCGACGGCAGCTTCGCGGCTTACGATGTTTGCGAGAATGTGCACACGAATCACATTCTGAGCACCAGCCTCGCGCCGGCCCGCATCTCAGACGATTGCGCGGCGGAAGCCATCGCCTGCGCGCGAAAGATCGCCGATGCGCTCGATTATGTGGGCGTGATCGGCGTCGAAATGTTCGTCATCGAGGAAACGCAGGGTCGCAAGAAACGCCAGACGATCACGGTCAATGAGATCGCGCCGCGCGTCCATAATTCCGGTCATTGGACGCTCGATGGCGCCGTCACCTCGCAATTCGAGCAGCACATCCGCGCCATTGCCGGCTGGCCGCTCGGCGCGACGACACGTCACGGCGCGGCGGTTGAAATGCGCAATCTGATCGGCGATGAGATCGACGCTTGGCACGAAATTCTCAAAGAGCCAGGCGCGTGTTTGCGTCTCTACGGCAAGGCGGAGGCACGCCCCGGCCGCAAGATGGGCCATGTGACGCGGATTCTTTCGCGCAAGGATTGAATGATGGATCGGCTTACCGCCTTCGGACTCTTCGCCGTCACCGCCATGCTCGTCTGCTACGCGCTTGAATCGCGGTCGCATTGGTGGACGCTCGGCTTTGCGGGTGCCTGCCTCTTAGGCTCCGCATACGGATTCTTGCAAGGCGCTTGGCCCTTCGGCCTCGTCGAAGCGATCTGGGCGGTCGTCGCCTTTCGGCGTTGGCTAGACATGCGCTAAAAAGCGCAACGCGCCTCACATCATATTCAAGAGCACGCGGTCCGGCGGCTTATGGCCGTCCATAAACATCTTCACATTGATGATGACTTTCTCGCCCATGTCGATGCGGCCCTCGACCGTGGCCGAGCCCATATGCGGCAGCAGCGTCACCTTGCCAGCATTGGCGAGCTTGATGAGTTTCGGCGAGATCGCGGGCTCATGCTCGAACACATCGAGGCCGGCGCCGGCAAGTTCGTCGGTCTCCAGCATGCGCGTCAGCGCGACCTCATCGATCACTTCGCCGCGCGCCGTGTTGACCACGATCGCATGCGGGCGAAGATATTTCAGCCGGCGCGCGGAGAGCAGATGATAGGTCGCCGGCGTATGCGGGCAGTTGATCGAGACAATGTCCATCCGCACCAGCATCTGATCGAGCGATTCCCAATAGGTTGCTTCCAGCTCTTCCTCGATCGAAGGCGCGACGCGGCGGCGGTTGTGATAATGGATCTGCAGGCCAAAGGCGCGCGCGCGGCGCGCCAGGGCTTGGCCGATGCGGCCCATGCCGACAATGCCAAGCCGCTTGCCGGTAATCCGGCTGCCGAGCATCCAGGTCGGCGTCCAGCCGCTCCACTGCCCAGACGGAATGATCTTCGCGCCTTCGACGACGCGGCGCGCGACGGCGAGGATGAGCGCCATGGTCATATCCGCCGTGTCTTCGGTCAGAACGCCCGGCGTATTGGTGACCGTGATGCCGCGCTCGGTCGCCGCCACAACATCGATATGATCGACGCCGGTGCCGAAGTTGGCGATGAGTTTGAGCTGAGGCCCCGCCTGCTCGATCAGGCTCGCGTCGATCCGATCGGTCACGGTCGGCACGATGACATCCGCGCTGCGCATCACCTCGCCGATTTCGGCAGGCGACATTGGCTGATCGTCGAGGTTGAGACGCGCGTCGAACAGCTCGCACATCCTCGTTTCGACGACGTCGGGCAGTTTCCGCGTGATGACAACGAGCGGTTTCTTCCTGCTCATCCTTAATCTCGTCATTGCCTGCGCAAGAGGCAGGGCGATCGTCAAAGCCGGTCGAAAACCCGACGGGGGCGCTTGTCGGCGCCCACCCTATTGATCCCGTGCCACGATGCAAGAGTGGCAGCAAGCATTGGTCTGGGAACGTGATTCGGATTCCTTAAGGCCCCGGATTTTCACTCCCCATTAATATCGCTCGCCCAGTAAGGATGCAGAGATCTGGTCTGCCGCACTGCGTCAGCACGCTCGGCCTTTTTATGTAGCTCGGACGCATCCGGGGACCGATTCCCTCAATCGAAAGGGCGATGGACCATGGCCGGCATGTCATCTGAGGTTCAGCGCCAATCCAGCGAGAGCCCGCATGGCCGTCACTTGCACGAGCGCCGGCCCACCGGGAAAAATAGTCGCCCTTTTGACGCAAATTCGCCGCGCTGCTTCGGCAACTCACAGAATCGCATGCGCTTCCGAAACTCCTTCACGCCGGTCCTTGCGGTCTTCGCGGCACTTCTGATCTGGTCTTCCGCGCATGCCCAGGATGGCGCTCTCACGTTCGGCGAGCAAAGAGGCAGCGTCAGCGGGCTTCCCCTGCCGCGGTTCGTCAGTCTCAAGGCGGATCGCGTTAATCTCCATGAGGGGCCCTCGCGCGACCACCGCACGACCTGGGTGTTCGAGCGCGCCGGCCTGCCGGTCGAGGTCACGGCGGAATTCGACATTTGGTACAGGGTGCGGGATTCGGAAGGCACCGAAGGCTGGGTTTTGCACAGTCTTTTGTCGGGCCGGCGCACGGCCCTCGTCGCACCTTGGAAAAAGGGCAATGTCTTCACCTTGCGCGCCCAACCTTCCAAGGACGCATCCCCGGTCGCGGACCTTCAGTCCGGCGTGATCGGCGCCATTAGGAGCTGCGATGGCAGCTGGTGCCATATCGCGGGCGACGGATTCGACGGCTATATCGGGCAGACGTCCCTCTGGGGTGTCTACCCCAACGAAAAGATCGACTGATCGGGGCGCGTCTAAGCGCCAGCCTATTCGGCCGCCGGCTTCAATCTGACCACGACATCGACGCGCGCGATCTGCGTGCCGTCCGGACGCGGCGGCAGAGCGAGCCTGTCGACCGCGATTTGCGGAATGTCGATCAGCGTATTGCACCCCTCGACCAGAAAATGGTCGTGCTGGTGGACGTTGGTGTCGAAATAGGTTTTCGACCCGTCGACAGCAATCTCGCGCAAAAGGCCGGCGTCCGTAAATTGATGCAGGCTGTTGTAGATCGTCGCGAGAGAGATCGGCACGCGCGAGGTTTCCGCTTCTTCCTGCAGTTTTTCCGCGGTGATGTGCCGATCGCCCTTGGCGAAAAGCAACCAGCCAAGTGCGACGCGCTGTCGCGTCGGGCGAAGCCCAGCAGCGCGCAATTTTGTCCGAAGTTCATGCACCGGGCAGCCCGCCAAAAGCGCACCGATCGCATTTCGGCGCGCGAGTTCGGTTTTGCGCGATTTGGGTTTGCGTTTCCCCTGAGGCATTGTTTTGACCTCTCGGACTGGTCGTTCTGACGCGAAGTTCCAAAGTGATTTTTACAAAAGTCCGAGAATTATGACAAGTTCTCGATTTGCCAAGGTTTTAGTGCCCATCCGCCAAGCATTCGGGGCGCATTTTTGGACCAATGGATGAAAAGGGCGCCTTGCGGTCCGCGGGCCTGAATGCTCCAGCCATGGGGCTGTCACCAAGGAATTGCCGCTTCAGAGGGGTGATGTGCGGCGCATCCGTAGGGGCGGTTTTCGCCGTAACGCGGCAATTAATCGAAGGCGTCGCCTCTGCCTTGACTGACCGAAATCTGCAAGCTCTTCAATTATCGAAAGATTTCTGTGAGAACCATGGCTCTCGCAATCGCCACCGCAGATCATTAAGTCGTTTCCTATCCGCATCATCGCTCCGACTGCCGTAGGGGCGTGCGGTCAAGCCGCTTTCGAGGGACCTGAGCCTATGTTAGAAGGCCGCAAAATTCAGGCGCATCAATCCGAACAGAGTGCCAGCAAAGCGAAGAGTGAATCGAACATGAGCGAACGGCGCTCCAGTTACGACTATGAAGATCTGATAGCCTGCGCCCGCGGCGATCTTTTTGGACCGGGCAATCCGCAACTTCCGTTGCCACCTCTTTTGATGTTCGACAAAATTGCCGACATTTCGGAAGAGGGCGGTCCCAACGGCAAGGGTCAGATCCGCGCGGAATTCGCGATCCGGCCCGATCACTGGTTCTTCGGCTGCCACTTCAAAGGCGACCCTGTGATGCCCGGCTGCCTCGGCCTTGACGCGCTGTGGCAATTGCTTGGCTTCTATCTCGGCTGGCTTGGCCTGCCCGGGCGCGGCCGCGCACTCGGCGTCGGCGAAGTGAAGTTCACGGACCAGGTTCTGCCGACGGTCAAACGCATCATCTACGGCGTCGATCTGAAGCGTGTCTTCAAAACAAAACTCGTGCTTGGGATCGCCGACGGCTGGCTCGAAGCCGACGGACGACGAATCTATGAGGCGACCGATCTCAAGGTCGGGCTGTTCCAGGCCGCGGCTCCCGCGGCAGCCTAAACTGCCATTCCCGCCTATATTGCGGTCCGCCGCCAGAAGCGGGCCGATGAGGAGAGAGCCATGAGGCGCGTGGTCGTGACGGGGATGGGAATCGTTTCCCCGATCGGCAACAATTCCCAAGAAGTGCTCGCTTCTCTGCGAGAGGGGCGCTCGGGAATCGTGCGCGCCGACAAATATGCCGAAATGGGCTTCCGCAGCCATGTTCACGGCGCGCCGACTCTCGATGCCGAAAGCATGATCGATCGCCGCGCCATGCGCTTTCACGGCGGTGGCACCGCCTGGAACCATGTCGCCATGGATCAGGCCATTCTGGACGCGGGCTTAAGCGAACACGATATTTCCAACGAACGCACCGGCCTCATCATGGGCTCGGGCGGCCCTTCGGTGCGCGCCATCATTGATGCGGCCGATACCGCGCGCAGCAAGGGACCGAAAAAAGTCGGACCCTTCGCCGTTCCGAAAGCCATGTCTTCGACCGCATCGGCGACGCTTTCGACCTGGTTCAAGATCAAGGGCGTGAATTATTCGATCTCGTCCGCCTGCGCGACCTCGAACCATTGCATCGGCAATGCCTATGAAATGATTCAATACGGCAAGCAGGATCTGATGTTCGCCGGCGGTTGCGAAGAATTGGATTGGGGCCTGTCCGTGCTCTTCGACGCGATGGGCGCGCTGTCATCCTCCTATAACGACAAGCCGACCACCGCATCCCGCGCCTACGACAAGAATCGCGACGGCTTCGTCATCGCCGCCGGCGCTGGCGTCGTCGTTCTCGAAGAGCTGGAACATGCAAAGGCGCGCGGCGCGAAAATCTATGGCGAGATCGTCGGCTATGGCGTGACCTCCGACGGCGTCGACATGGTGGCGCCTTCCGGCGAAGGCGCGATGCGCTGCATGCGCATGGCGCTACAAAACGTGAAGCTGCCGATCGATTACATCAATCCGCATGCGACCTCGACGCCAATCGGCGATCTGAAAGAGATCGAGGCGATCCGCGCCGTCTTCGGCGCCGGCGAAAAATGCCCGCCGATTTCGGCGACCAAATCGCTGACCGGCCATGCGCAAGGCGCGACCGCCGTGCATGAGCTGATCTACAGCATCTTGATGATGCAGAGCGGCTTCATCTGCGCCAGCGCCAATATCGAAGAACTCGACCCGGCCTTCGCCGACATGGATATCGTGCGCACGCGGCGCGACGATGTTCATCTGCGCTGCGTGCTCTCCAATTCCTTCGGCTTCGGCGGCACCAATGCCTCGATCGTCTTGAAGCATGTCGATGCCTAAGACGGGCACGGGCACTCTGATGCGAGGCAAGCGCGGCCTCGTGATGGGCGTCGCAAACGATCATTCGATCGCCTGGGGCATCGCCAAAGCCGTAGCAGCCCAAGGCGGCGAACTCGCCTTCACTTTCCAGAACGCGGCCCTCGGCAAGCGCGTGAAGCCGCTTGCCGAGAGCCTCGGCGCCTCGCTTATTCTTCCGTGCGATGTCGAGAACATTGCCGAAGTCGATGCGACATTCCACGCCATCGGCAACGCTTGGGGCAGTCTCGATTTTCTCGTCCATTGCGTCGCCTATTCGGACCGCAATGAGCTGAAGGGTCGGTACGCCGAGACGACGCGCGAGAATTTTCTGCGCACCATGCTCATCTCGGCCTTTTCCTTCACCGAGTCTGCGAAGCGCGCCGCGCCGCTGATGACAAAGGGCGGCTCGCTGCTCACATTGTCCTTCGGCGGATCGGAACGCGTCATGCCCAATTACAATGTGATGGGCGTCGCCAAGGCCGCGCTGGAAGCAAGCGTGCGCTATCTCGCCGCCGATTTCGGCCCACAGGGCATTCGCGTCAATGCGATCTCGGCAGGGCCGATCCGCACGCTCGCGGGAGCCGGCATCGCCGACGCGCGCTTCATGTTCAATTTTCAGAAGGTGCATGCGCCGCTCGGACGCGCGCTCACCATCGAAGATGTCGGCGGCGCGGGGCTCTATCTGCTGTCGGATCTCTCAAGCGGCGTGACCGGCGAAATCCATTATGTCGATGCCGGCTACAATATCATCTTCATGCCGCAGCCGGACGGGCTGAAGGGCGAGGACAGCGGCGCCGGCGATTGAAGTCGCGGCGCTCAGAACAGCCCAAAAAACTTCTTCTCGTCGCGCGGAGCGCTGGCGTCGTTCGGAACCGCCGCTGGCGGCAGCGGGTCGTCCTCGCCGTTGTTGCCGCGCCAACCAGTTCCCGGAAGGCTCTGCTGCTGTCCCGCCGAATGAATCGGCATCGGTGCAGAGCCAGGGCGCGGCGGCGCGCCAAAGGGCAGCCCGAACAATCCATCCGACGCAATGGGAGCCGTGCCTCCACCCGGCGCGAAGGGGCTTGGATTGCGCCAGATGCCATAAGGCAATTGTTCCGGCGGAAGGCCCTGCAGCGCAGCAGTCATGACGCGCGACCAGATCTCGACCGGCAGGCTGCCGCCAGTCGCGCGTTTCGTCGGCGAATTGTCGTCATTGCCAAGCCAGACGCCGGTCACGAGACGATCCGTATAGCCGATGAACCAGGCATCGCGATAATCCTGGCTCGTGCCTGTCTTGCCTGCAGCTTCCCACCCCGTCGGCACACGCGCTTTCTGCGCCGTGCCAATCGTCAGTGTCTGCTCCAGCATCGTGTTCATCATCGACACATATTGCGGATCGACGACGCGCGGACTGATCGGTTCCTGCCGCTGATAAAGCGTCTTGCCGTCGGCCGTGCGGATCGTGTTGATCACATAAGGCGTCACCCCGAGGCCGCCATTGGCGAAAGGCGCATAGGCCGTCACCAGTTCGAGCGGAGACACTTCCGACGTGCCGAGCGCAATCGAGGCATTGGATTGAAGTGGCGACGTGATGCCTAGCTGGCGCGCCGTCTTGATGATCGCCGCCGGACCGACTTCGAGGCCTACTCTCACCGCCACCGTGTTGAGCGACATGGCAAGCGCGGTGCTGAGCGTCACTTGGCCGAGATAACGATGCTCATAATTTTCCGGGCGCCAGCCGCGCACGTTGATCGGCGCATCCTCGCGCACGCTGTCGGGCGTCAGCCCGCGTTCGAGCGCGGCGAGATAGACGAAAGGCTTGAAGGCCGAGCCCGGCTGACGGTGCGCGGCGATCGCGCGATCGAATTGGCTTTCGGCATAATTGCGCCCGCCGATTAAAGCGCGGAGCGCGCCGTCGGTCTCCATCGCGACGATCGCGCCTTGGCTCACGTCATAATGAGCGCCTTTCGTGTCGAGAACGTCGGTGAGCGCGAGATCGGCATCTTTTTCAAGCGCGGCGTTCAATGTTGTCGAGACGACAATATCGCCGTCGATGTCGCCGATCGTGTCATTGACCTGATCCATGACATAGTCGGCTGCGTAGTTGACGGCGCCGCCGCCCTTTTCGGCGATTGCCCGCGCCGGATGGGCGAGCGCGAGTTTGGCCATCGCCTCGGTGATATAACCTTCCTGTGCCATGGCGATGATGACTTGCTCGGCGCGCTCTATAGCGGCCTCGGGATTGCGGTTGGGTGCTAGCCGCGTCGGCGCCTTCATGAGGCCGGCGAGCATGGCCGCTTCCGCGACGCTGACATCGCGCGCGCTATGGCCGAAGTATTTTTGCGAAGCGGCTTCGACGCCGAAGGCGCCCGAGCCGAAATAGACGCGGTTGAGATAGAGTTCGAGAATCTGATCCTTGGAATATTTATGCTCCAGGTACACGGCGAGGATTGCCTCCTGGATTTTGCGCGAGAGCGTGCGCTCCTGCGTCAAAAAAAGATTCTTGGCGAGCTGCTGTGTCAGCGTCGAGCCGCCCTGCATGCCGCCATGACCGATGACATTGCTGACGAGCGCGCGCAGAATGCCGACCGGGTCGATGCCCCAATGTTCGTAAAAGCGGCGATCTTCAATCGCGATGAAGGCCTTCGGCAGGTAGGCCGGCAATTCGGCCAAAGGGACATTGGTGCCGCCGCCGCCGCCGCGACTGGCGAGGACGGAGCCGTCTTGCGCCAAAATGGCAATGTTCGGCGGCGTTTTGGGAATGGCGAGCTGATCGATGGGCGGCAACCGAGAGGCCTCGTAAGCCACGAGACCGGCGCCCCCGATGAACGCCCAGACAGTAAGCGTCAGCAGCCAGGAAAAAAGGCGTCCCAAAGACGAACGGCTTCGCCGGCTCTTCTTACGCCGGGGCTGGCCGGACTTGTGTCCGTCGTCGTCGCCAAGCTCAAAGCCCGGGCCGAGCGTCGGTTCGCGCCTTTCGCCGCTCCAGCGTTTTGCCATGAATCCGCGCCGTCCCTGCGGGAGGTTTGCGGGAGAAGGCCCGCAAGGCCGCCTTCGGGCCGGCGCGTGCCGGGCCGCAAAGAGGCTCGCGCGAGCCTAAATCCGGCGGCTTAAGGCAGTGTAAAGTCGGCATGCCGGCGGCGATCCAAGCGGCAGGGCCGGCGCAAGCCCCCTGCCAAGTCCCGCCAAAAACTGGGATTTGCCGGGCCATTCCCGAGCCAGCGCTTGCGGTTTAACCATAGCCGAGCCAAAGTCGCGCCCCCTGGCCATTTGCGCTCGCGCATGCCGGGGCTGATGGGGCGGGTCCGGATCGATCATGCAAGTTACCCTCGAAAGAAGCGCCCTCTTGAAGGCGCTCGGCCATGTCCACCGCGTCGTTGAGCGCCGAACGACGATCCCGATCCTGTCCAATGTGCTCGTGGGCGCGGAGGGCAAATCGCTGCTTCTCAAGGCGACGGACCTCGATCTCGAAGTCACCGAGAAGCTGCCGGCCGATGTGAATCAAGCCGGCGTGACCACGCTGCCTGCGCATATTCTCTACGACATCGTCCGCAAACTCCCCGAAGGCGCGCAAGTGTCGCTCGAAGGTGGGAAGGATGCCTCGCAGCTTCTGCTGCGGTCCGGGCGTTCGCGCTTCACCTTGCAGGCTTTGCCGGAAAGCGATTTCCCCGATCTCGCGGCGGGCGATTTCTCGCATCGTTTTTCGATGCCTGCTGCCGATCTCAAAAAGCTGATCGACAAGACGCAGTTTGCGATCTCGACGGAAGAGACCCGCTATTATCTGAACGGCATCTATGTCCACACGATCGAGGTCGGCGGCCATGTGATGTTGCGCGCGGTCGCGACCGACGGCCATCGTCTGGCGCGCGTCGAAATTCTGGCGCCGGCGGGTTCGAACGGCATGCCGGGCGTCATCATCCCGCGCAAGGCCGTGAGCGAGGTTCAAAAGCTGATCGAGGATTTGGATCAGGCCGTCACCATCGAGATTTCGCCGAGCAAGGCCCGCTTCACGCTGGGCGAAGTCGTGCTGACGACGAAACTGATCGAGGGTACGTTCCCCGACTACACGCGCGTCATCCCGACCGGCAACGACAAGCAGCTCGTGGTCGAGCGCGCGCCCTTCGCCAATGCCGTCGATCGTGTCTCGACCATTTCGACCGAACGCGGCCGCGCCGTCAAACTCGCCGTCGCCGACGGGAAACTCACGCTATCCGTGACCAATCCGGAGCAGGGTTCGGCCGTCGAAGAGCTCGAAGTCGATTACGACGCCGCGCCCATCGAGATCGGCTTCAACGCCAGATATCTCCTCGACATTACCGGCCAGCTCGACGGCGACACGGCGCTCTTCAAACTCGCCGATGCGGGGTCACCGACGCTCATTCTCGACCGCGAAGGCGCCGCAGCGCTTTATGTGCTGATGCCGATGCGCGTGTGAATATCCGGCGCTCTTTTAGCTGAACAGATATTGCTCGCAGATCGTGGCGCCGAGCCGCATGTTGTCTTCGACAAAAGCGGTGATGAATTCATGCAACCCGCCCTGAAAAATGTCCTTCGTCGTCGAGGACTTCAGCCGCTGCATGATCATATGCGCATGTTCCTGCGCCGGGCCTTTGGCGCCATAGGCGTGCGCGATCTCATCTAAGAAACGGACGATGTTCTCATAGCAACCGATGAGCGAGCGCGGCATCTCAGGCCGCAAGATCAGAAGATCGGCGATGAGCCAAGGCTTCAGCCCTTCGCGATAGACCCAATGATAGGCCGTGAGCGCCGAGACAGCGCGGAGAATCGCCGCCCATTGGAAATAATCGAGCGAGCCGCCGACGGTTTCCGTCTCCGGCAGCAGGATGTTGTATTTCACGTCGAGCAGGCGCGCCGTGTTGTCGGCGCGTTCGATGTAAAGCCCGAGGCGCGAGAACCAATAGGCATCGTTGCGCAACATCGTGCGATGCGCGGACCCGTCGTAATCGAGCGAGGCCTTTTTCGCGAATTCGAGGAATTGCGTATATTCCTCGCGATCGTAGCGGCCCTTGCCGATGTCGCATTTTTCATAGCGCTTGAGGTCGATCCAAGCGGAATTGATGCATTCCCACATTTCTGCGGTGAGTGCCGTGCGCACCGAGCGCGCGTTGGTGCGCGCAAGCTCGATGCAATTGCGGATCGAGGCGGGGTTGTCGGGCGCGAAGCTCAGATAATCGACGACTTCCGGCTCTGTCGCGGCGGTGTGGATCTTATAGAAGCCGACGGACGCGCCGGAAGCTTCAAGCGCGCTCTCCCACTCGGTCCCCGGCCCCGCATAATTTCGGGGCAGTGTCGCCAGGCGACGCGTCGCGTCGATGATGCGGGCAAGAAAGTCGGCGCGCTCCATGTAACGGGCAAGCCAATAGAGGCTGTCGGCGGTTCGTGAGAGCATGACCCTTCCGCTCACACATGTTCAAGCGGTCCGTTGCCCGCCAAACATGTCCCAAGTCTCATAGACAGGTGCAAACTCCGCCTGTCCCGCGCCTTATATTATTGGTTCTGACTCTGACTCATGGCACTCGCGACCGGCGTAAGATATTTGACGCCAAGCGTCATGGCATCGACCCCCTGATCCTCGACGATCCATGTGTCCTTCGTACCGCCGCCCTGACTCGAATTGACGACGAGCGAGCCCGCTTCGAGCGCGACCCGCGTCAAGCCGCCGGGCACGACGCGAACGCCGTTGGTGCCCGACAAGACGAAGGGTCGCAGATCGACGTGGCGCGGCGCAATCCCGCTGGCAAAAGACGTCGGGCACGTGGACAGCGACAATGTCGGTTGCGCGATGAAATTGTCGGGCTGGCGTTTGAGCTTGCTCGCGAAGAGCGCAAGCTGCTCGCGCGTCGCATGCGGACCGATGAGCATGCCATAGCCGCCCGAGCCGTTGACCTCTTTGACGACGAGTTCGGACAAATGTTCGAGGACATAGTTGAGCGCCGCGGGCTCCCTGCAGCGCCATGTGGGGACGTTCTTGAGCAGCGGCTTTTCGTTAAGATAGAACTCGATGATGTCGGGCACGTGACTGTAGATCGCCTTGTCGTCGGCGATGCCGGTTCCGACCGCATTGGCCAGAGTGACATTGCCGGCAAGATAAGCGTCGAAGAGACCCGGAACGCCGAGCACGGAATCGCTGCGGAAGGCGTGCGGATCGAGATAGGCGTCGTCAATGCGCCTGTAGATGACATCGACGCGCTTTGGGCCCTCGGTCGTGCGCATGTAGACGATATTGTCGCGCACCAGGAGATCGCGGCCTTCGACGAGTTCGACGCCGAGCTTATCGGCGAGAAACGAATGTTCGTAATAGGCGGAATTATATTGGCCGGGCGTCAAGAGCACGATCGTCGGCTCATTCGCCGCCGCCTCGGGGCAGACGGATCTCAACGTCGCGAGAAGAGCATCGGGATAATTTTCGACTGGCGCCACACGATGCTCGGCGAAAAGGTCCGGCATCAGCCGCATCATCACTTCGCGGTTCTCCAGCATATAGGAGACACCGGACGGCGTGCGGAGATTGTCCTCGAGCACGTAGAAGTCGTCTTCGTCGATGCGCACCACATCGATGCCGGCGATATGAACGTAGATATTATGCGGGATTTTCCGGCCCAGCATTTCCTTCTGGAAGCAGGGATTGTTGAGAATGAGGTCCTCGGGCACGAGGCCACATTTGAGGATTTCCTGCTTGCCATAGACATCGGCCAGAAACAGGTTCAGCGCTTTCACGCGCTGGATGAGGCCCGCCTCGAGCCGCGTCCATTCCGTTCGCCCGAGCATGCGGGGGACGATGTCGAAGGGGATCAGGCGTTCGGCCGCGTCCTTGTCGCCATAGACGGCAAAGGTAATGCCGATCTTGCGAAACATGAGTTCGGCCTGGGCGCGCCGGGACGCCAGCAGCTCCGCCGGACAATGAGCGAGCCATTGCGCCACCTTGCCATAAATGGCCCGGACGGCCCCATCCGAATTGGTCATCTCATCGAAAGTCCGCGTCATGTGCGGCATTCCTACTCCAAATACTGCCTTAATCTGACCAAGCAAAATAGATGCAACTCCGGGCCTCTGCGGTTCGATCACAGGCCCGGGGCGAATAAAATATTCAGCACCCTAGGATCGCAAAGCCGCGTCCGAGCGGGCTTCGAAACTCGGGGCGCTCAAGGTAAACAAGTGCTAACCAATCAGGGTTAATTTTCTGTGGGGGCGAAAAGGGCGCGCCAAGCCTGGAGACGGGCAGCGAGCCGGAGTCACCACCATGGCCTTGATTCACAATGAAAAATTGATCCAGCCCCTGCGCATGGCGCAGCCGCGGCCGCCACTGCGCCGCTCGGCCGTCGCCAAGCCCGCGCAAATCATCCGCGCCGTGGTGTTGGGCCTTCTGTTCGGGATCGTCTTTTTATGGGCTATGCCGCAAAGCCATATTCTGTTCGCGGCGGACGAAACGCCGGGCATGGCGACTTTGGTCTAAAACATCACCTTTGCTTTACGTGCGGTGCTAAGCGCCGGGAGACCTATCAACGAGGATCGTCAACCTGCTCCTCGACCACTACGGGCTTTTGGCGTTCTGAGCCGGGCTTCGCGAGGCCCAATGCGACATCCACCTTGCGCGTATAGCCATAAACATCGTCGCGCATCTGCAAATGGCCGTCGTCATCCACGAAGGCGGTGAAATATTCGATATGGATCGGCAGCGGCTCCGGCAGGTAGATGTAACGCTCGCCGCCGCCAACGAGGCGCTTCACCTTCTCTTCCGACCAGCCGCTGTCGGGGCCGAGAACGGTCTCGGCGAGAGCAAACGGATTCTCGACACGCACGCAGCCATGGCTGAAGGCGCGCTTCGACGCGGCAAAGAGGCCGCGCGTCGGCGTGTCGTGGAGATAGACCGAATAGGGATTCGGGAACATGAATTTGATGCGGCCAAGCGCATTGCGGTCGCCCGGCGGCTGACGGATGACGAGATGGCCGTGGACGCTGAAGACTTCAAAACCCATGCGGCTCAGATAGTCCGGGTCTTGCGCCAGATGCGGCATAAATTCCTTGCGTATGATCGAGGGCGGCACGTTCCAATCGGGATTGACGATGATGAACTTCATCGCATTGGAGAACAGTGGCGTCGGCGTCGTCGGCTTGCCGACAATCACCTTGTGCCGCGTGACGAATTGATCGTCGCGGAAAACCGCAACGGTGAAATCGGGAACGTTGACTTCGATGCGATCCTTGCCGAGATCGCGCGGCAGCCAGCGCCACATTTCCATGTTCGCAAGCAAAACATCCTCGACCCGCGCCGGCGGCTCGCCCGCGAGCGCGGCAACGGTGCGCGCCGTCAGCACGCCTGAGGCCGGCAAGCCCGCCATTTTCTGAAATTGCTTCACCGCGTCGGCGACGCGTTTGTCGTAGAGCAATTCGGTATCGGCGGTCGTCGAATCGGGATCGAGGCCAAAGCGCACGCGGATGAGCGGTACGCGCGGATCGCTCATGCCGACCTTCAATGTCGGCCCAGGCGGGATCGGCTGCGCTGCGACCGGCTTTGCATCAAGGCGGAGTTCCGCCAGCTTCTCGCGCAGCGCCAGATAGCCAGGCTGCGGCGGATTGAATCCCTGCAGGAATTTTCCGGCGTCGGCGCCGGCATGCGCGAGAGCGCCGAGGATGTGTTCCGGTTCCAGGATGTCGGGCGCTGCGTAGATCAGGGCCGCGAGGCGATGCGGATCGACGCGACTCCCCGATGCCTCGCGGCCATAGGCCACGACCTGCATACTGAGATTGATTTCGGCTTGCGCAAGCTTCTCATCGTCGGTGGCGTTGGCGAAGTCAGGCGCCGGCAGATCATCGACCGAAAGCCCATCATCGTTGGCGTGCGCCAGACGATCCATCACGGCCTTCGCCGCCTCATTCGGCTTGCCGTCCGTCAGCCACAGCGGCGCATAACCGTGGTCCGAATAATAACCGGCGATCGAGGTGCGAATGTCTTTCTGTTCCGCCGCGTCGGGACCCTTGGCATCCGCGACTAAGGCATCGAGCGCGCTGTGCAGCCGATGCGCAAAAGTCGGCGCGGGTCCGGGCGTGGGTATCGGATTGGGCGTATTTCCAGATGCTCCGGTGCCCGGGGGCTTAGGTGGCACAACGGTGCTCGATCCCGGCGCCGGGGCGCTCGTCGGCGCGGCATGAGAGAGCGAATTTTGGTTGTCTTGCGTTCCCAAAGACGCGGAGAGAGACGGCTGAGCCGGCTGCAGGCTCGCGGTCGTTGCTGGAACCGCAGAGAAAGACGCCGGCCGCGCAGCGGAGGCGTGATTTTGCGCTGCAATCGATGCGACAGTCGAAGGAAGTGCAGCGACGGAATTATTTTTGGCACCAGTGAAGGCCGTGCGGGCATGCACACCCCCGTCCTTCGGGGAAAGCGCACCGGTGGATGACGGCATTGCGTGAAGAAAAGCCGAAGCCGGCGCCGGCGCGCCCGTCGCCGAGAATTGTGGCGCGGCGGCGAGCGGCGATGTCAACGCACAAGAGAGCGCCGTCGAAACCAAGGCGATGCCGAGCGAAACCGCCCAATCGGCTGAAGATGGACACGCCTTGTGCGCTCGCATGCTGCACCCTCGAATGTGCGTCGCTGGTTGCCGGGCCGCGCCGCAATTCCGCGCGAAGCCGGCTCCTAAGCCGCATCAAATGACCGTTTCGACACGCGCGACGATGCGACCGGCGTTTCGGCCAAAAAGCCGAACCGCAAGACCCTATCATCAGAACTGTGCCTTAGCCTAAATGCAACTCTGGAAGCGACGGCGCGGGGTCAAATCCCCGCTATCTTTTTATGTCGTGTCTCCCGCGCCACAGGTTCATGCGGCGGCATCATTTTGGGAGTCGTCACCCTCTTTGCCCGAGGCCGACTCACCCTCGCCATGCTGTAGGCCATATTCTTTGAGTTTGCGGTAGAGAGTCGAGCGGCCGATCCCCAATTTGCGGGCAACGGCGGACATCTGCCCGCGATAATAGCCGAGCGCGAAGCGCAAGGTTTCGGCTTCCAATTGCTCGAACCGGCGCAGATTACCGGACTCATCGAGAAGCCGGAGAACATTGGGATCGTGAACCTCGACACGGATGATCTCGCGCTCCGGCTTCATTTCGCGCGCTGTCGCGCTCGGCGCCGCGGGAATGCGAACATCGAATCCGTCCACTTGCGCCGCGATCTGCGGAAATTCCGTAATCGTGAGTTCGTCGCCATCGGCGAGAACGACGGCACGGAAAATGACATTTTCCAACTGCCGGACATTGCCGGGCCATTGATAGCTCTCAATGAGCGCCAGCGCTTCGGAACTGATCCCGCGCAGACGCTTACCTTCCTCCGCCGCGAAACGCGCGGCAAAGCGGCGGGCAAGATCGACGATGTCACTGCGCCGCGTCCGCAGCGGCGGAATGGTGATCGGGAAAACATTGAGCCGGTAATAGAGATCTTCGCGGAACGCGCCGCTCTTTACGAGTTCGATCAGATTCTGATTGGTCGCGGAGATCAGGCGAATATCGACTTTGACCGGGCGTTTGCCGCCGACCGGATCGACTTCGCCTTCCTGCAACGCACGCAAGAGCTTCACTTGCGCGTCGGGCGGCAGTTCGCCGACTTCATCCAGGAACAAAGTGCCGCCATGCGCCTCGACGAATTTGCCGAGATGTTTTTCATTCGCACCGGTGAAGGCGCCCTTCTCATGGCCGAAGAGAATGGATTCGATGAGGTTCTCTGGAAGCGCGCCGCAATTGACGGCGACGAAAGGCCGGCCGCGCCGGTCCGATGCGCCTTGGATCGCGCGCGCGATCACCTCTTTGCCGACGCCCGATTCGCCTTCGAGCAGGACGGGGATGGTCGATTTCGCGGCGCGTTCGCCCAATTTGATCACCCGCTCCATCTCGGCGCTGCGGCTCGCGAGATCGCGGAAGGACAAAGTGCCCGAGGCTTGGCGATTGAGGCGGCGCACTTCGTCTTCGAGCGCATCGACGCGCAAAGCATTCTTGATGGAGATTTGCAGCCGTTCGGCGCCGACGGGCTTGACGACGAAGTCGTAGGCCCCGGCGCGCATCGCCGAAATGACGGCCTCGATCGAGCCGTGCGCGGTCTGCACGACCGTCGGAATCTGCCGGTTCAGCTCGCGCAATTTCGACAGAACGGCCATGCCATCGAGATCGGGCATGACGAGATCGAGGATGAGGAGATCGACAGGCCTGCCCGCCGCCGGATCGGTCCGGGCGAGCGCCGCTTCTCCGCTTTCAGCCGTTTCCGTTTCATAGCCGAAGCGGCGAACCAGAGCTTCCAACAGACGGCGTTGAACCGGGTCGTCATCGACGATCAGGACGAGACAGGACATGGGCCTCTTTCTGGTCGGGCAGGATGCCCCAAGGCAGGCCTGGCGCGATTCGGGAGCGATGCACCGCGCGCAAGAGCAGGCCACACGACGCATGCTGGCCGATCAGAGTAAATGCCGTGTTAATCCGGCGCGCGGAAGTCCATGAAGTTGTGCCGAATTTGGCGCCCAGCGGGCGAAACGCCGCGGTTGGGCGGAAGCTCGGATGGCCGAAGCTGAGGCGCGGCGCCGCGCATTTTTAAGCCAAGAAAGCTGTGCCGGCGCAATTGATCCGTGGCCGGCCGATCCGATATAAAGATGAGCGCTTCCCGCGGCTCAGGCCGGATCCCATCCATGTCGCTTGTTCGCCCTTTCGGTTTCCCCGATACTCGCCTGCGCGTGCCGCAAGCTGCCACATCAAGCGACAAATCTTCCGCGCTTGGCGTTTTGCCGGAATGGAATCTCGCCGATCTTTATCCCTCGATGGATTCGCAGCGCTTGACGGCCGATCTCGCGCGCGCAGAGGCCGAGTGCAAGCGCTTCGCCGAGACTTACAAGGGCAAATTGGCGGCACTTGCGGAAGCAGACGGTGGAAAAGGCGTGGCGGAAGCGGTCAAGTGCTATGAGGCGCTCGACGATCTGATGGGCCGCATCATGTCTTATGCCGGCCTTCTCTATTACGGGAACACCAGCGATCCAGTGCTCGCCAAATTTTTCGGCGACACGCAGGAGAAAATCAATTCCGCCTCGACCGAGTTGCTTTTCTTCCAGCTCGAACTTAATCGTCTCGACGATGCGACAGTCGAGAAATTGTCGAAGGGCACGCTTGCTCATTACAAGCCATGGCTCGACGACATTCGCAAAGAAAAGCCCTATCAGCTCGAAGACGATATCGAACGTCTCTTTCACGAGAAATGGGTATCCGGCGGAAGCGCCTGGAACCGTTTGTTCGACGAGACGATCGCGGCACTGCGCTTCGATGTCGAGGGCGAAGAGCTGGCGATCGAGCCGACGCTCAATCTCATGCAGAGCCCAAAGCAAGAGGTTCGCAAATCAGCGGCTGAGGCGATCGGCGTGACCTTGAAGGCAAACGCCCGCCTTTTCGGCCATGTCACCAATGTGCTTGCCAAGGACAAGGAGATTTCGGACCGCTGGCGCGGATTCAAGGATGTCGCGGATTCGCGCCATCTCTCCAATCGAGTCGAGCGCGAAGTCGTCGATGCGCTCGTTGCCGCCGTGCATGACGCCTATCCGCGGCTCTCGCATCGCTATTACAAATTGAAAGCCAAATGGTTCGGCAAGGATGCGCTCGATTATTGGGACCGCAATGCGCCGCTGCCCAATGTCGAGACGCGCGATATCGCCTGGGACGAAGCCAGAGATACCGTGCTCGATGCCTATGGCGCTTTTTCGCCGCGCATGGCGCAGATCGCCAAACGCTTCTTCGACGAGAAATGGATCGATGCGCCAGTGCGCCCCGGCAAGGCGCCGGGCGCCTTCGCCCATCCGACCGTGCCCTCCGCGCATCCTTACGTTCTGCTCAATTATCAGGGCAAGCCGCGCGATGTGATGACTCTCGCGCATGAACTCGGCCATGGCGTGCACCAGGTGCTTGCGGGGCCGAACGGCGCGCTGATGGCCCCGACGCCTTTGACGCTGGCCGAGACCGCCTCCGTCTTCGGCGAGATGCTGACCTTCCGTACGCTACTCGCCAAGACAAAGACCATTGTGGAGCGACGCGCGATGCTCGCCGCCAAAGTCGAAGACATGATCAACACGGTCGTGCGCCAGATCGCCTTCTATACCTTCGAGCGCAAAGTCCACATGGAGCGACGCAAGGGCGAATTGACGCTCGACACGATCGACGAACTCTGGATGAGCGTGCAGGCGGAAAGTCTCGGCCCCTCGATCCGCCTCGGCCCAAGCTATGAAACGTATTGGGCCTATATTCCGCATTTCATCCATTCGCCCTTCTATGTTTACGCCTATGCGTTCGGCGATTGCCTCGTGAATTCTCTCTATGGCGTTTATCAAAAGGCGCAGGAGGGATTTGCCGAGCGCTATCTCACCATGCTTTCCGCCGGCGGCACCAAACATCATTCGGAACTGCTCGCGCCCTTCGGCCTCGATGCCCGCGATCCCGGCTTCTGGCAGATCGGCCTCACCATGATCGAGGGGCTGATCGGCGAGTTGGAGGCGCTGGAAGGGAATTAGAGCGCGAACTGGCCGGCAATTCTTGTGGACGGTGCAAGATTTCGCCCGAGCGCCAGGATTCAGTTGAAGTCCCACGCCGACTTCGGTCAAGGTAGAAGCTCGCGACGCCAATGAGCGACCTGGGGGGGCTTCGCCATGGATCAGCAAACGCACAAAGCCATCGACCTGAAGATGATGGCGCGATGTATCGAGCTTTCGAAATCAGCCCGCAAGCTCGGTGAATTTCCTTTTGCGGCCCTCATCTGCAGGCACGATGAGGTCATCGTCGAGGCGGTCAATCGGGTTGCCCGCGACGCCGACGTCACGCGCCACGCCGAGATCGTCGCGATCTCAGAGGCGCAAAAGGTCTTGGGCCGAAAGAATCTCAGCGGCTGCACGATCTATTCGACAGTTGAGCCCTGCCCAATGTGCTCATTTCCCATCCGCGAGACGCGAATCCGCAAAGTCGTCTATGCGATCAAATCACCGATGATGGGCGGCCATTCGAAATTCTCCGTGCTAAGCGATCGCGAGATCTCGCGGGTCATGCCGGAAGTGTTCGGCGACGTTCCCGAAGTCATCGACGGCCTGCTGCATCGCGAGGCCGAAAAGGTCTGGTGGCGATGGAATCCGATCATCTGGGGCGTGATCCGGCACCGCGGCTGTTTCGGCCATCATAAGCAAAACAAAGAGACGGAAGACGAAGCGATGCCGGCGCCGCTGCCCGCGCCGTTGCGGCCCTAAGGTTCACTGTACATCGACGTGATAGATCAGCGTCGAGCAGCCGTGTTTCACGCCGACATCCGCGCACATCTTGATCGAGTAGATGTCGGGGCCGTGGTAGTCCTTGAAGGGCACATAGAGAAACGCGGTCGGCCCGGTCTTGGCGAGGACGCCATGCGGCGGTGCTTTGCCGAATGAGGCGCCAGTGAAATGGTAGCCCGGCCCTTCCTTGAAGGCCATGGCGCAAAACGAATGCGGATCCGTCACGACGGAAATGTTCACGGTGTCGTTGCGATCGGGGAAAAAGGCGTAGGGCGAGAAATGGCATTCGGCGTGGGCGAATGAGGATAATCCCACCGCAAGCGCGAGCGCTCCGAGCCCTGAATATAAAAGTCTCATTGTCATCTCCAAAATCATTGTCTTCAAAAGACTTGAAAAAGTGCCTTGAATAAAATCGAGCGTTGCCACCTCTCATAGTGTGCCACTTTCTTTTCATCTGCAAAAGCTGGCGCCGGCCTATAATCACCTTATATCATGCGCGTGAGTTTGCGGTTGCCTCACATCTGCTTTGAATGCTTTTGACTCCCATGAATGAAGACGACCGGCTTTCGGCCCGCGCTGCGCGGCATTTGCGGATTGGCGCGCATGTCGGCGGCGCCGCGGCGCGCATTGCCGGCGCGCGGCTCTTCGGCGGAGCTCACGACGATTCGCAAAGCGCGGCGGCGCTCGCCCAAGCGCTCGGCCAGCTGAAGGGCCCGCTGATGAAGGTCGCGCAAATGCTCGCGACCATTCCCGAAGCGCTGCCGCCCGAATATGCGGAAAGTCTCGCGAAATTGCAGGCCCACGCCCCGCCAATGGGAGCGGCCTTCGTCAGAAGGCGCATGCAGGCGGAACTCGGGCCGCACTGGCAGGAGAAATTCGCCGCCTTCGATCTCGCGCCTGTCGCCGCCGCTTCCCTTGGCCAAGTGCATAAAGCGCAAAGCAAGACGGGCGAAGCGCTCGCCTGCAAGCTACAATATCCCGACATGGCCTCCGCGGTCGAGGCCGATCTGCAGCAGCTCGATATTATTCTCGGGCTACATCGGCGTTTGCAGCCGGCGATCGACACGCGCGAAATCGCGAAAGAAATCGCCGCGCGTTTGCGCGAAGAACTCGACTATCGCCGCGAAGCGCGCCACACGAAACTCTATCGCGAAATTCTGAGCCCCTACGCCGATATCCGCGTGCCAGCGATCGACGATGAACTCTCGACCGCGCGCCTCCTCACCATGCAATGGCTGGAAGGCAAACCCTTGCGTCATTGGATTGCGGCGGACGAAGCCGACCGCAATCTCATCGGTACGGCGCTCTTCAAAGCCTGGTGGATGCCCTTTGCGCATTACGGCGTCATCCACGGCGATCCGCATCTCGGCAATTACACGGTCTTCGGCGAGACAGGCGCGGAGGGTATCAATCTCTTCGATTTCGGCTGCATCCGCATTTTCCCGCCGCGCTTTGTCGCCGGTGTCGTCGATCTTTATGAAGGCTTGCGCCAGAACGATGCCGCGCGGATCGTTCACGCCTATGAAAGCTGGGGTTTTCGCGGTCTGGCCAGGGGCGCCATCGAAGCGCTCAATATTTGGGCGCGGTTCATCTATGGGCCTTTGCTCGACGATCGGGTCAGGACGATCGCCGATGGGATTTCTCCCGGACATTATGGGCGCCGCGAGGCCTTTGCCGTGCATAGCGCGCTGAAGGCGCATGGGCCGATCACGGTGCCGCGTGAATTCGTCTTTATGGATCGGGCCGCCATCGGCCTCGGCGGGGCCTTCCTTCAGCTCGGCGCCAGGCTCAATTTCTACCGCCTTTTCAACGCCGCGATCGCGGATTTCAGCGCGCCGGACTTGGCCGCCCGCCAGGGTGCGGCGCTCGCCAAAAATGGCCTCGCCTTGGCCGCCTAGAGCGCATTCACCCGTTGCCAGTCAAAATTTCGGACCTGCCGGCCACGTCCCACTTGACGGCGGGCGATGATCGCGGTTTGACGACAAAGTTGGCTGCATTCAGGAGCATAAGCGGCAGCCGGAACTGGAGGGACGATGGCCGAACATCATGCTGCTGCCGCCGCTGAGGGGCACCCGGACATGGACTACGCGGAACACGACAAAACCTATCGTATGTTCCTGACCTTCGTGAAATACGGAACCTTGACCGTCATAGGCCTCATCATTCTCCTTGCCGTCCTGACGCTTTGACTTTTGGCTCCGGAGTGAGCTGATCGGAAAAGCCGAACGGCCTTTCCTCATAAGATGCGCGTCAACGCGCACAGATAGGTCGGAGCCGATGTGCTGCGCGCGGACGGCTCTGGTCGCGCGGCAGACGTGTTTCGCGCCTGCTTTAAAGACTGCGTACAAAAAGAACAGCTCAGACTGTTACCGCGTCAATAAATTTAGGGAGGTGGTTCATGCGTATCGCCGTGCCGGCCGAGACGGATTCCGGTGAAGCGCGCGTCGCTGCCACCCCCGAGACCGTCAAAAAATTCATCGCCCTCGGCGCCGAGGTCGTCGTGCAATCGAGCGCCGGACTGAAATCCGGCATTCCGGATGCGGATTATGAGGCGGCCGGCGCCACCATCGCGCCGGATGAAGCCGCGACAATCACAAATGCCGATATTATTCTGCGCGTGCGCCGGCCCACGCCGTCTGATCTTTCTGCCGCCAAGCGCGGTGCGCTGGTGCTTGCGATCGCCGATCCTTATGGCGAGACGGCGGCCTTGCAGGACATCGCGCAAACCGGCGTCAGCCTTTTCGCGATGGAACTGATGCCGCGCATCACCCGCGCGCAGGTGATGGACGTGCTCTCGAGCCAGGCCAATCTTGCAGGCTATCGCGCCGTTATTGACGCGGCGGCGGAATTCGGCCGCGCCTTTCCGATGATGATGACGGCAGCGGGCACAGTGCCGGCAGCCAAAGTCTTCATCATGGGTGTCGGTGTCGCCGGTCTTCAGGCCATCGCCACCGCGCGGCGCCTCGGCGCGCTCGTCACCGCGACGGACGTTCGCCCTGCTACCAAAGAGCAGGTTCTGTCGCTCGGCGCGAAATTCATCGCGGTCGAAGATGATGAATTCAAACAGGCGGAGACGGCCGGCGGCTATGCCAAGGAAATGTCGGCCGCCTATCAGGCAAAGCAGAAGGCGCTGACGGCCTCACACATCGCCAAACAGGATATCGTCATCACCACGGCGCTCATTCCGGGCCGCAAAGCGCCGATTCTGGTTACGCAGGATATGATCGCCACCATGCGCCCCGGCTCGGTGATCGTCGATCTCGCGGTCGAGCGCGGCGGCAATTCCGCGCTGGCACGCGCGAACGAAATTTTTATCACCGACAATGGCGTGAAGATCGTCGGCTTTACCAATGTCGCCGGCCGTCTCGCGGCGACGGCATCCTCACTTTATGCGCGCAATCTCTTCGCATTCGTCGAAACCATGATCGACAAGGCGAATAAGACGCTCGCGGTCAATTGGGACGACGAGATCGTCAAAGCCACACTGCTGACCAAGGACGGCCAGCTCGCCCATCCAAATTTCCAAGCCGCCGCCTAAAAGGCCCGCATTAAAATTCAAAGGGGAGAGAAATGACGGACGTGACCCCGCAAGACCTTCTCGACAAGGCCAATGCGGCGGCCGAGGCGGCACGCCAAGCCGCTGACGCCGCGCAGGCCTATGCCGACCAGCTCGCGAACGGATTGAGCGGTGCCGCGCACATCGCAACCGGCGGGGCGATCGATCCCTTCGTCTTTCGCCTCGCGATTTTCGCGCTGGCGGTTTTCGTCGGCTATTACGTCGTCTGGTCGGTGACGCCGGCGCTGCATACGCCGCTGATGTCGGTGACGAATGCGATTTCATCCGTGATCGTGGTCGGCGCGCTGCTCTCCGTCGGCGTCAATGTGACAGCGAACGATCACGGTTCCTTCCTCGCCCGGGTCTTTGGCTTCATCGCCCTGATCCTTGCTTCCGTCAACATCTTCGGCGGTTTCCTCGTCACCGCGCGCATGCTCGCCATGTACAAGAAGAAGGGCTGACCCGATGGACGCCAATATCGCGGCTCTGCTCTATCTCGTCGCCGGCATTCTCTTCATTCTCGCGCTGCGCGGCCTCTCCTCGCCCGCGACGTCGCAGAGCGGCAATCGCTTCGGCATGATCGGCATGACGATCGCGATTCTGACGACGCTTGCCTATCAGCGCCCGGCGAATTTGAGCGCTTGGGGTCTTGTCGCTCTCGGTCTCGCGATCGGCGGCGGTATCGGCGCCTGGCGCGCACGCACCGTGCAGATGACGGCGATGCCGCAGCTCGTCGCCTCCTTCCATGCGCTTGTCGGTCTTGCCGCCGTTTTCGTCGCTGCCGGCGCGCTTTATGCGCCCGCCGCTTTCGGCATCGGCGAGCCGGGCGCCATCCACGGCCAGAGCCTCGTCGAAATGTCGATTGGCGTCGCCATCGGCGCCGTAACCTTCACCGGCTCGATCATTGCCTTTCTGAAGCTCGACGGACGCATGTCCGGCGCGCCGATCCTTCTGCCACAACGCCATGTGGTGAATGCCACTCTCGCCGGCTTTCTCGTCCTCCTCATCATCGTCTTCGTCGTCGTGCAGAGCCCCATTCTCTTTTGGATCATCGCGGGGATTTCCTTCGCGCTCGGCGTGCTCATTATAATTCCGATCGGTGGCGCCGACATGCCGGTCGTCGTCTCCATGCTCAATTCCTATTCGGGTTGGGCGGCGGCAGGCATCGGCTTCACGCTCGGCAATCTCGCGCTCATCATCACCGGCGCGCTGGTCGGCTCGTCAGGCGCGATTCTTTCCTACATCATGTGCAAGGGGATGAACCGCTCCTTCATTTCCGTCATTCTCGGCGGCTTCGGCGGCGAGGTCGCGGCGGCGCACGGCAAGGTCGAGACGCGGCCGGTCAAGCAAGGTTCAGCGGAGGACGCCGCTTTCATCATGGAGAATGCGGAGAAGGTCATCATCGTGCCGGGCTACGGCATGGCGGTGGCGCAGGCCCAGCATGCGCTGCGCGAAATGGCGGATGCGCTGAAGAAGCACGGCGTCGACGTCAAATATGCGATTCATCCGGTCGCGGGCCGCATGCCCGGCCACATGAATGTGCTGCTCGCGGAAGCCAACGTGCCCTATGACGAAGTCTTCGAGCTTGAGGATATCAATTCGGAATTCGCGCAGGCCGATGTCGCCTTCGTCATCGGCGCCAACGATGTGACCAATCCGGCGGCGAAGACGGACAAGACCTCGCCCATCTACGGCATGCCGATCCTCGATGTCGAAAAGGCGAAGACGGTGCTCTTCATCAAGCGCGGCATGGGCTCGGGCTATGCCGGCGTCGAGAACGAGCTGTTCTTCAGGGACAATACGATGATGCTCTTCGGCGACGCCAAGAAAGTGGTCGAGAGCATTTTGAAGGCGATGGGGTAAGCCTTACACCCGCCCGATCCGCGCAATGCCTTCCTTGGCCAGCTGGTTGTTGGAATCGAACGCCAGCGCGTGTTTGTAATTCTCGACTGCTTTCTCGCGATCGCCTGTCTTCTCGTAGGCAAGGCCGAGACCGGCCCAGGCGTCGGCGTTTCGATTGTTCACATTGAGCGCGGCGTTGAAGTCGAGGATCGCTTTCTGCGGCAAGCCGACGGCGATGTAGCTCTGGCCGCGCGCTTCATAAGGCGCGCCGACGAAGGGATCGCGGTCGATCGCATTCGAAAAATCGGTGATCGCCTGCTGCTGATTGCCTTCGCGCTGATCGAGCAGGCCGCGAGCATGAAAGGCCTGGGCATTCTCCGGATTGAGGCGGATCGCCTGATCGAGATCGTTGCGCGCGTCCTGCAGTTTGCCTTGCTGGCGCAGAAGATTGGCGCGGCCGAGATAGGCGGGCGCATGATTGGGATTGGCGGCGATCGCCTGATTGAAATCGGCGAGCGCCGCATCGTCCTGATTGACCTGGCGATAGGCGAGCGCGCGATTGGTGAGCGCCGGCGCGTCGTTCGGGTTGAGCTTGATCGCCTCGCTGAAATCCGCGATCGCTTCCTGGAATTTGCCGAGCCGCGCATAGGCGACGCCGCGCGTATTATAGGCTTCGGCGCTTGGGTTCTGTTGAATGACCTGGGTGAGCGAATCGATATTGGCGGAGGCCTCTTCGGGCGTTTCGGTCGCGATTTCCGCGACGCCCGCGCCGGGCGTCCCCATTCCGGGCATGCTCTCGCAGCCGGCAAGGGCCAGCGCGCCGAGAAAAATGGCCAAGGCAAAACCGGAGTGAGATGGGCTGAAGGCGCTCACTATCGCAACCAGGCTCCGCTCGGAGGGTTCAATGGACACTCTCAAGCTTAGTGGAAAAGGCCTTTCCCGCTGGTGAACAGCGGCCCCCTCGCCAGATTTGGCGGTGCGGATCTGTTTGGGCGGACCCTGCGCCCCGTGCGGCAAGCACGGGATCGAGCAGAGAGCTGAGACAGAACGCTCGCCGGAAAAAGTTTTAGGCCTCGACAATCCGGCAAGATTGCGACCGCGCGCCCGCGGCGGCGCCCGGCAAACGATAAGGAAAGAAAGCGGTGCCAAGAAGCCGCAGTTCTCTGACCTTGGCTTGAGGAGCTTGGCCCCAGAATCGAGCTAATCGATCGAGCGGGTCGGCTCAGCGCGCGCCCATGACCGGCTTCGGCTTCATCGGCAGCAGGCCCTCGCGCTGCAGCTTCTTGCGGGCAAGCTTGCGGGCGCGGCGGACGGCCTCGGCCTTCTCGCGGGCGCGCTTTTCGGAGGGCTTCTCATAATGTCCGCGCAGCTTCATTTCGCGGAAAATGCCTTCGCGCTGCATCTTCTTCTTCAGCGCCTTCAAGGCTTGGTCGATGTTGTTGTCGCGAACCAGAACTTGCACGCAGCATTCCTTGTCTGGTCCAGATCGCCGCTTGGCGGCGTCGGACAGGTTGTCAGGACGAAAAAGGGCGCCCTTGGGCACCCGCTCGAAGGCTGGTCTATAGGGGAATCGCGCGAAATTGTCCAGCGTTGGGCCGCGCCGGCTGCCCGTCTTGAACGCCACCACGGAATCTCCATATTCGAACGGTGGTCGGCCGAAGCTTCGGCTCACCAGAAAGCGCCTCAAGAGGGCTTTTTGGCGAAAGACCTGAAGGAAGCTGGGTGCCAGGGGCTTCGCTTATGTCACGGGTGACTCCAACCCATTCGCCGTTTCTGCTCGGTTTCGATGAGATCGAGCGGGCCATTGAGCGGGTCACGCGGACGACGTCGGATGGCTATCCGCCTTATAATATCGAGCGGATTGCCAAAACCGACGGCCAAGCCGAACGGCTCCGGATCACGCTGGCGGTCGCAGGGTTTCTGTCCGACCAGCTTCAGGTCACGGTCGAGGAAGGACAGCTCGTCATCCGCGGCCGGCAGCAGGAGGACAAGGACCGCCAATATCTTCACCGCGGGATCGCGGCACGCCAGTTTCAGCGCGTGTTTCTTCTCGCGGAGGGGATGCAGGTGGCGGGAGCCGATCTGCAAAACGGTCTGCTTTCGGTCGATTTGGTCCGGCCGGAGCCCGAGAGAGTGGTGAAAAAGATCGATATTTCAGTGCGCGACTAAAGGTGCGCCGAGAAAAGCGGGGCCTAATGGACCGCGAAGGAGAATAAAATGTTGAGTGAAACGAAGACCACGACATCACCGCCGTTCAGCGATGAACAGTTCGCGCATTTAGGGGGCGGAACCCTCGTCTATCTGCGCGCCATCCGGTCAGAAGATGTCTCGCGCCTGTTCCCCCAGGCCCCGCCGGTTGAGCCGGGCTTGCAGCTCTTTGCCTTGCATGCCGCCGACGGCACCCCGATCGTCGTGACGGAGACGAAGGACGCGGCTCTTGCCAATGCCTTCGCCAATGAGCTGACGCCCGTGAGCGTCCACTAAAAGCTCAAGCCCGAAAAACCTTCCCCAACGCCGCGGCTCCGACCGAACGATTCTCGTTCAGTCCGGGGCCGCGATGCATTTTAGGACCGTTTTTGCCAGGTGCCATCGGCCTGCTGCTCAAGGGCCTTCGCGCCGCTCTTGTCACTTGGCCCCGCGTCGGCGCGCGGCGAAGACGACGTGCCTTCGACCGGCTGGAACCCGGGCACGCCGACCCCTTGGACGGGCACCGGCTCAAAGCCCTTGACCGCCTGCGCGGCGCTCGCTTGCACAGCGGAAAACGAGAACGCTCCCGCGGTCAGCGCGGCCGCAAGGCCGAGCCAAATAGCGCGCTTCGACTGATGTTCGGTCATCTCCAAACCCCTGTGGCACTCCCACACTTGCGTTTGGTCTAGCCGAATTAGGTTCCTAATCTCTCAACGCGACCGGCGCTTTTTGATGGGCTCAATTCGCCTCGTCGAGCGCGCTCTCGTGCCAGCGTCGCAGCAGAAGCTGGGAGAGGACCGAAAGCAGCAGATAAATCGCGATCCCGGCGAAAGAAATGAGCGCCAGGCCGGCGAACATGCGCGGCACTTTGAGGCGATAGCCCGCTTCCAAAATTCGAAAGGCAAGACCCGTTTGGCTGCCCGAGGCGCCGGCAGCAAGTTCGCCCGCAATGGCGCCGATGAGAGCCAAGCCGCCGCCGATCCGCAATCCCACCAAAATGGAGGGAAGTGCCGTCGGAAGTCTGAGCCCGAAAAGAATCTGCCAACGCGAGGCGCCATAGAGGCCGAAGAGATCGATTAGGTTGCGGTCGGCGGAGGCGAGGCCCAAAGCGGCATTGGCGAGGATCGGAAAAAACGCCGCCAGAAAGGCGCAGACGAGAACCGAGGCCTCAGCCGAAAGATAGATCAGCAAGAGCGGCGCGATGGCGATGATCGGCGTCACTTGCAGCGTGACCGCAATCGGCAAGAGCGCGCGTTCGAGCCAGCGCCATTGCGAAAACAGAATCGCCAGAAAGAGGCCGCCCGCGGCTGCGATCGCGAGCGCGGCAAAGGTCGACTCCAGCGTGACGCCAAGCGCCGGCAAGAGGATACCGCGATCGCTGACGAGCGTTTCGGCGATCAGACTGGGCGACGGCAGAACGACAGGGGGAATATGCGCAAGCCGTACCAGCACCTCCCATCCGCAGATAAGTGCTGCAACGAGCGCAACGGAGGGGATGAGAGAGATGAGGCGGCGCGTCATGGTGACGCCTCAGCACTCTCGGCGCCCGTCTCGGCTGCTTTTGCCAGCGCCTCCGACACATGCTGGCAGAGCGAGAGATAGTCGGCACTCACCCTGAGATCGGCGACCCTCGGCATATCAACCGCGATCTCCTCGCTCACGCGCCCTGGCCGCCCCGCCATCACCGCGATGCGTTTCGAGAGATAGACGCTCTCGTAAACGGAATGGGTGACGAAGACGATCGTCGTTCCAAGCTCCGCCTTCAACCGCAACAGATCGTCGTTGAGGCGAAAGCGGGTGATTTCATCGAGCGCCGCGAAGGGTTCGTCCATGAGCAACACTTTTGGGCGCAGAACGAGTGCACGCGCGATCGACACCCGCATGCGCATACCGCCCGAGAGTTCGCGCGGGTAGGCATCGCGGAATTTTTCCAATCCCACCAGCCTCAGCGCATCCTCGCAGCGCATCTCGGCCTCGCGCGCGGAAAAATGCTGCAGGCGCAGCGGCAGCCGCACATTCTCGGCAATCCGCGCCCAGGGCATCAGCGTCGGCTCTTGGAAAACAAAGCCGATCGAGCCGGCCTTCTGCGGAAGATGGCTGATGATTGTCCCCGCTGTCGGCTTTTCGATCCCGGCCATCAGCCGCAAGGCGGTGGATTTGCCGCAGCCGGACGGGCCAAGCAGCGTCAGGAAATCGCCGCCGCGTACCGCGAGGCTGAGATCGGCCAGCGCCTCGACGCCGTTGCGAAAGCGCTTGCCGACGTGATCAAGCGCGATGAGCGCTTCGTCCATCATCGCCTCGTTTGCGCCGCGCACTCATTTCTTCGACCTGAGATCGAGCCCGACGCCGCGATCGACGAATTGCGTCGTATAGGACGAGCGATAGTCGAGGCTCGATTTGAACAGGCCGGCAGCGACCATCTGGTCGAAGAAAGCTTTCATGCGTTGATCCGTCATCGCACCGATGCCGAGCTTTTCGGCGTCCCCCGAATCGACGATGCCATGCGACTTCAGCGCAGCGACCGAATAGGCAAGCTGCGCGTCGGTCATGTCGGGATTGTCTTTCTTGATAAGTGCATTCGCGGCGGAATTGTCGCCATAGAGATAATGATACCAGCCGATGATCGAAGCATTGACGAAGCGCTGCACGAGATCGGGATTCTTAGTGATCAGATCGCGGCGCGTTTCGATCGTCGTCGAGTAGGACTGATAGCCGTAATCGGCGGCGAGAAATACATTTGGCTTGAATCCGGCCTCCTGCTCGATCGCGAAAGGCTCGGACGTCGCATAGCCCTGCTGGATCGAGGTCGCGTTGGCGACAAAAGGCGCGGAGTTGAAGGTGTAAGGCTTCACCTTGTCGGGCCAGAAACCATAGGAGTGCTGGAGCCATTGAAACACGGAAACGAAGGCATCATTGCCGAGGAAATAGGTCGACGCCTTGGGCAGATCCTGAAAGCGATCGAGACCTTCGCCCGGATGCGACATCAGAATGAACGGATCTTTTTGAAAGAGCGCGGCGACTGCGACGATCGGCACATTTTGTTCGGCGGCGCTGAACGCCTGGATCATGTTCGCGCCCATGTCGAAATCGATGCGGCCGGCGGCAAGAAGCAAGCGGCTGTTGCTCTGCGGACCGCCCTGCAAAATGGTAACGTCGAGGCTGTATTTGGCATAGGTGCCGTCGGCGAGCGCCTGATAGAAGCCGCCATGCTCCGCCTCGGCCCGCCAATTGGTCGCGAAAGTCACGCGGTCGAGCGCCGCGGCGGGAATCGCTGCCCGAAGGACGAGAAGGACGCTGCCCAAGAGGGCGACGCCACTCCGGCGGATGAGGGCCAAAACCATGCGCGGGGTCTCTTCTGCCGGCGGGATTTCAAGGCAAGACGGGCTCGCCAGAATGCCCCGGGCAAGTGCAAAAGGCAAAGCCAGCCGGGCGTGCGGCTGCGCCAATCCCAGGCTTTCCGCGTATGCGAAAAATACGCTAGCCTGATCGACCGCTCAGTCCCAGGAATCAGAACCCTTCAGAAAGACAAGTCGACATGCTGCCCACGCGCTTCTGGGCCGAAATGGTCTGGACGGATTTCAAAGCCGAGGATGTCGCCGACATCATCGCCGTCCTGCCTGTCGCGGCGGTGGAGCAGCATGGGCCGCATTTGCCGCTCGGCGTAGACTATTTTCTGATGCAGGCCTATATCGCGCGCGTTGCGGAGCGCCTGCCCAAGGATTTGCCGGCGCTGTTTCTCCCCATTCAGGCGGTCGGCGCGTCGATCGAGCACACCGACTTTCCCGGCACGCTGTCGCTCTCAGCCGCGACGCTCATGCGCGTCTTGACCGAAATCGGCGAGAGCGTTCATCGCGCCGGCTGCGACAAGCTCGTTCTTCTCAATGCGCATGGCGGCAATGTCGCGCTGCTCGACTCGGTCGCGCATGAACTCCGCGCGCGGCTGCATATGTTTGTCGTCATGGCGACATGGCACCGCTTCGGCTATCCCGACGGGCTCTTCGCGCCGGACGAACTGGCCCACGGCATTCATGGCGGCGATATCGAGACCTCGCTGATGCTGAGTTTTCGTCCCGAACTCGTGCGCATGGACGCGGCCGATAATTTCGCATCGGAAGGCGCCGCGCTCGAAAGCGATTTCACTTGGCTGCGGACGGGGCGCCCAACGGGCTTCGGCTGGATGACTCAGGATTTGAATGAGGCCGGCGCGCTCGGCAATGCCTCGGCCGCGAGCGCCAAAAAAGGCGAGGCCTCCGCCGATTACGGAGTGACCGCCTTCATCGAACTCTTGCAGGATATCGAGGCTTTCGACATCGGCCGGCTGCGCGCCGCGCCGAAGGATGTGGAGTGAGCGTCAGAGTTTTCCGTAGATGACGCGCGTGCCGCAGACCATGTCGTGAAAACCCTTCTTCTCCTCGTTCCAGCCGACCCACATGAAGCCGAGGCCAAGCGGCAGACCTGAAAGCATGTAGGCGAAATAGCGCCCGAAGGCGAGCCAACCGCTGACGGGTTCGCCGGTCACGGTGATGATGTGAATTCCGACCAAGCGTTTGCCGGGCGTCGCCTGCCAGGCACCGCTGTTGAACTTGACGTAATAGACGATGATGATCACCACGGCGATCACAGCGCCGACGCCGCCGACATAATCCGGGAGCGTCGCCTGCTCGCCCTGGCGCGACGCGATAAAGCCGGCGGTCACACCTATGGCGAGACCGACGAGTCCGCTCACCACGACCACCACGACATTGATGATGATGTAATCGATGATATAGGCGCCGACGCGGATCCAAAATCCGGCGTAGCGCAGGGCGCCGATTTCGACTCTCGGCGTTGGCGCGCGAGCGACAGGCTGCCTCGCCCCAGGACCTTCCGCCCGCAAAAGCGTATCGAACACGGGAATGTCCTTGATCGCGCTCCATTCTGATGCACCGACGCGCGCAATCAGTGTTTGGCGCCCGACCTGACCCTGCTCGATCAGCTCTTTGACGCGCCAGCCTTCATAAGGGCCAAGCGTCTCATTCTCGGAGCGGACATACCATCGTTCATCGAAGGGATGCGGCGGCGGAGCCGCCCTACTTCCGTCTGACTGATCGGGTGCCATGGTGCCGCTCTCTTCGCAAAGCTTCGGGGCGCGCAATTAGAAGCTGAGCGTCGGATGAAGTCAACGGAAGCGCTCATCAGCCCCAGAATGAGGGAGAGGATGTGCAAGCGCGAACACGGCGCGGCGCCATCAGCGTTTCGAACCTGGCGCGAGAGGCTTTTCATAACGAAGCGCTGTCGCACCATCTTCATAATAGTCCGCAATGCGGCCGAAGCAGCGATAGCCTTCGCGTTCATAAAGCGCGATCGCGCGATGATTGCGCCCGCGCACTTCGAGCCGCATCGCGCGCGCGCGGCGCTGACGCGCCGTCTTCTCCGCCGCTCTTAAAAGACTGAGGCCCAGTCTGCGGCCGCGAAAATCGGGATCGGTCGCAATCGAATAGAGCCGCGCGTTCGTTGAGCCCTTGCGGAACGAAACGAGTGCGTAACCCGCGTGAATGCCCTTCAAGACCGCGACGAAGATCGCCGCATTGGGGGCGGCAAGAAAATAGCGCAGACTCCGGCGCGACAGACGATCGCTTGTGAAGCAGCGGGTCTCGATGGCGACGAGAGCCTCGAGATCTGACCGCTTCGCCTTGCGAATGGCCACGGCTTAATCGGCCTGCCAGGGATAGATCCAGGTTTCCGTGAGTGCGCGTGTACCGCTGCGGAGAAAGGCGCGCAGATCGGTCGACTGGCCGGAATCGAGCTGCAGATCGATGATGGCGCGGAAGCCCTTCACATGGCTGTTGGGAACGACGAACGAGCGAAGGATTTGCCCTTGCGTCGTCGTCGGCACCACTTCGACGGTCTGCGGTGCCTGCGCATAATATTCGAGCTGGCCGCCACTGAAATCGACGATGAAGCGTTTGGAGCCACGCGGAGGCGCCTCGGGCGAGCCGAGGGCCCGCGCTTCCGTCAGGAAAGTATTGACGACACGGCCATTGGGAGACAGGTCTGCGAAACTCAGGCTCGCCGTAACCCGATAGCCGAAGGCGTTGCCCGCCGTCGGCGGATCCTTGCCGACGAAGGACGCGACGATATTGTCATGCGCCTCGTCCTGGGTCGGGAGTTCCACCAATTCGACTTTGCCCTCGCCCCAATCGCCGCGCGGCTCGACGAAATAACTGGGCCGCAGCTCATAGGCGAGGTCGAGATCCTGATAATGATCGAAGTTGCGGTCGCGCTGGAGCAGCCCATATCCGCGCATGTCCTTATCGAGAAAGGACGAAATCTGCGGTGTCGCCGGGTTGCGCAGCGGCCGCCAAATCCATTCGCCCGTGCTGGAGTTGAGCTGCAGACCGTCGGAATCATGCAGCTCGCGGCGAAAATCCTCCGTGATCCGGTGGTCGTTCTGGCCGACAAAGAACATAGAGGTGAGCGGCGCGAGGCCGAATTTGACGCCGGTTTTGCGCGGGAAAAGCGTGGCTGTGACTTCGACCGCCGTCTCCTCGCCGGGGTAGAGGTCGAACCGATAGGCTCCCGTCGTCGCCGCACTGTCGAGCATCGCGTACATCGTGATCTGCTCGGCGTCGGGCGCCGGGACGATGATCCAGAATTCCCGGAAGACGGGGAATTCTTCCGTGCTCGCGCCAGCGTCCACCGTCAGCCCCCGCGCGGACATGCCGTAGTGCTGTCCGCGGCCGAGAAAGCGGAAATAGCTCGCGCCGAGGAAGGCGATGACCTCGTCATAGACATTCGGCGCGTTGAGCGGGAAATGCAGGCGGAAGCCGGCAAAGCCAAGATTGATGGGCAGCGGCCTCGTGAATCGCGTCCGGCCGTAACTGAAGAGGTTGGTCGCATAGGGGATCGGCGTCGGCATCCCGTCCCTGACGATATTGACGGTCACCGGCCAGCGATAAAGGTGCCCCAGGTGGAACAATTGCAGCCGAAACATGCTGCCTGGCGTGTTGAGAAACGCCTTCTCGGGCTTGAACCGAATGTCGCGCCAAGCATCGAAATCGATCTTGTTCAGCTGCTCCGGCAGCGGCGGCGGCTCGGCCACATAGGCGGCGCCGGCAAGATCCTTGGCGCGGCGCAGCACGTCGTCATAGTCGAATTTGATTTTGGGCTTCGGGTCGGGATCGCCGGTCTGCGCCGAGACCGCATCGGCGAGGCCGAAGGCGCCGGCGCCCGCCAAGCTCGCGGCCGCCTTGGTGAGCAGTCCTCGCGAGGCGACAGAATGAACGAGAAGAGCGTTTGAGAACGTGCGACGGGTCAGTTCGGGCATGAGGATCGAGCGAGAGATGAGGGGCGGAGAAGAAACTCAAGTGTGGGTAATGGGCTTTTGCGCGGGCGACAAGTCTGACCGTGGTCGGGCGCGGTCGCTCGGAGGGCGGCGACGCGTCATTGCGCGACGGTTTGTGCTCTCTCTTGTCGCTTGGACGCGTCGATTCATGGATTGGAAGTAAGGTGAGGGCACGTCCAGACAGGCATCGCGCGCGAAGCGGCATGTCGCATAGCCGCTCTTTCGCAACACGTCGCTGCAAATTTGCAGCAGCGCTTCGCGAACACGCGTTCTGGCGAAAAAAGCACTTGTAATATCGACAGATCCCCCTATCTTTCGCTTTGCCCAAATCGCACGTGCCTGTGGTCGTGTGTCGAGAGGCGGGGATCCGGACAAGAGGCCGGTTAACCGCCAGTTAAAGATCGACAGCCGGAGGCGAACCGGCGAACCCCGCCAAACGGGGGACGCGACTTAAAGCAACGACGGACCGGGCTTTTTCGTCTCTGCCAGATTCCAAACCTGGCGTACCGAAGAGGCTAGTCTTTCTTGCCGGGCGTGCGGAACGGGACCATCCCATTCCAAGCGAAGGCCATGATGCAGCAGACGGCGAAATGCCGTCCAAAGCCGCATGTCCAACGGCGCAGCATGATCGCAGGTGGCAGCTGGCTCATGGCCATGTTTTCACCGGGCGATCGCGATGGCGATCATGAACGTGCCGGCGTCTCCACAACGTCCGTCGCCCCCTCAAATCGCCGTCTACCCCGAAGCCTGGTTCTTAGCGCGGGTCGCTCCGTGCCTTCGAAGGGATGCCGCGATGACCGATCGTATCCACGAATTCCTGCGCAACCGACGCGAGGACGGGCCCTGCCTCGTCCTCGATCTCGATGTGGTGCGCGACAACTACAATGCCTTCGCAAAGGCGTTGCCCGACACGCGCGTCTTCTACGCCGTGAAGGCCAATCCCGATCCGGCGATCCTCGATCTCCTGGTACGGCTTGGCTCGTGCTTCGACACGGCTTCGATCGTCGAGATCGAGCAGGTGCTCGCGGCGGGAGCAAGCCCGGATCGCATCAGCTACGGCAATACGATCAAGAAAGAGCAGGATATCGCGCGCGCCTTCGCGCTGGGGATCCGCCTCTTTGCCGTGGACTGCGAAGCCGAGGTCGAAAAGATCGCCCGCGCCGCGCCCGGCTCGAAAGTCTTCTGCCGGCTCCTGTGCGACAACAGCGGCGCCGAATGGCCGCTGTCGCGGAAGTTCGGCTGCGTGCCTGCCATGGCAGCCCGTGTGCTGGAACTCGCCCATCGGCTGGGCCTTGTGGCCTATGGCCTCTCTTTCCACGTCGGGTCGCAGCAGCGCAATCCGAAGAGCTGGGATGCGAGTCTCAAAGCCTCGGCCGCGATCTTCCGCGACCTCGCCGAGCGCGGCATCACTCTGCAGATGGTCAATCTCGGCGGCGGCTTCCCGACCAAATATCTGAAGGACGTGCCGGCGGTGAAAACCTATGCGCAGGCGATCTTCCGTGCCTTGCGCAAGCACTTCGGCAACCGCATTCCGGAGACGATCATCGAGCCCGGCCGCGGAATGGTCGGCAACGCCGGCATCATCGAGGCCGAAGTCGTGCTGATCTCGAAGAAGGCAGACGACGATCCGGTGAGATGGGTCTATCTCGACATCGGCAAGTTCAACGGGCTCGCCGAGACCATGGACGAGATGATCCGCTATCCAATCAAGACGCCCTTCGACGACGATCGGATGGAGCCTTGCGTGATCGCTGGCCCCTCCTGCGACTCGGTCGATGTGCTCTATGAAAAGGAGCCCTATCTCCTGCCCGTCTCGCTCGAGATCGGTTCGAAGGTACTGATCGAGGGAACAGGGGCCTATACGACGACCTATTCTTCGGTCGGCTTCAACGGCTTTGCGCCGCTCAAATCCTATGTGATTGAGAACAGCGCACTCTGAGGATAGTTGAAGACATTGAGCGGCACGCGAACTCGCGTGCCGCTTTTTTCTTGGATGCGATTAGCCGAGGTGTTCGGCGCGCGCCAGCGTCATCCGCAGTTCGAAACTGCGCAGCTGCGCGAAAATCCGCACGAGCCAGTCTCGAATGCCGCTGCGCACCACGATCGACATGCCGGTCGGTGGCGCCAGCATGAAGCGAGAAAGCGAGAAAGTCGGATCATCGATCGCATTGCGCAGCACCGGGTCGAGCGCGCCGATCTTCAGGAGATTGCGGCCCGGATAGCGGGCAAGCTGCTCGCGGCTGACGGGCGCCGCCCCGCTGTTGTCGACAACGACCATCTGCACGTCGGGGTAACGGTCTGCGAGCCGCGTCGCCGCATCAAGCGTCCGCGTCGAGGAATCGGCGATATAGAAGAGAACGGGGTCGATCCCTGCATTGGCTGCTTCGGCAAAGAATTCGGTCTGGTCGATGAGGACGAAGAAGGCGTCCATCGAGCGGTGCCAGAGATCGATGATTTTCGGCACATCGTCATTGATGAGCAAGGGATCGATTAGATCCATCTGGCCCTGAACGGCGCCGAGATCGGAGACGATCGCTTCCTGCGGAAAACGCGCGGCGAAAACGGGCTCGTGCGGATCGGTGTCGAAGCCGAGAAAGGGGCGGTTGCCGGCCAGGAAATAATCGCCAAGCAGACGCGCGACCACGCTCTTGCCGACGCGGCCCGCGGGCGAACAGACGAAGAAGACGAGCGTCCTCGTCTTCATGATGGACCGGTCGAGGAGTTCACACCCCTACGTGCTCCGTGAAAAATGCCTTCAGCCGATCATCCCGTTCGAATTCGTCTCAAGGCCGATCGCCACTTCGCAATCTAAGACTGCGCCGATCCCAGCGGCAGCAACGCATGGCACTTTATCGATTTTGTGAGATCGCGGACAAAACGGCGGGACAGAAACCACCCCTGTTTGATCCGCTGGCGCTCAGCTGCGGCCGGCGATGAGATCGAGCAAACGAATTCTATTGAACTCCTCGGCGTTTTTGTTCTGCCATGTGCGCACATAACCGCGCAAGGTGAATGAATGCTGGGCCGGAGCCCCAGACGCGGTTTTGTTCGCGACATAGCTCGAAAAGGTGGTCCCCGCGAGCTCGACCTGCTCATAAGCCATGGCGTTGAGCTTGGAGATGGTGACATCGCCGGCACTCTTCACCTTGCCAAAATAGGATTGGCTGGTGGCTGGGTCCCAGTCGAAGAAGGTCGAGTCGTTAACGTAGTTCTTGACCAGGAAGTAGTTCGCATCGGCGACATAGGGCGCGGTTTCGGCGATCTCGGCAAGCGAGGCGATCGACGGCCCGAGGATATGGAAGACGACGAAATTATATTCGCCGGACTTGGCGGCGTCGAGAAAGCCGACGTCCCGCAAGGCGTTCAAACTGGTCGTCAAGGCGCCCGCGCGCGTGTCCATCACGGTCACCTTCACCTGCGAGGTGTTGAGCGTGTCGAGGATGCGCATCTGATCGGGCGTCTGAGTGATATCGACGACTTCCGTCGAATCGGGATGAAAGCGCTGCAGCGTGCCACGGGGGAATTCCGTGTCGAATGCTCGGGCAAGAACATTATTGTCTGCAAAATAATTGAGCATGGTGCGCGCAACGGTGGTCTTGCCGACGCCGCCTTTGTCCGCCCCGATTACGATCAATGTCGGCTTCATTTGATTATGTCCTATTCCCGCTGCTGCGGTTTTATCCCCCGAAGGAGGCAAGTCTCACCTCACCGGAATGCCTTGGACGTCCCTGCGTATTGCGCGCCATTAATCATTTATAACATGAAGCTGCGAGGCCAAAACAAGCTGAAAGATAAAGAAGTTTGGCGTTGTGGCCCAGGGCCCGTCGCCTTGGCCATCGGTCGAGCTGGGCTCGGAGGCGGCGCGGATGCAGCTTGGGGAGCGATCGGCGGCGCCGTTCCTCATGTTCATCGGCTCTTGGAATTGTGCACCGCGCGCATGGGAAGGAGGCCTCGGTGCTATTTGTCGGCCTTGTCGGCGACGATCGGATTGGCATTAGGCGCTTTTGCGAGGAGGCCATTGATCCGATCCCGCTCGTGTTTGTAATCGGCCAGCAATTTGCCGCTGATTTCGCGGGTACGTGCCAGTTTGACACGCATCGGGTCGACGAAATGGCCGTTGACCAGAACTTCGTAGTGGAGGTGGGGACCCGTCGCCAAACCGCTGGCGCCAAGATAGCCGATCACCTGGCCCTGCCTTATGCGCTCACCCTCGGTGATGCCGCGCGCAAAAGCCGAAAGATGGTTGTAGGTCGTCTCATATCCATTCGCATGCTGGATTTCGATGCGCCGGCCATAGCCAGAATCCCAGCCGGCCGACAGGATCGTTCCATTACCCGCGGCGAAGACCGGTGTCCCGATTGGCGCCGCGAAGTCCGTGCCCGTATGCATGCGCGTATAGCCAAGGATCGGATGATAGCGAACGCCGAAGCCTGACGTCATGCGCGCGCCGACAAGGGGAACGCGCATCAGGAATTTGCGCGACGATTTTCCGTTCGGATCGTAGAAGTCGACAACGCCGTCATCCGACGTCTCATAGCGATAGTAGCGATAGGTTTCGCCGCGCGTGATGATCGAGGCATAGAGCAGCTGGTCGGAATGCTCGCCCGCATCGCCTTCGTCGTAGAGCGCCTCGAAGGAGTCGCCTGTCGCGACGGCGCGCTGCAAATCCACGTCATTGGCGAAGATACGGATGAGATCGTCAATGATCGGCTTCGGAATGTCTTGCTTGAGCGCCGTCTCGTACAACGAATTGTAGAGCCGCATTGCGTTCTCGTCTGCGTCATCGTCATCTTGAGCGTCAGGCTGCTTCTTCGCTGCCGCCTCGAAATCGGTGATGCGGACATAAGTGTTCTGATCGGTGACGGCGACGACGGTTTCGAGCGTCTCGCCGTCGTAAACCGAGAGCCGCGCCAGCGTCATATTGCGCCCGGACCCGTCGAGATCCGCGAACAGAAGTTCGAGACGCCGCCCTTCGGGCACAGCCGGCTCGCCCTGTCTCGGCGCCAGCGCCGCGACGATCGCGGCGATGGTCGGCGCCGGGACTGAGGCCTGGTGGAGCACGTCTTCGAGTGTTTGCCCCTGCCGGATGACGACAAGGCGCTCGTCCATCTGCGTGACCTGATGCGGCGGCGTCGTGCGCGGTATGACGGTCACATTTTCAGGCACCATGCGCACTTCGATCGAGGAGAAGGGCGAATTGATCGGGTCGGACGCATTCGCATAGGAGAGTGCGCCAGCAGGATCGGAGGCGCGGCTCGTGCGCATCAGCAGAAGCTGCGCCGGCAGATCGATGGACCCACCGGCAACCTCCTGTTCGTTATTGATGGTCTCGGCGACCTGGGCCTGCACTTCTTCAGGCGACAGAACCGCCTTGGTCGAGAGGGCCTGAATAGGAATGTCGCGCAGCGACCAGGAGACATCGATGTCGCCGCTCTGCGGATCGAGCGCCGGCGCTTCGACGGGGTCGCGGGCATCGGCAAGCAGCTTCAGCGGATTGAAGGGCGGGACTTCATCGGCGAAACCAGCGCTGGTTGTGAGAAGCGTCGTTTCGACATGCATGAAGTTGTGGTTTTTGACGACTTCCTTATCGCCGATCTTGATGGTCGTCGGGGCATGGAAACCCTGTTTCGCGGCGACAATATCGACCGCCTTGACGAGGCGATCGCCCTTACGCGGATTGATGCCGGTGTCGCTGTCTTTATGGATGTCGATGGCGACTGAGGGGGCTTCGGCGAAATTCGATTGATGGTCGAGGGCGGCATAGATCGCCGCCGTAATGAGCGCCGCGCCCGAAAGACCCGTTAAAATCGTGCCGACCAGCCATCGGAGCGGAATGTGTGGGCGCTCGAATTGATGGCGCTGCTGCCGCTCGCCGCTGACCTCGATTGCCGGTTCGTGGCCGATTTCGGCAATAGTTGCCGAACCATCCAAGCGGCCATAGGCGCTGAGGGTCTGCATCCGCAACACAAGTTCCCGTCGTCTGGCTATCGGTCGAGCTTAGCCTCGACCTTCTCTCAGGCCAATACCCTGGCGGAGCGTATGCTGCCCGGCTCGTGGATCGAGCGGCGCGTCTCTGGCGCCGAATCGAGCACCCCGAACGAAAACCGGGCCTGTTGAGGCCAAGCGAAGCCCCCGAACATGGCTCAATTGCGGCGGTTGCCCGGGTCCGTCCGGTTGACAGAAAGGGCAACCGCCGGTAGACCCTCACGAAAGCGCGCGGCCCATGCCGCGCTTTCGCGTTTGAAGAGGTCCATCGGCCCCTTCCTACGCCGATTTCAACTGCCAAAAAGTCGGCCAGGAAGCGCAAGCGCTGCCAGAGCCGGGACGAACACGAGGAAAAGATGTTCGCAGTAATCAAGACCGGCGGTAAGCAGTACAGCGTCACCGCCGACGACGTCATCACCGTCATGAGCCTCGACGGCAAGCCGGGCGAGAAAGTGACGTTCAGCGACGTGCTGATGCTTGCCGGCGACGGCGAACCGCGTTTTGGCGCGCCCTTCGTCAACGGCGTGAGCGTCACTGGCGAAATCGTGGAACATTCCCGCGGGCCGAAGGCGATTTCCTTCAAGAAACGCCGCCGGCAAAACTCGAAGCGCAAGCGCGGGCACAGGCAGGATCTGACGATGGTAAAGATCACCGCGATCGGCGCCTAAAACGAAAATCGGGTTCAATTTCCGCACTTTCCGTCGATTGACGGAGGCTCTAGCCGTTGCGGATTGAGCCATACGGCTTAATATTGGGCACTATTTGAGAATTCGGACTTAGGACCATGGCACATAAGAAAGCAGGCGGCTCCTCACGCAACGGACGCGACTCCGAAGGTCGGCGCCTTGGCGTGAAGAAATTCGGCGGCGAGACCGTGATCGGCGGCAATATTCTCGTGCGCCAGCGCGGCACCACATGGCACCCCGGTACCAATGTCGGCATGGGCAAGGATCACACTTTGTTCGCGCTCACTGCAGGCCAAGTGCAATTCAAGACGATGCGTGGCGGCCGAGCCTATGTGTCGGTCGTAGTGGCCCCGAAAAGCGAGGCCGCAGAGTAACGGTGGCGGTTCGAGGACCTCCACCGGCTCCCAGTCCCGGTGGACCCGTCCTTCAGTCAGGCCAAAAGCCAAAAACTGGGACAGTCCGCAAAACCCGGCAGGGTTTTTGAAAGGGGAAGTGGGAGCACTTCCTCTTTTTTATTTCGGGCCCAATGTTGGGCGCGGACGGGAGCGCAAAATGTTACCGCAGTTGACGGTGCCGGAGGGGAGACCCCCGGAAATGAAATTCCCCGACCTGACCTGCGACGATGTCTTTCGCCTGGAGACGAAGCGCTTGTGGCTGCGTTGGCCACGCGCCAATGACGCCGCGGCGCTGACGGCCTTTGTGAGCCTTGCCGAAGTGGCGCGGATGACGGCCAATATTCCCCATCCCTATCCGCCGCGCGAGGCCGATCGCTTTATCCTCAAATCGCGGGCCGAGAACGCGGCCGGCAGCGCTCTGCATCTCGTCATCGCGCAGAAGACGGCGACGCGGCCCGTCATCGGCATGATCTCCGTCGTCATGGCTGAAAAGGGCGAAGCCGATATCGGCTATGCGCTCACCCCTTCGGCTTGGGGCAATGGCTTTGCGACCGAAGCGGTGCGGACCGTGATCGATACGGTGTTCAATCTGACCGACGTAGTTCGGATAAAAGCCAATTTGCGTCTCGGCAATTTCGCTTCGCGGCGGGTGTTGGAGAAGTCGGGCTTCACCTACATCAACACCGGCCTCGACCTTCTGCCGGCGCGCGGCGGCCTGCATAGCTGCGACCGCTTCGGCCTTGAGCGGTCGGATTGGCGCCACGACGGGCGGATGCCGGCGATGGCGCAGCAGGGCCGCAGTCCGATCGCTGGAAAGCCCGCGGCGATCACCGACACCGTCGGCGAATTGCACTAGGGCCCTCCTGGGGACAAGGATAAGAGCGGGGACAGCTTCGTTTTCCCTAATGGAAACAAAGACTGGTCCGTGCCCTTTCCTTATGCGGCCCTTTGTAAAACTTGCTAAAGCTGTCCGGCAGCCCGTCTGACGCCTCGGGCCGAGCCCGAGGCGCTTTCGCTCGTCCGATCCAACGCCCAGAATTCGACCGCGATGAAATTCCTCGATCAAGCCAAAATCTATGTGAAGTCGGGCGCCGGCGGCGCCGGCTGCCTGTCGTTTCGGCGCGAGAAATTCATCGAATTCGGCGGCCCTGACGGTGGCGACGGCGGCCGCGGCGGTGATGTGATCGCGCTTTGCGTCGATGGGCTGAACACGCTGGTCGATTACCGCTACCAGCAGCATTTCAAAGCCAAGACCGGCGGCCACGGCATGGGGAAGAACAGATCCGGCGCGAAAGGCGCCGATGCCGTCCTCAAAGTCCCGGTCGGCACGCAAATCTTCGATGCCGAGAGCGAACATCTGATCGCCGATCTCACCGAAGTCGGGCAAAGCATTTCCCTGGCGCATGGCGGCAATGGCGGCTTTGGCAATGCGCATTTCAAAACTTCGACCAATCAGGCGCCGCGCCGGGTCAATCCCGGCCAGCCGGGCGAAGAGCGCACGCTGTTTCTTCAGCTGAAACTGATCGCCGATGCGGGCCTTGTCGGCTTGCCGAACGCCGGAAAATCGACCTTTCTCGCCGCCGTCTCTTCCGCCAAGCCGAAGATCGCCGATTATCCTTTCTCGACCTTGCATCCGCAGCTCGGCGTCGTCTCCTGCGACGGGCGCGAATTCGTTCTCGCCGATATTCCCGGCCTCATCGAAGGCGCGCATGAAGGCCATGGCTTGGGCGATGCTTTTCTCGGCCACATCGAGCGCTGCCGCGTTCTCCTGCATCTCGTGGATGCGACATGCGAACACGCGGGCGAAGCCTATAAGACGGTGCGGCACGAACTCGAAGCCTATGATGCCGGCCTTCCCGAAAAGCCCGAGATCGTCGCTCTCTCCAAGATCGATGCCGTCGATGAGGAGACATTGAAGACGCAGATCGCGCGCTTGAAACGCGCGGCGAAGAAGACGCCGCTTTGTGTTTCCGCCGCGACGCATCGCAATGTCGATGAAGTCCTCCGCGCGCTCATCAACGCCATCGGCAAAGAGACTGAGGCGGACGCGCCGGTTAAGGAAGCCGCGACATGGCACCCGTGACCGAACTCGCAGCTTTTCGAGAGCTGCCGCGGCCGCCTCTCGATCAATTCCGCCGCATTGCGATCAAAGTCGGCTCGTCGCTGCTCGTCGATTCAACGCAAGGCGCTTTGCGGCGCGAATGGCTCGAGACGCTCGCCGACGATATTGCCGACCTGCATCAGCGCGGCGCGGATATTCTCATCGTCTCATCAGGCGCGATCGCGCTTGGCCGCAGCGTTCTCGGCTATCCCGAGGGCCCGTTGAAACTCGAAGACAGCCAGGCGGCGGCGGCCGTCGGCCAGATTGCACTCGCGCGGCTCTGGGCGGAGGTCCTGGCCGACCGTAAGATTATCGCCGGCCAAGTGCTGGTAACTTTCGCCGACACGGAAGAGCGCCGGCGCTATCTCAACGCGCGTGCTACCATCGGACGGCTGCTCGATCGCAAGGCCGTGCCGGTGATCAATGAGAACGATACGGTGGCGACGAGCGAAATCCGCTACGGCGACAACGATCGGCTTGCCGCGCGCGTGGCGACGATGGCCTCGGCCGATCTCTTGATCCTGCTCTCCGATGTCGCCGGGCTTTATTCGGCGCCGCCGAACGAAGACCCCAATGCCACGCTGATCGAGGTCGTGCCAAGAATCACGGCCGAGATCGAGGCCATGGCCGGCGGCGCGGCCTCGCCGCTCTCGCGCGGCGGGATGCGCACCAAGATCGAAGCGGGCAAGATCGCGACGACCGGCGGCGTGCATATGCTGATCGCCGATGGCCGTGTGCTGCATCCGATCGCGCGATTGCACGACCATTGTCCCTGCACATGGTTTTTGACCGGCACCAATCCGGTAACCGCGCGGAAGAAATGGATTGCCGGCTCGATCGAGCCGCGCGGCGTGCTGCATGTCGATCGGGGCGCGGCGAAAGCGATCGCCACAGGCGCCAGTCTTCTACCCGCCGGGGTCAAAAAAGTGGAAGGCAATTTCGCGCGCGGCGATTGCGTGATCATCCGCGACGAACAGGGCGCCGAAATCGGCCGCGGGCTCGTCGCCTACGATGCGGGAGACGCCGTGCAGATCGCCGGACGCAATTCGCGCGAGATCGAATCACTCCTTGGCATGCCAGGCAGGGCAGAGATTATCCATCGCGACGACATGGTTTTGGCCGGCGATTGAGCTGAATTGATCCGAACTGGTGTAGTTCCCCCTTTGTACTCAATCTGTGACTTGACCACGATCAAAGGGCGTGGCCAAATTGTTACGTTAAAGCGCATTTAACTAAAATTAGCCTCAATGAAGCTCCAGCAAGGCAGCGATAACAATCGCGGCTGAGCACAGGCCAAAAAGGCCGCGGGGACAAACACATTGGGAACCGAGAGACGGGGCGGATGACATATCGATACGGTCGATCCGGTGAGTTCGTTTCACTTGATCGCGGTCGACTCTCTTGGAAGCTGTTCGCGCTGACGCTTTCCAGCGTCGCCGCTCTCGCTTTGAGCGGAATCATCGGCGTGATCGCGATCTATGGCCATCCCGACACCGCTTCCGATGCCAACGCCAATCCAGCCGATAATGCGAAGGTCGTCGGCCTCCGCGGCTCCGAAGAGCCCGGAATTCTGCCCCCCATTCGGCCAGCAAGCGAGCAGCGCCAAGCCGAAGCGGCCAATACCTATGGCCATCTGCTCGATCTGACCTTCGAGCTTGGCAACGCACCCGTTACCCTCGCGCAAAGCCATCCGCTCGCAGCCGCCTTTGCTCTCGCTTCGCCCGAGTCGTCGCAGATCGCCGAAGAGGCCGAGCATCTCGTCCCCATGCCGGTTCCGCAGGACAACGACCTCGTCGACAACGTGCCGCTGCCCGCACCGCGGCCCGCGGATCTCGCCTTCTCGCCAAGCCATGGCCAGTTGCGGGCCCATCAGCAGCTTGCTCAGCAGCAGCAGACGACGACCGTCGCGGCGGCACCCGAGAGCGACAACCGTTCGATTTTCGACAAGCTGTTCGGCGGCCAGCCCCCGACGGGTGGCGGACAGACGCTTGCCTATGCCTCGGCTGAGGATGGCCTCGGCGGCCTCAGCGGCATGCTAGGCGGGGGCGACGATCCAAAGGCGGCGCAGGCGATCGCAACGTCCTTTGGTCAATCGACAGCCGTCTATGACATCGCGGCCCATACCGTTTTCATGCCCGACGGCAGAAAACTCGAAGCCCATTCAGGTCTCGGCGACCAAATGGACGACCCGCATTACGTCGCCGAAAAGATGCGCGGCCCCACGCCGCCGCATGTCTACGATCTCCAGCCGCGCGAACAGCTCTTCCATGGCGTACAGGCCTTGCGCCTGATCCCAGTTGGCAATGGCGACGTCTATGGCCGCGCCGGCCTTCTCGCCCACAGCTATATGCTCGGCCCCTATGGCGCCTCGAACGGTTGCGTATCGTTCAAGGACTACAACGCCTTCCTCGATGCCTATCTCCACGGCGAAGTGAAACGTCTCGTCGTCGTCGCCGGCATCTGAGCCAGCCCCGCCAATTCACCCCATCCCATCTTTTGAGAAATTGCAGGACGCTTTTGCGCGCCGGGCGAAACTGCTTCGTCTATTCCGCGGCGCTTCGCACATGCTCGCCGGCAGCCAACCTGTCCGGCGTTGCGCGGCGGACATAATCGAGCACATTGCCCATTTGGATCGCGGGGCCGCCGGGGCGCGGGAGGAACAGATCCTTTCGCCGCAAGAGCGCGACGAATTCCTCGTAATCGGGATGATCCGGACTGCCGATGAAGGCGTCCTTATGTTCGTCGCCGCTGAAGATGTCGCGCTTGCGGATCATCTGGAAAGAGACGGTGTCCGCGGCATACTCCTCGCCGAGCGCGATGAACTCGGGAATTTCCCGGAAATTGCGGCTCTGCACCACCATCGAAAATTCGAGGACTTTGATTTCGTCTGAACGGCGCAGTTCGCGGATGAATTCCAGATTTCTAAGCAGCCGCTCAAATGTGCCGCCGCGCCGGACGAAGGCATATGTCTCGGGCTGAGCGGCATCGATGGAAATTTGCGCGTAATGGACACGGCCCGAGAGTCCCAATTCCTTCCAGGCTCTCTGATCCCAAAGCTGTCCGTTTGTTTGCAGATTGATCTTGAGGTGCGGGAATTCATCCGTCGCCTTCGCGTCCACGTTGGTGATGCGCCTGATGAGATTGCGGAAATGATTGCTGCCGAAGGCATCGCCCGAGCCGGTGATCGTCGTCGACTCCGCGCCGCGCAGAAGCGGCACGATCACCCGCTCGATCAGCGAATCGAGCTTCTCCTGTCGTTTCTTGTCGGCGACGACCATCATGGCGCGGCATGACGGACAAGAAAGATTGCAGGATTTGTCATGGCTCAGAATGATGCGCTTCGGCGGCGGTGTCTCCGTCTCGAAGGCCTTGATCACCTCCTGCGCCTCCTTCGAGTCGCGGGCGGGAAGGGTGCGATTGGCGATCGCGGGACAATGCACGCGACTGCAATAGCGAAATGAGCCGTCAAGAATCGACTGGCGCAATTTCTGCGCCGTCGCTCCCTTCCATAAGTCTTCCGGGTCGGAATCGAGTCTGCCGATTGGCGTCGGCAGCCAGATGGAACAACACACATAGGCCAGGCCCTGATGCGTCGTCTCCAATGTCGTGAAGGGGTTGGGGCAGAAATGCGTCTTCAGATAGCTTTCGAGCGATTCATTGGTCAGGCACGACTGCGTGAAATTGGTCTCGCAGCGCTTCTGCCGGCGCTTGACCATGATCGTGCGCTCGATCAAATGGCTCGTCGCCACAAGCCAGGGCGCGTTCTGCTGACGGCCGAAATAAAGGTAAAGGCGCGCAACCATCTCCTTAAAAAAATGTGAGATAGGCTTGCGGTCAGAAGGCATCCAACTCTCTGCTCCGGCGCCGTCATGAGACGATCATCGGGTTATTTAGTAGAGGATCGCGTTTCGCTGGGCAAGGCGTCGCAAGGTCCCCTCACGCCGCCTCCAAATGGGCGATCCGCTCGGAGATCGGCGGATGCGAATAGTAAAAGAGCGCGTAGAGTCCATCCGGCGTCAAAGTCGCGAGATTGTCGCGCGAAAGCTTGGTCAAGGCGCTGACCATCGGTTCGGCGCCGAAGATCGATTTGGCAAATCCATCGGCCTGAAATTCAGCGCGCCGCGATAGGAAGTTGGTGAGCGGCGACAGAAGATGCGCGAATGGTCCGATCGCGAACATCACAATCACAAGGACGAGACCCGGATCGTCCGCGAGGCCAAAGGCTTTGGCCAAGCCGCCAGAAGCAAAAGCCCAACCCATGACGGCAAAGCCCACAAAGGCCATCGCCGCCGCCTCGATCACGCGCTCTTTGATGTGGCCGTATTTGAAGTGCCCGAGTTCATGGGCGAGGATCGACAGAATTTCGTCTTCGCTGTGCTCTTGCAGAAGCGTATCGAAAAAGACGATGCGCTTGGCTTTGCCCAGCCCCGAGAAATAGGCATTGCCATGGGTCGAACGTTTCGAGGCGTCCATGACGAAAAGACCCTTCGACTCGAAGCCGCAGCGGGCGAGCAGCGCCTCAATTTTTTCCCGGAGGGGCGAATCGGGCATCGGCGTGAATTTGTTGAATAGAGGCGCGATGAACATCGGATAGATCACGATCATCGCTACCATCAGCGCCATGAAGCCGGCCCAGCCGATGAGCCACCAATAGCCTGGGATGGCGCGCTCGATCGCAAAAAACGCGTAAAGCAGCGGAACAGCGAGACAGAGTTGCAGCGCGATCGCCTTGAGTTGATCGAGGACGAAAACGGGCGGCGTCGTACGGTTAAATCCATAGGCCGCTTCGAGCCGGAAGGTGCGATACAGTGTCAACGGCAGATCGAGGAGATAGCCGACGGCGCCGATGAAGACCACGATGGCGACGCTGCGCGTCAGGCCCGGCGCTATCAGGTGAGAGATCAAGGCATAGGCAGGCGCGAGAAAGACCGCGAGCCACAGAATGGTGACGATCGTATCGAAGCTCTTCTCCACCACGCTCAGCCGCGTGCGCGCCAAAGTATAATCGGCGGCGCGGCGATGGTCTTCGAGGGAGAGCTGGCGCGCGAACGCGGGGGGCACCTGATCCTTATGCGCGGCGACGGCGAGAATCTGGCGGCGCTCCAGATAGATTTCCAGAACACCGGAAAGAAAGATGGCGGCGACGATGAGAAGGGCGATGGGAGTCATGAAACCTGCCTGCAGTGCAGTCGGAACCTTCGTGTGATATGGGGGCGGCTTAGGGAAATGGCGAGATGAAATGACGAGGCAGCCTCGGCCTGGCGGCTCGGCTTCCTCTGGAGATGCAGGAAAGCCATGCGCCAGGGGCTGGCCTCATCAGCCCTGGATAGCGTACACTTTCAGTCGCATTTGCGCCGCGGGCAAGGCAAAACGGCCCGACCATCGGATTTGGCTATGGAAAATCTCAAAGTCGTCGAGGCAGGCGAGGACATTGCCGCCGTCATGGCAGCGCTTGGCCGCGCGGCGCGCCAGGCCGCGCATGGCATGTCATTGGCCGAGACCGAGGCGAAGAACCGGGCGCTAATCATCGCCGCGCAGAAGCTTCGGGAGCGGAGCCAGGAACTCCTTGCCGCCAATCAGCGCGATGTTGCCGAGGCAGTCGCGCGCGGCACGACGCCCGCCTATCTCGATCGTCTTGCGCTCGACGACAAGCGCGTTGAGGCCATGGCCAAAGGCTTGGAAGAGATCGCCGCCCTGCCCGATCCCGTCGGCCGGCTTCTCGCGCGGATCGAGCGTCCGAACGGATTGGTGATTGAGCGCGTCGCGACGCCACTCGGCGTCATCGGCGTGATCTTCGAAAGCCGCCCCGGCGTTGCCGCCGATGCCGGCGCCCTCTGCCTCAAGGCCGGCAATGCCGCGATCCTGCGCGGCGGCTCGGAGAGTTTTCATTCTGTCTCGATCATCCACGACTGCCTCGTCGAAGGCTTGCGCGCCGCAGGGCTGCCGGAAGCGGCGATCCAGCGCGTGCCTGTCAAAGACCGCGCCGCCGTCGGCGAGATGCTGAAGGGTCTTTCCGGCAATCTCGATGTCATCGTGCCGCGCGGCGGCAAGAGCCTTGTCGCGCGCGTGCAGGCGGAAGCGCGTGTCCCCGTTTTCGCCCATCTCGAGGGCATCAACCATGTCTATGTCGATGGCGACGCCGATCTCGGCATGGCGATGACGATCCTGCGCAATTCGAAGCTGCGGCGGACCGGCGTCTGCGGCGCTGCCGAGACTCTTCTCGTCGATCAGGCCTGCGCCGCAACGCATCTCGCACCCCTCGTCAAAATGCTGCTCGATGAAGGCTGCGCCGTGCGCGGCGATGCGGCGACCCATGCCGTCGATCCGCGCGTGACCGCCGCAACCGAAGAGGACTGGTCGACGGAATATCTCGATGCGATCATGTCCGCGCGCGTCGTCAATGGACTAGACGCGGCGATCGCGCATATCGAGCGCTACGGCTCCCATCACACCGATTGCATCGTCACGCGCAACGAGGCTCATGCCGAGCGCTTTTTGCGCGAAGTCGATTCGGCAATCGTTTTGCACAATGCTTCGACCCAATTCGCCGACGGCGGCGAATTCGGTTTCGGCGGGGAGATCGGCATTGCCACGGGGCGGATGCATGCGCGAGGGCCTGTCGGTCTCGAACAGCTGACGTCGTTCAAATATCGCGTCCACGGAGCGGGCCAGGTTCGTCCGTGAGACACGCGTGAGTGTTGACCCAACAAAACTTCCCCCCTTCGCGCCGGGAATGAAGATCGGCCTCTTCGGCGGCAGCTATAATCCGCCCCATGACGGCCATCGCGCGGCGAGCCTCATCGCCTTGCGCCGGCTCGACCTCGATCGCGTCTGGTGGCTCGTCAGTCCCGGCAATCCGCTGAAGGATACGCATGCGCTGCCCCCGCTTGCGGCGCGTGTTGAGGCGGCCCGCGCGCTTGCCCGCCATCCGCGAATCGACGTGACGGGGATCGAAGCGCGGATCGGCACGCATTTCACCTTTGAGACGATTGCTTGGCTGCGCCAGCATAGCCCCGGCGTGCACTTCGTCTGGATCATGGGCGCCGATAATCTCGCGACTTTTCATCAATGGCGATGCTGGCGGGATATCGCGGCGCTCGTTCCCATCGCCGTCATCGACCGGCCGGGATGGACATGGTCGGCGATGTATTCGCCGGCTGGAGCCTTTCTCAGCCGCACGCGCTACGACGAAACCGACAGCCGCGTCTTTGCGCTGGCGAAGCCGCCGGCCTTCATCTTTCTGCACGGGCCGCGTTCGGCTCTCTCCTCGACGGCGTTGCGGGCAGAAGCTGAGTTGCGCGGGCGCTAGTCGAGATAATGCGCAAAGAATTCGAGCGTGCGGCTTTGTGCCAATTCGGCGCTCTGCGCGTCATAGCTTTCCCGCTCGCTGCAGCTGAAACCGTGGTCCGCGGGATAAATATAAAGCGCGCTGTCGGGATGGGCCGCGCGGATCTTTTCGATATCCTCGGGCGGAATGCTCTTGTCGCGCCCGCCGAAATGGAATTGCGTCGGCGCAAAAAGAGTCTCGCGACGCATCGCTGCGATGCCGGAACCGTAATAGCAGACGGCGGCTGAAATGCCGTGCAGATGCGTTGCTGCCGCATAGGCGAGCGTGCCGCCCCAACAATAGCCGACGACACCGACGCGGCCTGCTTCCGAGGCGACGGCGACTGCCGCTTCAATATCTGCCAAGGACTCCTCGAATTTGGTTTTTGCACGAATCTCCATTCCGCGTTTGATGTCTTCCGACGCGTAGCCGAGTTCGACATCCGGCGCGACACGATCGAAGAGCGCCGGCGCAATGACGAGATAGCCGGCGAGCGCAAATCCGTCGGCGACTTTCTGTATGTGATGATTGACGCCGAAAATCTCCTGCAGAAGGACGATGCCGCCGCGCGGCTTGCCATTGGGCTGCGCCCGATAGGCCTTGATTGTGACGCCGTCCTTGGCGGTGAGCGTGATCATGTCACCCATGGGATCAACCTTTTCTCGCTGTATCGTGCAAATCGGATGCGACCGGCGTGATGCGCCGTCAATCCCCGTCCTGCCATTTCTCGATGGGCTCACGCGAATGTGCCGCCGCTTCCGCGACCGATTGTCCGGCCAATATCAAATCTGGCGCGATCTCTGCTAATGGAACGAGAACGAAGGCGCGATTGAAGAGTTCCTTATGAGGCAGGACAAGATCGGGGGTCGTGAGCGGCTCGCTTCCGTAGAAAAGAATATCGATATCGATGAGGCGCGGACCCCACCGCACCGCCTCCTGGCGGCCCATATCCATTTCGATTTGTTTTACGGCATGAAGCAAGGCCTCGGGCGCGAGTGTCGTCGTCCCCAGCGCGCAGGCATTGGCGAAATTCTCTTGATCGAGATAGCCCCAGGGCGGCGTCTTATAAATGGAAGAGATCGCCGTTAGGCGCGCGATGCCGCGCGATTCGAGCAGCGCCAGCGCCCTTCTTAAGTTGGCCGGCTTGTCGCCGATATTGCTGCCGATGCCAAGACCGATCTCAATGCAGCCGCCGGGCTCAGGCGCGTTGGATGGCATCAAAGACCTTGAAGGCGGCGACATGGGCGGCCGCGCCACGCATAGGGGAGATAAAGGCACTGTGCGCGGCAGCGGCAAGATGGGGCGCAACCGCCGCGACGAGGCAGAAACCGATTTCCGGGGTCGACCATGACGCCGGGGACGGATTTACGCAAGCCGCCGAAAAGCAGGGGCAGATCGTTGTCGAGGAAACGCGGCAGCGACCCCTCGGAGGGTGCCGAAATCACACGCGTATACTATTGGGGAAGCCTTCGTCGAGCTGCAACGCTCAGACGGCGCGAGGATGCCCGCGCCGCCCGAAGCGATCAGTATTTTGAGACGAGAGGCGCCGGCGGCGGCGCCGGCAAGTCGAAGTGATAATTCACACCGGCACGCAAAATATCCGCACTCGTCGTCACATGTTCTGGCGATGGCGGGGCAGCCGAGAAGAAGCCCTCAGTACCAAGATTGACATGCAGATACTCGAGTTTCACCGACCATTGCGGGGCGACCATGAGCTCGCCACCGCCGCCGATCGTCCAACCGACTTGGACGTCGCTGCCCGAGGTGCCAAAAAACGCATCCCAAGCATGCACATCGCCGACAGCCAGACCGCCAGTCAGGTAAATCAAGAGGCTACCGAGCCCAAAGCCAGGATCAGTCGCGATTCCCAAACGGCCGCGGGCGGTGCCGAGCGCGCCGATCCGACCACCGCAAGCATGTGCGAGAGGAGTGCCGAAGCTGCAGGTTCCCGCTCCCGAAATGTCCGCCCAAGACCCGTCACCCTCGAAGCCGTAGACGAGCTGATCCTCCTGCCAATTGTATCCGACGCCACCGCCGGCGAGACCACCGGAAAGTGAATAATGGCCGTCTGGAATGAGAGTGATGGAGGACGGGGGCGGCAGCACTAAATGCCCGCCCTGCTGGCTCTGGTCACCCCAGCCGCCACCTCCGGATAGGCCGCCATAGGGTCCCGACCAGGGGCCGTCAGCATGCGCCAAATGCGCAAACTGGGTCCCGGCGAGCCCCGAAACCGCGAGCGCGAGGGCGAAAGATTTCCTGGCATCCATGACTAAAGTCCCCCTGCCGAATCTGTATGGTGCTCTCAATCACAGTGTGGGCGACTCGCGCAAACCGCTCTCCGTCGCCTCTTAATTGTCCGTGGTTAGATTGGCATTTGGTCGTAGGCGGCGCAAGGCAAGGGGCAAGTCCGGGTTGTGATTCCCTGCAATTTTTGGCCGGTGAGGCAATTTTGATACAAGCCGGTACGTCGAAATGGGCGCTAAGTATCTGTTCTACCAATGGGTCACGGATAGTACATGTATGCCAGAGAGGGCGCGATTTGCGACCTTAATTGCGGCAGACAGCGTGAGTCGGAACCGCCTCGACCGAGACTCAATCCGCCGATGAAATGACGCTGTCGGGCGAGTTTTCGGACGTCCGTTTTGGGCCAACCAAGCGAGCAAGTTCGGCGGCCGCTTCCTCCATCACCTCCGCCCAGTCGCCATCTTTCTTGCACCGAAACAAACGGGCGGTCGGATACCAGGGCGAATCGGGTCGATCCATCATCCAACGCCACTCGGGCACGCGCCTGAGCACGATCCAGACCGGGCGTCCGAGCGCGCCGGCGAGGTGGGCGATGCCGGTATCGCAGCTGACGATCAAATCGAGATTCATCATCACCGCAGCTGTGTCGAGAAAGGCATCCGGGCCGGCATCTAAATCAGGGCCGAGTGTTTCGACCGTCATGCCGTCAGGCAGATCGGCCAGTTGCTCGAGACCATCCGTCTTCTGCAGACTGATGAGCCTCACGCCAGGGATGCGGCTCATCGGTAAAAATGTCTTCAAAGGGATCGCGCGCCCGCAGATCGATGAGCTCCCTTGCCAAGCGATGCCGACCCGAAACGGTGCCTCAGGCAGTCTGTTCGCCCATGCCGCAAGGCGGGCGGGTTCGGCGTGGAGATAGGGACTGCAGGTGATGTCCTTCTCCCCCAATCCGAGAATGAAGGGCATGCTCATCAGTGGCGCGTGAAGATCGTAGGGGGGTGTCTTTTCGCCATGCAGTGAGACGGCTGCAACACAATCTGCGCGGCGAAGGAGCGTGGCGAGTGGCGCGTGAACTTCCAGAACGACCTCGGCCCCTCTCGCCGCAGCAGCTCGCGCGAAACGGACAAACTGAATCGCATCGCCAAAAGCTTGTTCTCCATGGAGCAATAGACGCTTGCCCTCGAGCGGCTCACCGGTCCATTCGAGCCCTTCGAAGCGTCTCCAACGACCGGCACCATTCCGTCTTCGCGCTTCGTAACCTTCCCAGCCGTTGCCGAAATCCCCACGGAACAACGAAAGGCAGCCGAGATTCAACTCGGCGCCCGCAAACTCGGGATCTAGTTCGACCGCCCGACGATAGCTTTCGATCGCCTCATCGAATCGCTCCATCTTCATCAATGTCAGACCACGGGCGTTGTGGACGTGTGCATCCTCCGGACGGCAAATCATCGCTCGGTCGATGTTGGCGAGTCCTTCTTCCAGGCGGTTGGCCTCTCCGAGCGTCAGACCGCGACTGGCCAGGATTTCCACCGGATCGGCGCCCAACGTCTGCGCTACCTCAAAACTCTCCAGGGCCTCGTCGAAGCGCGCCAATTTCGTAAGGCTCGCGCCACGACTAAGCCAGATGTCCGCGCGAAGGGGCCGCAGTTCGAGCCCCCGAGCGTAATCTCGCAACGCCTCTTCGTAGCGTTTCAATCCATTCAGCGCATCCGCACGATTGAGGAGCGCCTCGGCATCATCGGCGCGTAGCGCAAGCGCCCTGTCGCAACTGACGACAGCATCCTCAAAGCACTTGAGCTTGTTCAGCGCGACGCCGCGGTTAACCATGGCTTCAAAATAATCGGCTCGCAACGCAAGCGCATCGTCGAAGCAAATCATTGCTTGTTCATAGCGCTTGAGCTTTGTCAGCGCCCTGCCGAGGTTGTTGACGAATTCGACATTGCCGGGAGAGTTAACGAGCGCCTTACCATAGCTCGCCAGCGCATCTTCGTAGCGCTCCAGCTCCATCAGAGCGGAACCACGATTGTTGTGAGCGTCTGCGTAATTCGGGCGCAAGGCCAAGGCTTGATCGTAACTCGCCAGCGCTTCTTCATAGCGCTTCAGCTCCGTCAAGGCGGCGCCCCGATTGTTAAAGAGATCCGCATTATACGGACCCAGTACGAGCGCCTTGTCGAATATCGCGAGCGCGTCGCCAGGAAAGCCGCGACGGCTTCTCACGACTCCCAATAGATGAAGCGCGTCGAAATAATCGGGTTTCGATTTCAGCGTCGCCTGACAAAGATTTTCGGCCTTAACGAGGTCGCCGCTCTTATAGGCCGCGATCGCACGTCTAAAGATTTCAGGCATGGCAGAAGACGGCATTCAAGGATCCTGAGACACTGGGATGAGCCTTTGATATCGGATCTCGCCTTCAACATCCAAATCAGGCGCGCTGGATGGCATCGAACACCTTGAAGGCCGCGACATGTTCGGCCACGTCATGAACCCGAAAAATGGAGGCGCCTTGCGCGGCGGCGGCAAGATTGGCCGCAACGGTGGCAACAAGGCGCGATTCAACTTCCGATCCGACCATCGCGCCGAGCAGGGATTTGCGTGAAACGCCGACGAGCAGCGGCAGGCGGTAATCGAGAAATTGCCCGAGCCTTCGCAGAACGAAGAGATTTTGATCTTTCGTTTTGCCGAAGCCGATGCCGGGATCGAGCATGATGAGGCGGCGCGGAATGCCGGCCTTGTCGGCCAGCATAACAGAGCGATCGAAGAAGCGTCGCATATCGGCGATGATATCGAGGCTGGGATCGACGCCGTCGCGATTGTGCATGATGACGACCGCGGCTTCGCCCTCGGCCACAGTATCGGCCATCGCCGGATCTTTCTGCAGACCCCAAACGTCGTTGACGACCGCCGCGCCCAAAGCGATCGCATAGCGGGCGACAGCGGCTTTCGACGTGTCGATGGAGATCGGCTTTTCGGCCGCCTCCACAAGCGCGGGCAAGATCGGCTTGAGCCGCGCAAGCTCGACATCTTCCGCGACCGGCGTGAAGCCCGGGCGGGTCGACTCGGCACCGACGTCGATCACATCGGCACCGTCTGCTGCCAGTTTTTTTGCCTGCGTCAGAGCGGCGTCGCGCGCTTCGAAACGGCCACCATCGGAGAAGGAATCCGGCGTGACGTTCAAAATTCCCATGATGACGGAACGCACGCCGAAGAGGCCGATGAGCTCATCGCGCTTGTGCTTCATCGGCAGCTTCAGCTCCCAATCGCTTAAAGCGACTGCTCCGACTTACCGGGATAGGCGCAGCGCCATTTGACAATATGAACGTCCGGGTGTTCGCCCACCCATTGCGCCATATACGGCTGCGCATTCCACATACAGGCCTTCAGCGAGCCCTGCGAGACGAATTGCAGATGCCGATCGTCGCACTGCCCGGGATGCGCGATGCTGCACACGGTGAGGATCAATTCGATCATGCCCATTCCTCCTGAACTCGAATGCGTTCCGGCACCTGCGAGAGATTAGTCGACGCAACCGCCCAAAGGAAGCGCCAGAACGCGCGTCGGCCCCGCAGCCGCCATTATCCTCAACGCCCGGTGAGGCGGCGCTGTTCCGGCGGGCTGCCGGGCCTTCAACCTCCACTACGGGGGCGAGCCCGCTTTTGTTTCAAAGCTGCTGGACGGAATCGAGCTCGAAGCTGACGCCAGGGGGATTTTCGCCGACCCGAAGCACCGTATCGCTCACGAAGCGGTAGGGAGGGACGGGAAGGTTGAGTGGCGCCGGAACGCCTTTATAGACCCGTCCTGCGAGATCATATTTCGAGCCATGGCAGGGACAGAAATAACCGCCCAGCCAATGGGCCGTTGGCGTCGTCGCGCTCGGCTGCGGAAAGGCCTGCGGAATGCATCCCAAATGCGTGCAGATCCCCACGAGCGCGAGATATTCGGGCTTGATCGAGCGATGCCAGTTCTGCGCGTAAGGCGGCTGTTGATGCTGCGTCGAATTGGGATCGGAAAGCAGCGAGAGAAGCTCGGAACTCTGCAGCACCTTCAGCAATGAGTCCGGCCTTCGCAAGATGAAGATCGGATGCGCGCGCCAGCGTACGATGATGTTCTCGCCCGGCGCCAATTTGGCGAGATCGACATCGATGGGCCCGCCCGCCGCCAAAGTCGAGGCGTCGGGGTTCATCTGATCGATCAGCGGAATGAGCGTCGCGCCGGCGGCAACGAGGCCCATCGCGCCGGTGGCGAGATAGAGGAAGTCGCGGCGCGTCGGCTCCGGCGCGCTCGCCAATCCCTGCTCGGTGGCGTCCATCGCTAACCCTCTCGACGCTCAAAAGAGAAAGCTGCGCTGGACTGCGCAGCTTTCATCACAAAGTAGAGGCGAAGGGCCGCTCGGCAAGGGCGCCGGCTCACTCCGCCGTTGCCGGCCGAAGATCGGAGACGATCTGCGAATTGTCGGAGCCGCGCAATTTGATGCGCACCGCCATGTCGTTCACGAGCCAGATGTCGCGCTTCAATTCGCCGGTCATCTGATAGTGATGCGCCTGGACTTGCTGCCCGTTCATGTCGATCGGTTCCTCGCCGAGGTCCTGCACCTGGACGGCCAGCACCTTGCCCTTGTCGGCATCGATGACCTGGGTGGCGTTCACGAAATCACTGTTCCAGAACGTTGCCGGCACCGCGAGCTGCGCCAGTTCCTGCGCCTCGCCATTCACGGTCAGATTGATCTTGCCGTCATCGGAAGCCGTCTCGGACACGTTATATTTCGTCCCATTGGCGTCGGTCTCAGCTTCGTAGGAGACGAATTTTCCGTTTTTCCAGATTTCGACGGCCGAGTGATCGAAGTGGTAGACTTCGATAAAGGCCACCACTACGGAAATCTTCGTGCCGATTTTGGCCGTGGTGGTGTCGCCGTCCTTCGTGATGTCGAGCGTATCGGACCCGATCTTGTTGCCATCGCGCGTGATGTCGAACACATAACTGACGATGTTCGGGTTCGCGCTGGGATTGGGGCTGGGCGGTTCCTGCGCCAGGGCGGGCCCGACGAGCAACAAAGCTAGGCTGGGGAGAAGAGCAAAAATCCTGAACATATGGGGGCTTCTCTCTCAGAGCGCGGAGATAGCGCAGCGGCGGGCCTTCGGCGGATGGGTCATAATCGCGGTCTTTGCCGTCTTGGACATATCTCTCTCCGAATCAGCGGCCGGACAACCGGCCGCCCTGGGTGTCTTGTCCAATAGGAATCCGCCAATTTTCAGTCTGCGAAATTACGGCCCCGGTCCGGCTTTGCGACGCATTGCCCCAGTGGGGATGTCAGCGGGTCGTGGTTTAGGCCCTCCGTCGCCGTCAATTCGAACGATTTCGGCCGCTTGTGCCATTGCCGCAATGCGAAACCCTAGAGCAGGATCAGGGGCTATTGCGACTGCTGCCAGGATGCCAATGCCTCATCGACGGCACGCGCGCCTGCGGCACCCTTTTCGAAGGTCAATTTGGCGATCTTCCCATTGGTCAGACCAATAGGAATGTCGAACCAGAGCCGGCTCTTGATCAGCTCAAGATTGGTCGTCTCCGCCGTCCCTCGGGTCAAGCCGATCAGGAAGGAATTGTCCATGATCGGCACCGGCACCCCGATGAGAGATTCGCCCCTTGGAGCATTATCCTGGCGCATCTGAACGACGTTGATCTGCTTAACGCCGCCCGAGGGGCTGTCGGCCTGAGGGTAGAAATTAATCGTAATCGTGTGCGAGGCGGGTAGGCTGGGGTCGGTATTCTTCTGCAGCGTGAAACTGACCTTCCACTTGTCGCCTGGAATGTCGACGTCGGCGTGAATGGCCGTGCCGACAGGCTGACCTGAACCGCCGCTGACGTTGTCGAGCCGCCAAACGACGGTGCCAAGATAGGTCTTGATCTTATTAGCTTCTTCTGGCGCCTCGACCAAGAGCGCGGCGCGATAGGCCACGGGAGCGCCCGGGGCGGTGGTGCCGGCAGCGGCCGCCTGGTTCGCCGCGGCCGTATTGGTTTGCGTCTGGTCGGCAGGCGCGGGAGACGGAGCCGGCGCTGTGGCATTGGCCGCACCGTTCGGGCTCGCCGCGTCATTCGGACTCAATGGGGCATCTTCCGACTGGCCGTTGGCACCGATACGTTCGGCGATCTTTCCGCCCTGATCGGATTGCGACTGATCTGCCGGTTTCAATTTGGCGAGTTCGTCAGGCCGGTCGCGCAAGGTCCAGGCGGCGACCGCGACGATGACGACGACAACAGCGACGATGCCGCCAACGAGCCAGAGCCGGAAACGGCTGCGCTTGTCCTCCTCATCGGGCTGTGGCGCGTAAAGCCGAACCGCTTCGACACGCGGCTCTTCGAACGTATCGAATTCGTCCTCGTCGCCCGGCACGCCTTCGCCGTTTTGAATGCCGGACTTGGCATCGAATTCATGCTCGTCTTCGTGTTCCTCTTCCTCCGCCGGTGGCGGTGGCGGCATGGGCGGTTGGAGCGGCTTTCCCGGCATTCTGGCGCCGCCATTGAGCGAGGACGGACGCGTCCCGTGCACACCAGGCGTCACGATCTTTTGCCCAGCCGCAAATTTTGCGGCGGCCGCAGAGGCCGTGGCTGTCGTCAACCCGCCCGGCTTCGTCGCGCCGGAAAGTGTGCCGAGACCCGGTGTCGGGGCGGTGGTGCGTTGTGGCGTCGGCGGCGCGCGCGACGGCGCGGAAAGCGGCGGCATTTTATTTGTCGCCGCCTGATCTTTCGCGCCCGCAGTTGCGCCATTCGGCGGAGGCGCAAATCTTGACGGTGTCGTTTGCGTCAAGCCTGGCTTTGCCGGCGCGGCGGACACAGGTTGAGAGGCTGATATTTGCGAAGTTGCCGGTGCGCGCTCGGAAGCGAGACCGTTCTTGCGTGCCAATTCCGCCTCAAGCCGCGCGACCGCGCTCGCCAAAGCTTCGGTTTCGCGCGTAACATCGCTTTCCGGAATCGGCGGATCCAAACTTCTCAACTGTGCAATCAACGCTTTACGTGCGCGATCATAGACCGCGCGCCGGATTTCAGACGTCGAGTTCGGCAGGCCGGCAATGGCCTTTGCAAGCAGCGGGTAATATTCAGCCATTTGTGAGTTCAGAGCATTCCCTGGCCCGTGCGTCAACTCCCCGCATTACGGCCAACCTTGGGGTTAATTGCGCGAAATTCCCTCGATGCAAGATTTCGGCCCCGGCCTCGAAATCGACGGTCACTTTTGCCGGAGGTCTTTGCGCAATAAATCCCCCAATTTCGGCAAACATGCTCTAGCGATCACGAAATGGATTGTGAACCAAAATCGTGTCCTCGCGCTCGGGACTCGTCGAGAGCAGGGCGACGGGTGCTTCGATCAGTTCCTCGATGCGACGAACGTATTTGATCGCCTGCGCAGGAAGATCGACCCAGGAACGCGCGCCTTGCGTCGTTTGCTGCCAGCCGGGGAGCACTTCATAGATCGGTTCGATCCGCGCCTGCGCCGACTGGCTCGCCGGCATGCGATCGAGAAGCTTGCCGTCAAGCCGATAGCCGACGCCAATTTTGATCTCCGAAAAGCCGTCGAGAATATCGAGCTTCGTCAAGGCAATACCGTCGATGCCGGAGGTCTTCACCGCTTGGCGGACAAGCACCGAGTCGAACCATCCGCAGCGCCGCCGGCGTCCCGTATTGACGCCATACTCATGGCCTTTGTCGCCGAGCAATTGCCCGATCTCGTCCGTGAGTTCAGTCGGGAAAGGACCGCCGCCGACGCGCGTTGTGTAAGCCTTGGCAATGCCGAGCACATAGCCGATTGCCTTCGGGCCGAGGCCCGACCCTGTCGCCGCATTGGAGGCGACCGTGTTCGACGAAGTGACGAAGGGATACGTCCCGTGGTCCACATCGAGCATCGTGCCTTGCGCGCCTTCGAATAGAATGCGCTTGCCGTCGCGCCGTAATTTTTCGAGCAGATCCCAGGTCGCATCCATGAAGGGCAGTACCTTCGGCGCGATCTGCATCAGCTCGTCGCGGATCGCTTTCGCGGGCACGGGCTCGAGGCCGAGGCCGCGGCGCAACGGCTCGTGATGAGCGAGAAGCCGCGCGATCTTTTCATCGAGCGAGCCCGGATCGCAAAGATCCATCAGTCTTATGGCGCGGCGGCCGACTTTATCTTCGTATGCCGGCCCGATGCCGCGTTTCGTCGTGCCAATCTTGATCGCATCGCTGCTCGCCTCTTCGCGATGCGCATCGAGTTCGCGATGTAGCGACAATATTAGAGTAACGTTCTCGGCGATTTTGAGATTGGCGGGTGAGACCGTCACGCCTTGCGCCGCGAGTTTATCGATCTCGGCGACAAGGTGATAAGGGTCGAGCACGACGCCGTTGCCGATGACGGAAAGCTTTCCGGGGCGAACGATTCCCGAAGGCAAGAGCGCGAGCTTGAAGGTCTGATTGCCGATGACGAGCGTGTGACCGGCGTTGTGGCCGCCTTGGAAGCGCACGACGACATCCGCCTCGAGCGACAGCCAATCGACGATCTTTCCTTTTCCTTCGTCGCCCCATTGGGCGCCGACAACCGCTACATTCGCCATGATCGTCTCTTCCGCACGGTTTGCCTGCCGTCTCGCGGACCCTTCTCGCGACGGCGATCGCTCAACCGTCCGTCAAATCTTGCACGCGCCCATCGCACTTTACCACGACGTCGAAATGCGGAGGGGTTGACAACCTCCGGTGAACATCGAATTCAGAGGATCGGGCAATGGCCAACTGAGTGCCGCGAAAGCATCCGCCGTGGGGCCATGGCTAAGGTGCCTACACAATTGCGTTGCAGGAGTAAAGCATAGGCATCGGCGCCGCCGGACCGGAGCGCCGCTGCATCTCCAGCCTCTTTTTCATCCCGACGAAATATGAGATCGGCACTCGCTCCAAGGCGCCGGAACGATTGTTCTCTCTGGAACCCCTCCGCATGACCAAGGACGACAAAGCCGCCCTATCCGCCCCGAAGCTGGGCGCGCTCTGCATCGCCGGGCTCGGCGTCGTCTTCGGCGATATCGGCACGAGTCCGCTCTACACGCTGAAGACCGTCTTTGCCGCGACCGGCGGAGCGGGCCCGCATGTCGCGCTCGGCGTCCTCTCGCTGATCATCTGGACGCTGATCATCATCACCTCGCTCAAATATGTCGCGGTCGCGATGCGCGTCGATAACGACGGCGAAGGCGGCATTTTGGCGTTGATGTCGCTCCTCGGCATCAAGCGGCATCATCGGCCGGTTATCATCGCGCTGGGACTCTTCGGCGCCGCGCTGATCTATGGCGATGGCGCGATCACGCCCGCCATTTCCGTCCTCTCCGCGCTCGAAGGCCTGCAGATTGCCGCTCCCGCCTTGACCCCGCATATTCTGCCGGCGGCGGTCGTCATTCTGGTCGCGCTCTTTATGATCCAACCGCTGGGCACGGCGCGCATCGGCCGCGCCTTCGGCCCGATCATGCTCCTGTGGTTTCTCTCAATCGGCATTCTAGGACTCTGGGGCATCGCCGCCCATCCCTCGGTGCTCGTGGCGATCAACCCTTATTATGGCGCCGACTTTCTTCTGCACGGCGGGCTGCGCGCCTTTCTCGTGCTCGGAGCCGTCTTTCTCTGCGTGACGGGCGCGGAAGCGCTTTATGCGGACATGGGCCATTTCGGCGCCGGGCCGATTCAGATCGCCTGGTTCACCGTTGTCTTCCCCTGCCTCATCCTCAATTATGCCGGCCAGGTCGCGCTCGTGATGAACGGCGCCCCGACCGAGGAGAACATCTTTTTCCAGCTCTGCCCGCAGCCGCTCCTGCTGCCCTTGATCCTGCTTGCGACGATCGCGACGATCATCGCCAGCCAATCAATCATCACCGGCGCCTTTTCCATGACGCGGCAAGCGATCCGCCTCGGCTGGATGCCGCGCCTTCTGATCAAACAAACTTCCAACGAGGGCTATGGGCAGATCTATGTCGGCGCGGTGAATTGGATCTTGATGATCGTCACCGTCGGCCTCGCTCTGGGGTTCAAGAAATCCGACAATCTCGCTTCGGCCTATGGCATCGCGGTTTCTGCAACCATGCTGATGACGACCGCCCTTCTCTTTATCGCGATGCGCGAAATCTGGGGCTGGAGCCTGCTTGCCGCCGGCGCGCTCGCCGGTCTCTTCTTCATTGTCGATGCGAGTTTCTTCGCCGCCAACATGGTGAAAGTCGCGGACGGTGGCTATGTGCCGCTTCTCCTCGCGGCCGGCGTCTATCTCATCATGTATGTCTGGCATCGCGGCATGCTGGCGGTCGGCAACTTCTTCAGCCAATCCACGGTCCCCATCGATCAATTCACCAAGGAACTCGATGCGCAAAAGACCGCGCGCGTGCCAGGCACGGCCGTCTTTCTCACCCGCTGCCAACAGGATACGCCGCCCATCATCCAATGGTATGTGAAACATAACCGCTCGCTGCGCGAAAGAGTCATTGCGCTCACCGTTGTGACCGAATCCGTTCCCTATGTCACGATTGATCAGAACGTCACGGTCGAGGAACTCGCGCCGCAATTCTGGCGCATCATCAGCCGTTACGGTTTCATGCAGAGGCCGGACGTGCCACACATATTGCATGTTGCCCAACGTCAATGCCCGACGCTTAATACTTCAGATCTCACCTATTACGTCGGCACCGAGACCGTTGTCGCGCGCGGCGGCCACAAGAGCATGCCGCGCTGGATGGAAATGCTGTTTGCAGCCATGGAGCGCAATGCCGCGCATGTGACGGATTATCTGCACCTGCCGGCGGACCAGGTGTTCGAAGTCGGCCGCCAGATCGCCATCTGACAAAGCGCGCTAAGGCGCCGATGACGAGACGAGCGAAGGCGAAGCGGCAGTGCGCATGACGCTCAAGAGATGCTTGCGCTTCGCCTCATAATAGTAGCCCGCCGCGTAAAGCCGCACCGCGCCGGCCTCATTGCCGCCTGCGGCTTTATAGGCATTGGCGAGATAAGGCACGGCATAGGTGAGATTGACCGCCGGATCGAGCAGACCTTCTGGCGCGCCCGTATAGCCCATGCCGCGCGCGGACTGATAGGTGATCTGCATCAGCCCGTAGAATTTGAGATGCACGACATGAGCGTTGTAGCCGCTCTCGCGCTCGATCACCCTATGCACCAGCCGCGCGGGAATCCCATGCATAGAGGCGTAATGCGCGATGAGATCATCAAACGCTTTTGGGTTCGGATGCGATGCGGCGCCCGCAGCCGAACAGAAAGAAAGCGTGGCGACCGCAACGAAGAGGCTGCGAAACATGCGCGGCCTTATAGACCGCACTTGTGCTTCAAGCAAATCGCCGCAGCAAGGAGCAGTGTCTTAGTACGCAACATCAGCGATGGAGGATGCTAAGCCGCGACGGGCTCGGCCCCGCCGGGCGGAACCAGAAGAGTGGGAAATCGCACTCTTACGATCGTTCCGGTTTCTCGCGACCCCGACGGGACGATCGTGCCGCCGAGCTGACGCACGAATATAGCCACGTAGTCGGAACCGCGTTTCTCGGAACTCTTCGCCGAATCCTTATCCTTCATGCCCATGCCGTCGTCGGCGACGGTCAGCTCGATGTGGTCGCCGACCCGTTCCACGCTTAGCACGACACGTCCAATCCCGTCAGGAAACGCATGCTTGACGGCGTTCGTCGCCAACTCATTGACCAGAAGGCCGAAGGGCACGGCGTTATCCGGGTCGATATCCAACGCTTGGGCCTCGACCTCTATTTTGATGCCGGATGTGTTTCCAAGGAGGCTCGCAGACATGGTCTTGGCGATTTCCCTGAGATAGGCGTCCACAGCGATGGCCCGGCCGTGGCTGGACTGCGATATCAGGTCGTAAAGCTGGGCAATTGCTCCGATGCGCGCCTCCATCGCTTTATAACCTTGAACGCACGGCGCCGCCGTCGACCTGGCTTCGTAGGCGATCAGGCCAACCACGATCTGCAAGTTATTCTTGATCCGATGAGAGATTTCGTTCGTCAAGCTTAGGGCGTCGCGCTCCCGCTGCTTGCGGTCGGTGATGTCCTCGAAGACGAGCAGCATCCGGGTGACGTGGTTTCCCGGTTGAACAATTTTCCTCGCATTCAAGTTGAAGACACGGCGTCCGAGACCCGGAAAATTATCCTCGATTTCGAATCTTTCGATCGGCTTGTTTTCCGGGAGCACCTTCTCCATCAAATGTCGCAGGGCCGGCACGTCCCACTGGTGCTGGCCTAATTCCGAAAGACGCAGCCCGCGCGCCGCCTCCTCCGTGATCCCGAATATCGTGAAAAAGGCCTTACTCGCTGTCACGATCGTCATATCCTGCTCAAGAACGACCAAGGGATCGCGGATCGTATCAACGATACACTGAGCAAGTTGCCAGTAGCGTTTGCTCTCTGCTTCGGCCACTTCCTTGGCACGACGTAACATCACCGCGTCGAGCGCCGCATCAATGGCTCTCTGCAGAAGCGCCAGGAACTCACCTTGTGCGTCCTTGACGACGTAATCGACCGCACCGGCCTTCAGGGCTGCGACCGCCACTTTGCCTTCCTGCATCGCGGTCACATAGATCACCGGCGGCGGTTTCGCCAAGTTGCGAATGCTTGCCAAGATCTCCAGTCCGTTGTGGTTCGGCATATAATGGTCGAGGGCGACGACGTCGATGCCGCCCTGTGCGATCCGCGCAACGCCGCTTGCGCCGTCGTTCATTATCTCGACGACATATCCCTGGCGTTCCAAATCCTTCTGGACGAGCCGACACAGGCCGGGATCGTCATCGATGTAGAGAACGCGATTGCGGGGTTCGGACATTAGATCGTCCCGGGGAACTGCATGACATACATAAACAACCCAAACTGCTGGATCGCATTGGCAAACTTCTCATAGTCGACCGGCTTGGTGATATAGACGTTGCAGCCGGTGTCGTAGCAGCGCTGGATTTCGGACTTATCGTCCGTCGTTGTCAGCACCACCACGGGCGACACTCTGAGATGCTCGTTCTCCTTGAGGCGTTTCAAAATATCTATGCCGGACATATCCGGTAAATTGAGGTCCAGCAGGATCAGCAAAGGGCGGCCTTTGTTGACGAGACCGGAGCCATCAGAACCGAACAGGAACTTGATCGCACTCGCACCGTCCGCAAGCGGCACGATCTCATTATGGACTCCCGCTCGACGGAGGTTCTTCTCGATGAGGCGAGCGTGGCCTTCATCGTCTTCGACCATCACGATCACAACTGGTTGGGTCATGCCATCATCTTACTTACTGGCAGCGGGCACCTCTTGGGCAACGTCACTTTGAATACGGTGCCTTGGTCAGGCTCGCTCTCGACGTTGATCGAGCCCCCGAGGCGCCGTACAAGCGTACGCGCGTGAGCGAGGCCGATGCCGTCGCCCGGCCGGTCCTGAATGCCTGACCGTCGGAACAGATCAAAGATACGCTCACGATCCCGTGCATCAATGCCGCGACCGTTGTCGCGAACCTCATACGTGATCGCTCCATCGGATTCGGTCGCTCCGACCTCGATGCTCCCAGGCACGCCGACCCGCAAATACTTGACTGCGTTATCCATGAGATTCGAGAACACCTGTTCGAGGGCGAGACGGTCGCTGGTGATCGCCGGAAGTTCTCCAATGCTAATCTTGGCGTTAACGGCCTGCGCTTGATAAGCCAATGCCTCCAAAGTAGATTGCAACAACTGCGACATGTCGATGAATTGCGGCTGAAACTGACGCTGCCCCTCGCGCGACAGCTTGAGAAGGGCGCCGATGAGTCGATCCATTTTCGTAACCGATGATTTGATGAAGCTGAGGGCTTCTTCGACGTCGTTGCGCAGCACCTCATCGCTTTCGCCATCCTGCTCACCTCCGACTTGAGCACGCAGCGCCCCGAGCCGCTCAAAGATCTGTTTCCGCCAAACGTCGAGTTCGCTGGCGAAACCCATGATATTGACGAGAGGCGAGCGCAAGTCATGGCTGACGACGTGTGCAAACCGCTGAATTTCCTCATTCGCGTCACGCAGGCGCTGATCGAGCTTTTTTTGCTCGGCTTCGACCAGCTTGCGCGCGGTGTTGTCGGTGCCGATCAACAGATATCCGATGATGGCACCCTGCGCGTCGCGCAGCGCCGTGACGGACACCACCGCCGGGAACCGGCTCCCATCCTTGCGGATGTAGGTCAGCTCGTAGATGTCCTCGATCCCACGCGAGG
>JBEKNV010000007.1:0-82623 GCA_049522395.1 Methylovirgula sp.
CCGGCTTGCTGCGCAAGCCACCCTCTCCCAAAGGGAGAGGGTTTGCATTTCCAACTTAGGACAAGTTTCATTTCATGCTGCGTTTCGCGACCTGGAAGATCGTGTCGATTTTGATGATGACGGCGGTGGCGCTGCTCGTCATCGTGCCGAGCTTGCTGCCGCCGGAAACGCGCGCCGCCGTCTCCAAAGCCGTGCCGGGTTGGATTCCGATGCGGACCATCGTGCTTGGCCTCGACTTGCAGGGCGGCTCGCATGTTCTGCTCGAAGTCGATTCCGCCTCGGTCGTCAAAACCGAAGTGCAGAATCTGCGCGACGATCTGCGCCGGCTTCTGCGGCAGGAGCGCGTGCCGATTACCGGCGGCATCGGCCTTCTGCCGCGCGGCGTGCAGGTGCGCATTACGGATGACGCTGAGCGCGCGCGGCTTCTGCCGAAATTGCAGCAATTGGAACCCCCGGTCGGCAATACTGTCCTCGGCGCGGGCGGCGCGCCCACGCTCGACGTCAAGGACATGGGCAATGGGACGATCCAGCTGTCGGTGACGGACGCCGCCGTCAACGACAAGGTGCGCCGCGCCGTCGAACAGTCGATTGAAGTTCTCCGCCGCCGCGTTGATGCTCTCGGCACAACCGAGCCCAATATCCAGCGCCAAGGCAATGACCGCATTCTGGTCGAAGTGCCGGGCCTGCAGAATCCGGAACGGTTGAAACAGATTCTTGGCACGACGGCGAAGCTCGAGTTCAGGCTGGTCGCGCAGCCGGGCGAAGACCCGAACGATTATGAACAGCTGCCCCAGGTCGATGGTCCGGGAACGATCCCGGTCGAAAAGCGCGTGATGGTGGAGGGCGAGGATTTGACCGACGCCCAGCCGGGCTTCGATTCCCGCACGCAAGAGCCTATCGTCGATTTCCGCTTCAACATTCGTGGTGGCCAGCGCTTCGGCGAGGTCACATCCGAAAACGTCGGCCAGCTCTTCGCCATCGTGCTTGACGGCAAGGTGATTTCGGCGCCGCGCATTCTGAGCCCGATCACCGGCGGCTCCGGCCAGATCTCCGGCCATTTCACCGTCGAGTCGGCGAACAATCTCGCCATTCTGCTGCGCGCCGGCGCCTTGCCCGCGAAACTCACGATTATTGAAGAACGCACCGTCGGCCCAGGTCTCGGTCAGGATTCGATTGCGGCAGGCAAGCACGCCGCCTATGTCGGCGCGGTGCTGGTGCTGGCCTATATGCTGGCGACCTACGGCATTTTCGGCATCTTCGCCGACATCGCGCTCCTGGTGCATATCGCGATCATTTTCGCTTCGCTCATTCTCCTGGGCGCGACGCTGACGCTGCCAGGCATCGCCGGCATCGTGCTGACAATCGGCATGGCGGTCGATTCGAACGTTTTGATCTATGAACGCATTCGCGAAGAGGTGCATGCGGGTCGCTCGATCATCGCGTCCCTCGATGCCGGCTTCAAGCGCGCCTTCGCGACCATCGTCGACTCGAACGTCACCATGTTCGTCGCCGCAGCCATTCTCTATTATTTCGGGTCGGGGCCCGTGCGCGGCTTTGCCGTGTCCCTGGCGCTCGGCATTCTGACAACGATCGTGACCGCCGTGACGATGACCAGGATGATGATCGCGCTCTGGTATCAATATGTGCGCCCGACCAAACTGCCGATCTAGATTGGGCATGTCCCAAAGGTTCTTTTGATGAAACTTCTCCGCCTCGCTCCCGAGAACACGAAATTCGGCTTCATGCGCTTCCGGCGCGTGAGCTATCCGTTCTCGGCGACGATGTCGATCATCTCCGTCGTTTTATTCCTGACTCTCGGCATGAATTTCGGCATCGATTTCGCCGGCGGCACGCTGATGGAGCTGCGTGCGAAAACAGGCGCGGCCGATATCGCCGAGGTGCGCAGCGACGTCAAAAAACTCGGTATCGGCGACGTCGAAGTGCAGGGTTTTGGCGCGCCATCGGACGTACTGTTGCGCTTCGGTGTGCAGAAGGGCGGCGCCGCGGCGCAAGAGGCGACCGTCGCGCGGGTCAAGGGCATTCTCGGCGATCATTACGATTTCCGCCGCGTCGATGTGGTCGGCCCGCGCGTCTCCGGCGAATTGGTGCAGTCGGGCACGCTCGGCGTCGTGCTCGCGATCATCGCGGTGCTCGCCTATCTCTGGTTCCGCTTCGAATGGCAGTTCGCCGTCGGCGCCATCATCGCGACCATGCACGATCTCCTGCTGACGGTCGGTTTCTTCTCGCTGACGCGGCTCGAATTCAACACCACCTCCATCGCGGCGATTTTGACCATCGTCGGCTATTCGTTGAATGAGACCGTCGTCGTCCTCGACCGTATCCGCGAAATGCTGAAGAAATACCGGCGCATGCCGACAGACCAACTAGTCGACATGTCGATTAACGCTGTGCTGCCGCGCACGATCATGACCGCGACGACCGTCTTCCTCGCGCTGCTCTCTCTCGTGATCTTCGGCGGCGAAGTCATTCGCTCCTTCTCGATCGCGATGATCTGGGGCATTTTCGTTGCCACTTATTCGTCGATCTTCATCTGCTCGCCGATGCTGATCTATCTGGGCCTGCGTAATGAGACGGCGGATGCGCCGCCCGCACCGAGCGCGGCAAAACCTGCGAAGCCGAAGACGCCGAAAGCGGTTGCGGGCGCGGCGGCGCAGAATCGCGCCTGAGGGCGCAGAAGCGCGGAAACTTCGAATGGCCGAGCCGAAATATGCCGGCTTTCTTCCTGGCCGCCACGTCATCGAAGGCTATGGAGCCGGCGGTTTCCGCTTCGGCGGCATGTCGCATCGCGGCTCCATTCTCGCTCTGCCATCTGGGATCAGCGCCTGGAATGCGACGGTGCCACAGGACATCTCACTCCAATCCCTGCAGCCGGTCTTCGACGAGCCGAAAGGCGCGATCGAGCATCTCCTGATTGGCACGGGGCCGACGCTGATGCCGCTCGCGCGGAGTCTGCGGGAAAAATTGGCGGAGAGCGGCATTTCGGCGGAGACGATGGCGACGGGCGCGGCCGCGCGCACCTATTCCATTCTTCTGGCCGAAGACCGCCGCGTGGCCGCGGCTTTGCTGGCGGTCGCTTGAGCATGGCCACGGACCCCTATGTCATTTGCGAAGAGATGCTCCAGCGGGAAGACAAAGATCGCTGGCTCGCGACGCTTTTTCTGCCAGCGGGGAAGCGGCCCTTCGTCCAGGCGCTTTATGCCTTCAGCCTTGAAATCGGCCGCGTGCGCCGCCTGGTCACGGAGCCGACGCTGGGCGAAATCCGCTTTCAGTGGTGGCGCGAAGTCCTGGCCGGAGAGCGGGCCGGCGAAGCCGCGGCCCATCCGGTCGCCGCAGCCGTGCTCGATACATTGGAAAAGAACGATCTGCCGGCGGCGCCTCTCTCGGCGCTGATCGATGCAAGGCTTTTCGATCTGAGCGACGAACCGATGCCGATGCTCTCTGATTTGGAAGCCTATGCGATGGCAACCGCGAGCCAGCTTTTTCAGCTCGGCGCGCTGATCCTCGATCCCAAAGCAGGAGATGTGGCTTCTGAGGCCGCGGATCATGGCGGGATCGCCTATGCGATGACGGGCCTGATGCGCGCCCTGCCCTGGCACGCGGGGACGGGCCAGCTCTATCTTCCCGCGGATCTGCTCAGCAGCAATGGCGCGGTTGTCGAGGCAGTCCAGGCCGGCATCGATTCGCCCGCCTTGCGCAATGCGCTCGCCGCCTTGCGCAGTCTTGTCCGCGCGCGGCTTGCCGCATTTGCACACGCAACCGCGAAAAGCCCCGAGGTCGCGGCGGTTTTTCTGCCCGCGAGCCTTTGCGAGCTCTATCTGCGGGAGATGGACCGGCGCTCCTATGAGCCGTTCGAGACTGTGATCCGCGTGCCGCAGTGGCGCCGGCAATGGTGGCTTTGGCGCGCCGCCAAGGGAATTCGATAGCGCCTGCGCATTTCCCCTTTTGGCGGAAATCCTCTAGAAGACCTTTATGTTTCCAAGTCTCGCGTTGCGTGCGATCCGAATTATGAGCCCGGCGCGCGCCTGATGCCGCATCCGGCGGCACGCGCGTCGCCGGGGATTGCTCGTGAACCAAGCGGCCGAGCCGCGTTCAATCCAGGCCAAGTATCCGATGAATGATGAACCGCAGGCGGCCACGAAGGCTGAGGGCCGCGATTATTCGAAAACGCTCTATTTGCCGCAGACGGATTTCCCGATGCGCGCCGGCCTGCCGCAAAAAGAGCCGGAAACGCTCGCGCGCTGGACGGCGATCGATCTCTATCGTCGCATGCGCACGACCGCCGTGGGACGGCCGAAATTCGTGCTCCATGATGGGCCGCCATACGCCAATGGCAATATCCATATCGGTCACGCGCTCAACAAAATCCTGAAAGATCTCGTCGCCCGCTCGCAACAGATGGCCGGACACGACTCAAATTACGTGCCGGGCTGGGATTGTCACGGCCTGCCGATCGAATGGAAGATCGAAGAAGACTATCGCGAAAAGGGCCGCAGCAAGGATGAAGTGCCGGTCAATGAATTCCGCCGGCAGTGCCGGGCCTTCGCGGAACATTGGGTCTCCGTTCAGCGTGAGGAATTCATCCGCCTCGGTGTCATCGGCGATTGGGCGCATCCTTATCTCACCATGAGCTATCCCGCCGAGGCAGCAATCGCGCGCGAGATCATGAAATTTGCGGCGAACGGTCTGCTCTATCGCGGCTCGAAGCCGGTGATGTGGAGCGTCGTCGAGAAGACGGCGCTGGCGGAAGCCGAAGTCGAATATGAAGACCATGTGAGCGATGCGATCTATGTCGCCTTTCCGTGCCAGTTGGCAGTGAGCGGAGGGCCGCGCAGTGATCTCAGGGAAATCGGCTGGAACGAATTCGCCAAGACGAACGCAGTCGGCGATCGCGAGCTCCCGGCCTCGGTCGTGATCTGGACGACGACGCCGTGGACCATCCCTGCCAATCGCGCGATTTCCTTCTCCTCGAAGATCCGCTACGGCCTTTTCAAGGTGACGCAAGCGCCGGCCGACAACTGGGCGAAGGTGGGCGCGACCTATCTTCTCTCCGAAAAACTCGCGCCTGACTTCTTCAAGGCGGTGCGTGTCGAAGCCTATGAGCAGCTCTCAAGCGTGCCTGCAAAAACCCTCTCCGTGGGGCGCTGCGTGCATCCGCTGGCGGGAATTGTTCCGGGCTATGAATTCGACGTGCCGCTTCTCGATGGCGAGCACGTCTCCGACGATACCGGCACGGGCTTCGTCCATACGGCGCCATCGCACGGGCGCGACGACTTCGACATCTGGATGGCGAATAAGGCCGCCCTCGAAGCGCGCGGCATTGAAACGCGCATTCCCTATACCGTCGACGCCGAGGGCTTTTTCACGGAAGAGGCACCGGGCTTCACCCGCAAACGTGTCATCGACGACAAGGGCGAAAAGGGCGATGCCAATGAAGCAGTGATCAAATCGCTGATCGACGCCGGCCATCTGCTCGGCCGCGCCAGATTGAAGCATCAATATCCACATAGCTGGCGCTCGAAGAAGCCGGTCATCTTCCGCAACACGCCGCAATGGTTCATTGCGCTCGACAAGCAGATCCATAATGCGGGAACGCTGCGCGAAATCGCGATGACGGAGATCGCACGCACGCAATGGTATCCGGCGCAGGGCGAAAACCGCATCCGCGGCATGATCGCCAATCGTCCCGATTGGGTCGTCTCGCGTCAACGCGCCTGGGGCGTGCCGATCGCCGTCTTTGTGAATCGCGAGACGAAGACGGTTCTTATCGACGACAAGGTGAACGATCGGATTGCGACGGCCTTTGCCGCTGAAGGCGCCGACGCCTGGTTCGCCAACGGCGCGGCGCAGCGCTTTCTTGCGCCCGACTATGATCCCACGGAGTTTGAGAAGATCGACGACGTGCTCGACGTCTGGTTCGATTCAGGCTCGACACACGCCTTCACGCTCGAAGATCCGGTGCATTTCCCAGGGCTCGCCGGCATTCACCGTCTGCGCGACGGCGGCGCAGACGAGATCATGTATCTCGAAGGTTCGGACCAGCATCGCGGCTGGTTCCATTCCTCTCTGCTCGAGAGCAGCGGCACGCGCTATCGCGCGCCCTATGACGCGGTTTTGACGCATGGCTTCGTTCTCGACGAGAAGGGCCAGAAAATGTCGAAGTCGCTCGGCAATGTCACGGCGCCGCAGAAGGTGATCGAGGACTCAGGCGCCGATATTCTGCGGCTCTGGGTGGCGGCGTCCGACTATGCCGACGATCTCCGCATCGGCCCGGAAATTCTCAAGACCTTTGTCGAGACCTATAAGAAACTGCGCAACACGATGCGCTGGATGCTCGGCTCGCTTGCGCATTACGATCGGCAGGTTCAGATCCAGTTTTCCGCAATGCCGGAACTCGAGCGCTTCATGCTCAATCGGCTTGCGCAAATCGACGAAGAAGTGCGCGCGGCTTACGATGCCTTCGATTATAAGAAAGTCATCGCTGTCCTCTCGCATTTCATGACGAGCGATCTCTCGGCTTTCTATTTCGATATCAGGAAGGATGCGCTTTACTGCGATCCGCCGTCGAGTGCCAAGCGCCGGGCCGCGTTGCAGGTGATCGAATCCATCTTCCGCGCCGTGACTCTATGGCTTGCACCGATCCTCGTCTTCACCTGCGAAGAGGCATGGCTCTCGCGTTATCCTTATGCGATCTCTGTGCATCTCGAATCCTTTCCCGCCATCCCGTCCTCTTGGCGCGACACGGTTCTCGACGCACGTTGGGAGACGATCCGTAAAATCCGCGTTGTGGTGACGGGCGCGCTCGAACTCGAACGCGCCGACAAGAAGATCGGCTCATCGCTTGAGGCGGCGCCACAGGTCTATATCGCCGATGGCGACCTGCGCGCGCTCGTGCGCTCGATCGATTTCGCCGAAATCTGCATTACGTCGGATGCGCAGATCGTTGTCGGGGAGGGGCCTGAGGATGCCTTCCGCCTTCCCGAAGTGCCGGGCGTCGCGGTGGTGTCGCAGAGAGCGCAAGGATTGAAATGCGCCCGCTCGTGGAAATATTCGCCTCAAGTCGGAAGCGACCCCGACTTTCCCGACGTGACGCCGCGCGACGCGACCGCTTTGCGTGAATTGCATGCGCTTGGGCTTTTTGCATGACGCCGCGGGCGCTCGGCTTTTTTGCTGCGGCTTTCGCACTCATCGTCGATCAGGCCAATAAGCTCTGGCTGATCGATGTCTATCACATCGCCCAGCACCAGCCGGTGCGGCTTGCGCCGTTTTTCGATGTGATCTTTGCCGAGAACCCCGGCATTTCCTATTCGCTGCTGAGCGCCAAGACTGCCACCGGCCGTTTGGCTCTAACGCTTGCCGCAATGGTGGCGATCGCCTTTCTCGGCCTCTGGCTCTGGCGCGCGCGCACTAGGCTGACGGCGCTGGGATTGGGCCTCATCATCGGCGGCGCGCTCGGCAACAATGCCTGCGATCGCTTCTTCTATGGCTATGTCGCCGATTTCTATCATTTTCACGTCGGTAATTTTTCTTGGTATGTGTTCAATCTCGCCGACGTTGCCATCACCGCGGGCGTCATCTGCCTTATCTGTGATATGATTTGGGGCGATTCCGCTTCCGAGCCGTCGGGGGCGGTGGCTGAGGGAGGCGACCCGCGCCGGTGAGCAGGCAGGGGATCGTGCCAGAGGCAATTGTGGCGGCCTCTAAATTGCCGCGAATGCTGGCAAAATGGCGTTCGAGCTAATCCGTGCCAAGGATCGGATGATCAAGATCATGAACTTCCAAGATGGATCGCCGCGTGGATTCGGCCTGACTTCGGCAGCCATCGGCGCCCTGATGGTGGCGGCGCTTTCATGCCCGCTGCCGGTGCATGCCGATGGGCTGCCCAATCCGCTGGCAAATTTCATGGGTGGAGGGACTGACAACGGCCCGATCGATTATCGTCCGCGTCCCGCTCTCGTCGTTCCCCCGACTAATGACTTGCCGCCGCCCCAGACGTCATCGACTGTTCCCAGCGCCAACTGGCCGAAGGCTCCGGATACCAAAATCCTAAATGCCGCCAAGGCTGATTCCCGCCGGCCGGCGCCGTCGGAAGACTCACAACTCTCGGGCGACGCCGCGAACCAGAAGGTGGTCTTTCAAGACGAGAACGAGTGCAACAAGGTCCTGGGCATGCCCATGTGCTTAAGCGGGTGGGGTCAGGATGGCGGCCGCCCGAAGCCGGTGGTTCTCACCACCCAGCAGCGCAGATATCTGATCGATCCGCCGGCGACCTATCTGGCGGCGGTTCCGATGCAGCCGGGCGATGCCAGATATGCGCCGCCGCCGCCGTCCTGCTCGACGCCGGGCTGGTTTGGCTGTCCCGAGCAGCCGGACACATATTGGAAGGTTCTGGGAATGCAACCGCCTCGCCCGAACGGCGCTGCTGGTGGGGGCGCCGACCCGAATGGCGCTGCCGACGGAGGCGCGCCTCCCGGCCAAATCTTCGGACAACAGCCGCCCGCGCCGCAGAAGAAGTGCCCGCTTGGCCCTGGTTGGCTTGGCTGTCAGGAGCAACCTCAGGTGCTAGGTCCCACGCAGGCCCAGGCTCAACCCGGCACAACCGGCAACCAGCAGTCCGCCTCAGACGATCAAGGGCCCGTTCCGCCGGGCCAAGTTTTCGGACAGCCGCGGGCTCCGCTCCAGCAGCATTGCATGCTCAATGGCTGGTTCGGCTGTCAGGAGCAATAAAGGGCGAAGCGGCGTCGCTGCGCCAAAGGCGCTCTCTCGTCCTGAGCCCCATTTGAGACGAGGCCTCTGGCCGATTACGACTTGCCGCCGGGACCGCGGCCGAGAAGCTTGGCCATCTCTTCCTCAAGCGATTCAAGCCCTTCCACCGAAGGAGCGGGCGGCCATGCATCGGCCGGTTCCTGCTGGGGGACTTGGTTGCGCGCCGCGGGCGCGGGTTGGCCGCTAGGCGGACGCTGCTTTGCCGGCTGTTTGAGCGGCTGAGGCGGCGCCGCCTGTCGAGAGGGCCAGCGCATATGGGCGGGCGCATCCTGTCCCGGCGGAGGCGGGGGCGGCTGTTGTCCCTGTTTCGAGCCCTGTTGCGACCGGCCTGCAAATTCCGGCTGCGCCGGCGGCATTTCGCGAACGGAGGGCATCTTTCCAGGCATGCCGCCGCGACGAGAGGGAGGCGACCCGGAGTGGCCGCCGGACCCGCGCTGCGGGACGTCTTGCATCGAATAATCTTCGAGCGCGTTCACGGGGTGCGGCTCGGGCATGAGCCTGGGTTCGGTATGTTGTTTGGGCGCGGGGCCCTGCACATAGGCCGGCTCTCCGCGCATATCCTTGTCGCGCGGGCGGGCTTCGGTCCGGATGATTTGCGACTCGATGAGTATGTCGTTCGGGCCGCCGATCATGACGAGATGTTCGACATTGTCGCGCCGGACTATGACGAGCTGGCGCTGGCGGTCGAGATCGAAGGCATCGACGATGCCGAGCCGCATCTGCCGCGCGCGCCCGCCGGGCATGCGGAGGCGACGGCCGAATGCAAGCCGAAACACAAGCAGAATGAGCACGGCGGCAACGAAGAACGCCACCGCGGCGGCGCCGATCATTAGCGCCCTGTTCTCGGCAAGCAGATTACTCAAGGCGTGCATGGGCCACTCGTCTCAGCACTTCGCCACATTTCCTAGAACTCTATCATTTAGGGCCTAACGGCGCGCGGCTAAGGTTAATCATTGGTTAATGCCGGACTCATCGATGACCTTAGTGCAGGAGGCATCGCTTTGGAGCACCTCTCCCGCGTGCTTCAGGCTGCGCAAGAGGGTGGCCATCGGGATCTATCATCCGACGATGGCTAGCCTCGGATCGGTCAGGCCAGCTGGAGCAGTTGGAATATTACAGGTCCGCATCTTCAAAGTATAGCCTTGCGGCAATCCGTGCTCGGAAACGTGCTTTGCAGCGCACAGGCGTGAGCGCAAGTTTAGACCGTCACCCGATCGGTCAAATCGGAAAATAACGATTCCGATCTTCTCGTCTTCGCGCCACTTCCGTCGCTAAATCCGCCTATTAAAAACGAATTCTATTCCGATTTAAGAGAGTGGTAAGGTAAATTTCATCACGTGTTTCTCAAGGTCGCGTTTCCCAAGTCGAGAAGCGCGCCGCGGCCTGTCCCGGCATTCGCAACCCTTAACGGCGATTGCGGCGAGAGTCGGGATTTCCGCGGCCCAACCTGCCGAGCGAGGCAAATCTTGCGGCGAGACCGGCGCAAGTCATGCTAGAGAAAAGCATTCAGCAGAAGATTCTCCGATGAATCGTGCCGCGACGCCGCTCTTTCGACTCGAAAGCCTCTTTGGGGGCCGAGCGATCGGAGCCGAGCACGGATTCGCCTCTAAGGTCGCGATCCGACGGGGAGATGGGCGTTCATGACCGACCAGCCGATTTCTGCCCCGATTGATCGGACCGAACGCGCTGGCAGTCCGGCTCTGATCCTCTTGTTCGCCGCCTGCCTCGTGGCGACCGCGGCGGCTTTCTCGCTGCTGCCGAAAGATGAGGCTGCGACGCTCGTCATCAGCCTCCTCGCCGTCTTGGCCGTCATCGGCATTTTTGCGCTCTTCGCCTATGCCGTCGGATTTTTGCAGTTCGCCGGACAGACGGCGCGCAACGATCTCACCAAGCTCGTCTGCGACTCGAGCCCCGAGGGGTTCATCGCGACCGATGCGGAAGGCAAGATCCTTTACGCCAACGAGACCTATCTGACGCTCGCCGGCGCGCGTGACGCCAGCGCCTTGAAGCCGGTCGAGCGGCTGTTTTCAGGCACACCCGAGGTCTCGGAAGCGATCTATCGGCTTGCGCAATCCGCGCGCGAAGGCAAACGCAGCGCCGAAGAATTGCGCCTCGCGCCGCCGCTCAACGGCGAAGGCGATGTCGCCTGGTATCGCATCAGGGTCAGGCCGCTGCCGTTCGTCAATGCGAGACGCGTGACGCTCTGGTCCGTCACCGATGTGACGCGCGAGCGCGAGCGCCACGAAAACGTCTTTCAGGAATTGCAGCACGCGATCGACTTTCTCGATCATGCGCCGGCCGGCTTCTTCTCCTGCGATCCGTCGGGCGAAGTCTCCTATATGAACGCGACGCTGGCGAGCTGGCTCGATTACGATCTCGCGCAAGTCGGCTCCGGCGGCTTACAGCTCAGCGATTTTGTCGCCGGTGGCGGCGCGGCGCTGCTCGCCTGCGTCGCGGGCGCGCCGGGCGATGTCCTGACCGAACAGTTCGACATCGATCTCAAGCGCCGCAACGGCCAGAGCCTGCCTGTCCGCCTGTTGCATCGCGTGGCTTTCGGCCAGGACGGCACGGCGGGCGCTTCGCGCACCCTCGTTTTGAATCGCGCGCCGGGCGAGGAGCCACGGGAAGATCTGCGCGCCGCGGAAGTTCGCTTCGCCCGCGTCTTCAACTCGACGCCCATCGCGATCGCCATCGTCGATAAGTCGGGCCACATAAGGCGCTCGAACGCGGCCTTTGCCAAATTGGTCCCCGATGCGCTCAAGGGCGGCGAGGGGACGGCGCGCAGCATCTACGCCGGCGTGCGCGACAGCGACCAGCCCGCGCTTGAAGCCGCCGTCGTCGCCGCAGCCAATGCGAAAACCGATATTGCGCCCGTCGATGTGAGTCTTCGAGGCGATCGCAATCGCTCCGCGCGTCTCTTCATTTCGGCGGCGGACGAAGCGGATGGGCCAGGCGCGACGATCTATGCGCTCGACACGACGGAACTACGCACCTTGCAGGAAAATTTTGCGCAATCGCAGAAGATGCAGGCGATCGGCCAGCTCGCGGGCGGCGTCGCGCATGACTTCAACAACGTGCTGACCGCAATCATCGGCTATTCCGATCTGTTGCTCGCCAATCACCGGCCGACCGATCCGTCCTTCCAGGACATTATGCAGATCAAGCAGAATGCCAATCGCGCCGCAGGACTTGTCCGCCAACTCCTCGCCTTTTCGCGCCGCCAGACCTTGCGGCCGCAGGTTCTGCAATTGGGCGAGGTGCTGTCAGATCTGCAGATGCTGATGCGCCGCCTCGTCGGCGAGAAGATCGTGCTCGATCTTCGCCATGGCCGCGATCTTTGGCTGGTGAAGGCCGATCTCAACCAGTTCGAGCATGTGATCGTCAATCTCGTTGTCAACGCGCGCGATGCTATGCCGGGCGGCGGACGGATCGAATTGCGCACCCGCAACATCACGGCCGCTGACTGTGCGCAATTCAAAGAGAAAGCGCTGATCCCGGGTGAGTATGTCGCGATAGAAGTCGAAGACAATGGCCACGGCATCCCGGCCGATCTGAAGGAAAAGATTTTCGAGCCGTTCTTCACGACCAAGGAAGTCGGCAAGGGCACCGGCCTCGGCCTCTCCATGGTCTATGGCATCATCAAGCAGACGGGCGGCTATGTCTTCTGCGATTCAACCGTCGGCGAAGGCTCGACCTTCTGCATTCTTCTGCCGCGCTATGTGCCGGCCGAAGGCGAAGAGGAAACGAAGAAGGAAACCGCTAAGAAATCGGCTGCCGATCTCACCGGACATGGAACGATCCTGCTCGTCGAGGACGAGGAGGCGGTGCGCGCCTTCGGCGCCCGCGCGTTGGCCGCCCGCGGCTACACGGTGCTCGAGGCAGCCTCCGGCTATGAAGCGCTCGATGTCGCCGCGAAGAACGTGGGCGTGATCGATCTCATCATCTCCGATGTGGTGATGCCCGAAATGGACGGGCCGACCATGTTCGGCGAATTGCGCAAGCGCGGCGTCAGTGCGAAGGTGATTTTCGTCTCCGGCTATGCGGAGGAAGCCTTCGCCAAGAATCTGCCGAGCGGCGAGGACTTCGGCTTTCTCCCCAAGCCTTTCACCTTGAAGCAATTGGTCGAAACGGTGAAAGGCGCCATCGATCCGCCGCAGGACGGCTGATCTTCGCCGGACGGTCCTGTCACATTGCCGTCCGTTTTGCGCACCTATAATGACTTCAGATCAACGGACGAAGATATTAAGGGGGAAGAAACATGCGTATTTCAAAGACATCCATTCTTGCCGCGGCGGGCATTTTGTTTTCCGCCTTTCTCGTTTTCTCCAGTGCCGGCGCAGGCGCTGACCCGCAGGGCAGCGATACGCAGGACACGACCATCAAGCAATTTGCGCTGACGGAGGACCAGGTCCAAGGCTTCATCGCCGCGCAGAAGGGGATCGCCGCTATTGTCGATAAGCTCTCGGACCAGGAATCGCAGAACCCAAGCCCGGCATTGGTCGCGCAGCTCAACGCCGTCGCAAAGGCGAACAAATTTGCCGACTATGCAGAGTTCCAGCACGTCTCCGACAACATCGGCCTGGTTTTGGCCGGCGTCGATCCGCAGACGAAGAAATACGTCGGGCCCGATGTCGTCATCAAGCAAGAGATCGCCGATATTCAAGGCGATAAGACAATGAACGCGCAGGACAAGCAGGAGCAGCTCGACGACCTGAACGCGCAGCTCAAATCGATTGAGCCTGTGACCATTCCCGGCAATATCGATCTCGTCTTGAAATATTACGACCAGATCGTCGCGACCATGCCGAAGGACAATAGTCAGCAGTGACGGCTGGCATCAGGGTTTCAAAATAAGATGCGAGCGCGGCGATGGCCGCGCTCGCAGAATTTCTTCCGCCGCGATAGAAGTCCGATGTGCTCTAAGAGGCGATAAGAGGAGCTCGATCTACGATTTTGTTTGTATTCGGCGTTTGCGTCGGTGCGCCTCATAGGCAAATCCGGCCCAGCCGCCAAGGATTGCGCCTCCTATCAGCAGCAGGGTCGTCGCCAAGTCGCTGATCGAATCCGAAAGGGGGCGGCCCAGGAGCAATTTGTGGATGAACGCAAAGAGCGTCAGCACAAAAAGCGCGAGAGCCGATCCGCCCACGGCAAAACCAATCTTAACGGCGAGTTTTCCACGCTCGTCCCACGGCCTCTGCTTGGGAGAGGTGCCAAGGATAGTAGCGATGATGTTTTCGGTGTCGTCGTCGAATGTCTCATGCTGCAGTGGCAAAGCATTCCTCGTCACAATTGCCCTTATATCTTCGGGAAGCAATTCTGGCTTTGGCATCGGTACGCCGTCGACGCGCACCGGTAGGACAAGGATAGATCGGCTCAACGCTGCGCGCACCTCGGCGCGGACATAATCACCCGGTTCGAACAAACGCGGGCCGCCGCTTTCGCGTGATGCTTCCAGCCATTTCGGTCCGATGAACATCAACACGGCATCACTGTTTTCGATCGCAGAAGTGATACGCGTGACGAAATCTTCGCCACCGTGGATCGCGCTCACGTCGAAAAAGACGTTCTTTTGTCCGAGAAGCCGGCATAAACGATCATAGACACGCCCGGCCGCTGCGGCGGTGTCTTCGCGGCGGTAGCTGATGAAAACCCGCTTTTGCATGCCGGGGCACGAAGTTAGTTTGGCTTCTCGATCGCTGCAAGGATGCCGGATTTCTCCAGATGCTGTTTGCCATTCAGCTTGCTATCGACAAGTCGTGTGGTGGCGCCATCGCTGAGGAATTCGTAGATCAGCGCCGTACAATTTCCATCGCCATATTTGCCCACGGCGATTTCCAATGGCAACGCGTTGGCGCCGGCGCGTAGCCAGGCCTGGGCCTGTGTTTCCGAGACCTGCTGCTTGGATTGAGTGAACGGCCGGTCTCCGAGGACAAAGACAATTATCCGATAGTGACCGCGGTCGGCATAGAACAAGCCGCCCAGCAAGGACGCTAGGTCCATTGATTCCGTCGCCCCGGTGGACCAGCGCTCGCCGTCTTTCGGGGCCGAGCCATCGTCATTCATGCGCTCGAGCCGAGTGACCAATATGACGTCTCCACTGGGGGAGAGGAAGAAGCTGCGTTCGACATAACCACTTTGCTCAAGCGCTGTCTGGATGGCATCTGTCACCTGGCCTAGTGTGGCCTTGGCGTCGAACAGGCTCCTCGGAAGCACGTAGAAAGCCGACGCCGCGGGGGGTGGCCAGGGAAACTCCGGGAGTCCCGGGCGCTGTATGCTGCCCGGTTCTGCGCTGTCGCCCGGTGGCTCACTATTATTCGTCCCATTCGAGAGTCCTTGGCTCTGCGTGACGGCCGATCCCGCGCTGGCGCCCGGTGGGGGACCATTATTCGTCCCGTCCGGGACTTCTGAGGGTTGCACGCCGATCCCTGCTGAGCCCTGGTACCCCGTCGCCATTTCGCCAAAAGGAAACTTCAGCACCGCGACGCAGCTAATCCAGGCCAGAGCGACCCAGATCGCCAGGAAGCGCCTTGACGCTCCTCGGACGAGCAACCAAGCGCAAATCCCAACGGGCAATGAGGCAGAGCCCTGTAACCAGCCAACCCACCTTTCGCTGTCGGCAAACTCGGGAAACAGCGTGAGTTGGAAAATGGCGAACGAGATCATCGCCCAAAGTGGCACAAACAACAGTAGAAAGGCAGCGACCCTGATCCAAAGCTTTGTCTTTTGGATTTTGCTGCTCTGATCCGCTTCAGGGATGGAAGTCATGGGTTCCCCACTTCACTCCCGAAAGTATATCAGCCGAGGATCGATCTGATCAATTGGCCAGCCCTCCAGACGCCGGGCGCTTCCGGGGTCGCTACTCAATGCTGGGGGCTGCTCGCCCCATAAATTGATGCGAGCGCGGCGATGGCCGCGCTCGTTGCCGTTTGGCGTGAGGCTCACGCGACGAGTTTGACGAGCCCCAGGCTGAATGTTGCGATGAAAAGAAACGCGAGGAGGCCGAGAAGCAGAGGCCGCAACCCTTTGGCGCGCAGTTTTCCGATGTCCGTCTCGAGCCCCATCGCAGCAAGCGCAACCGACAAGAGGAAGGTGGTTGCGGCGACAATCGCGGTCTTCGGCGTTCCGTGGATGGGCAAAACGCTGTTTGCCACCATCATGGCGAGAAAGCCGAAGACGAACCAGGGAATCGGCGCCTTGCCCGCCACACTGGCTTCGCCTTCAGGCTGGCGCCGATTGGCGAGAAAGCCCAAGATCAACACCACGGGCGCAAGAAGGCTGACGCGCGTCAATTTGGCGATTGTGCCGATCTCGCCCGCGACGTGACCATGCTGGAACGTCGCCGCCACCACCTGCGCGATTTCATGGATCGAGGCGCCGGCCCAAAGCCCATAGGCCGCGGGTGCCAGATGAAGCAGGGCGGCTAGTTGCGGATAGATGAACATGGCGATCGAGCCGAAGATCGTCACGCAGGCGACCGCGTAAGCCACATCTTCGTCCGGCGCATTCGTCACCGCGTCCACCGCGATCACGGCGGAGGCGCCGCAAATCGACGTGCCGGCGGCAATCAATTGCGCGAGTTTCGCGTCGACACCCAGCAGGCGGCCCGCATAGGCCGTAAAGACGAAGGTCGCGGCAAGCGTCGCGACAATGACCAACACGCCCGTTGCCCCGACTTCGCCGATCTGCGCGAGGGTCAGCTGCAGGCCGAGCAGGATGATGGCGAAACGCAGAATTCGTCGCAGCGAAAAGGTGATGCCCGCCTGGGTGCCGGCCGGCACGCCGACGACGTTGCGAAACAATATGCCCATCAGAATCGAGAGGATCAACGGGCTTGCGATCGAAAGATAGGGCAGGTTGTGGAGGGCGAATCCCAGACCGGCAATCGCGCCTGTGAGCCCGAGACCCGGCAGAAGATCGAAAAACTTGCTGCCGAAGCGCCTGCGCGGATTGAAGTTTTTGGCGGCAATCTCGGACGAGGCGAAAATCTGCGGATCGGCTATGGTCATCAGGGGCACCCTTCGTTCAACTTGCCCGCAACATGGCGCTTCGCCTTCAATCGATCCAATTCATAATTATTATCAGATCAATCGATTTATATGATTGTTTCAAAGCTTCATCCATTCCGCTTCCGCTGAGGGAAGCTTGGGGGTTCGCATGAAATTTTTTTTGAAACGTTTTTTGCTCGTCGTCCTGCTGTTCGCCACGGTCGCGGCTCGCGCGACTGCGCTCGATGACGCCTATTTAGCGGAGAGAGATCAGCTCATCGATAAATATGCGGCGCTCGACAAAGCCGGAAAGGTCGATGACAAGGTCACCGCGTCCGAGACGGAGGCGCTGGCGGATCTGCAAAAGAAGCTCGAAGTGATTGTCGATCTCAAGCCGATCAAAGGCTTTGCCTCCGATTCGAAACTTAATTTCGACACGCTGTTCAAGACGGACGAAGGTTTCGGCGCGCTCGATGCGCTGGTCTATAGCGCCCTGCAAGGCAAGGCGACGATCACCGTCACCAGCACCGCGCTCTTGCAGCATTGGCTGGTTCAGCATGCGCATTGGTGGGAGCAGCTCGATAATATTCCGCAGACCCTGGATGCGGCGCTGCGCTCCGAGGCTTTCTATACGCAGGCGATCAGCGCGGATGCGGCGGTCAACGTCTATGGGACGATCGCCATCAAAGTACCCGCCGGCGATCACGCTGTCGCCTTGCTCGCAGCGCGCTCGCAAGACCTGGGTCCGCGCCTTCCCGATGAAATTCTGGCAACCATCGTCGGCGAAAGGCTCGCGTTCGTGATCAGCCTTCCGGTCGAGGGCGCCAAATCGATTCCTCAGTGCGATAAAATCTGGAAAGCCACTCAGGACAAATTGGCCGCGCTCGGCGATTCAAAAGACGAGAACGCCGGCGACCGCTCCATACAAGTTCGTGAAGACGGCGACAAAGTCTATCGCGCCTGTTTTTCCAAAAATTTGGGCGCCGCGCCCTTTGCCGCCGCTCTCTCGCGCCAGGTGCAGGCGGTGATCGATCTTCTGCCGCCGCACTAACCTTCGCTGCAACCTTCTTCGGCTCCCCTGGTTGAGTCTCATTGGAGAGGAGCCAGCGGATGGCACAAGAGAGAAAAATCGTCAAAAGCGAAACGCAGGCGCGGCAAGGGATTGTGGTAAGTGGAATGCGCTCTGTCCTGATTGTCAGTACAGCGGCCGCCGCTATCATCCTGGGCGCGCTCTATTTTTACTTCCACTTTCATCACTGACGGCAGAGCGCACGCGGCGCATGGACGTCAACCACTAAACTCCGCAGAGGTTCCTGCGAAAAGTCTGAGTCGTTTTGGAACGCCTTCCGCTGTGGGGTAGAAGCGTCAATGCGAAATTATTTCTGCCGCAGCGTGAACTCCGCGCTCCCATGCGCGATTGGACCTTAGGCCGACGTCCAATTTGAGGAAACGCTCATGTTGCGAACAATTCTGCTGATCGTTCTCATCCTGCTCATCATCGGGGCGCTCCCGACTTGGCCTTACTCGTCCGGATGGGGCTATGGCTATTATCCCTCGGGCGGTCTCGGCCTCGTGCTGGTGATCGTCGTCATCCTGTTCCTTGTAGGCGTCTTATAGCGAAGCTCGAAGTCGAGGCGGGGCAACCCGTCTCGCCGCTCCCTGCGGATCGTTGGAACCTGCGCCGTGGTCGTAAGTTGGTGGCTTGCTGACGAAGAACGCAGGAGGTCGCAGTGGGCAATCTTCTTTACTGGGCGGTGGTGTTTCTCATCATTGCTCTGATCAGCGCGGCGCTCGGCTTCGGCGGTCTGGCCGGAACGGCGATGGAAGGCGCGCACATCTTCTTCTGGGTGGCCATCATCTTGTTCATCATCTCGCTTCTTGGGGGAGCCCTCGGACGACGCCGGCTGTAGCTGGGTTTTCGCACAGGCAATTGAAACAACGCGGCCGTGCGTTTCGGCCGCGTTTTTTCATGGGTTTTTCGCGCCGCCGGCCTTTGCGGATGGCGATGCATGCAAGAACCTCATGTGTGAGACGCGGAATTATCGCTTGAGCGCGACGGCGGTCTCGGTCATCTGAAGCCTCGGACCATTCTGGGACTTTCGATGTCTTCGGCTCTCGATCGCTACAAGGTTCTTGGCGCGGGCATCTTCAGCCTGATCTTGGCGCTTGGCGTGGCGCGCTTCTCTTACACGCCGCTGCTGCCGCTGATGCAGAAGCAGGCCGGGCTCGGCGTTGCCGAAGCAGGCTGGCTCGCGGCCATCAATTATATGGGCTATCTGACGGGTGCGCTCGTCGCCGCTCTCATCGGCGATCTCGTCTTGAAAGATCGCCTCTACCGCTTAGGCATGGTTCTCGCTGTCCTCACCACGGTCATGATGGGCATGACGACGAATGTCGTCCTCTGGGGTGTGTCGCGCTATCTGGCGGGGCTCAGCACCGCGGCCGGCATGCTGCTCGGCACGGGCCTCATCCTGAATTGGCTCATCCGCCACGATCATCGCAGCGAATTGGGCATTCACTTTTCCGGCATCGGTTTCGGCATTGCCGGCTGCGCAGCGGCCGTGGCGCTGATGAATCACCTTCAGCTCGATTGGCGCACGCAATGGTATGTGTTCGCCGTCATCGGGGCCGTCTTGCTCTGGCCGGCGCTCGGCTGGCTGCCCGCGCCCGACCGCACGACGGTGACGCGGGGCGGCGCCATGATGCAGGATGCGCCGCCGAGCCCGGCCTTCCTGCGCATTTTCATGGCGTCCTATTTCTGCGCGGGCGTCGGCTATGTGGTGAGTGCGACCTTCATTGTCGCGATCGTCGATCATCTGCCGGGATTGAGCGGGCAGGGCACGCTGGTCTTTCTCGTTCTCGGTCTTGCTGCGGCGCCGGCCTGCATCGTCTGGGATCTCATCGCGCGGCAGATCGGCGAACTCAACGCGCTGATCCTCGCCGCGCTCTTGCAGATCGCCGGTATTCTTCTGCCGGTTCTCGGCGGATTGGCCGCGGCACTTTGCGGCGCTGTGCTCTTCGGCGCCACCTTCATTGGCATGGTGAGCCTCGTGCTGACCATGGCGGGGCGCTATTATCCGACGCGGCCTGCCAAGATGATGGGGCAGATGACGCTCTCTTATGGCATCGCGCAGGTGATCGCGCCAGCGTTGACGGGGTCTCTGGCGGTCAGGTTCGGCGGTTATCAGCCGGGCCTCTATCTCGCTGCCGGATTCATGGCGGTTGGGACGATCCTGCTCATCCTGCTGCGCGCGATGGACGCGCGTGCGCGCGTCAGCGTGGCGCCAGATCTCGTCGCATAATCGCTCTGCGCCGCCTCGCGCGCTCTCAAGCCACCCAGCGGCGCTGGCGGCGTTCGACGCCGAGCTGAAATTCCGCGACGAGCATGGAGAGGTCGGCGATCTCCTGGAGAAGTGCATTCGTCGATGTCGTCGAATCCTCGACCATCGCGGCATTCTCCTGCGTCATCTGATCCATTTCGTTGATTGCCGTGTTGACTTCGCTGATTGCGATGGCCTGTTCCTTGGCGCCAGTGGCGATGGCGCTGACGAGCTTATTGATCTCGGTCATTTGCGTCATCATCCGATCGAGAGATTTGCCGGTCTCGCCGACGAGATCGACGCCGTGTTCGACCTGGTTCGTCGAATCGGAGATCAAGGCTTTGATTTCCTTTGCCGCGGCTGAGGCGCGCTGCGCGAGCGCGCGAACCTCGGTCGCAACGACAGCGAAGCCGCGGCCCGCTTCGCCGGCGCGCGCGGCTTCCACGCCCGCGTTGAGGGCGAGCAGATTTGTTTGAAAGGCGATTTCGTCAATGACGCCGATGATCTGGCTGATTTTCTGGGCCGATTTGGCGATGGCATCCATCGCGCCGACAGCCTCGCGAACCACGACCGCGCTGCGCGTCGATTCCTCGACCGCCGAGGCGACGATGCGGTGTGCATTGTCCGCGCCTTCCGCCGACATTTTGACGGTCGCGGTCGTCTCTTCGAGCGCGGCGGCGCTTTGTTCCAGGCTCGCCGCCTGCTGCGCCGTGCGCCGCGCCAGATTGTTCGCCGCGGCCGAAATCTCCTCCGTCCCGGAGTGAATGGCCGTTGCGCTCTCGATCACATGTTTCAACGCCTCTTCGAGATGGCCGATGGCGGCGTTGAAATCGCTTTGCAGCCCGCCATAGGCCTCGGGCAGTCCCTTGGTCATGCGATAGGAGAGATCTTTCGCGGCGAGCTTCGCCAAGGCGACGCCGATCGAATCCGCAACGATCGCGCGCTCCTGCGCGATTGCGGCCTGCGTCGCCTCATGGGCGTGGTTCAGATCTTCTTCGATCTGCTTGAAGACCGTCATGTCTTGCAGCGTCTCGACGACCGCCAAGAGCTTGCGGTCGTGGGCGAAAATCGGCACGGCGTGCATCGCGAGGTAACAACGGAGTCCACGCGGCAGATCGCACCAGTTTTGTGCAAGCATCGGCCCGTGATCGGTCGTGGGCTCTTCATGCGCGGCATAAAGCCGGGCGGCGTCTTCGCCGCGATGGTTGAGAACGAGATCGGCGAGGCATGGCCGCTGAGCCGAATAGAGCCCCTTCCAATGATTCTTGGTGCCGATCACTTCGCCAGCCGCAAGGCCCGTCAACGCCGCGCAGGCGTCGTTCCAGATGATGACAGTGCCGTTATGGTCGATCGCGAAAAGTGGCACGACCATGTGCTCGATGACAGCGAGAAGGAAATTCGGATCGTTGATCGCGCCCGGCTTTCGGCTCGAAAAAAGAGAGAGGAACGGACGCGAGGGAGGGCAATGCGATGAAACGGTCATGGCAGCACCAATGAATGGGGCGTGAATCAGAATGGGCGGCGCTGATGCCGCGCGAAAAAGATGAGAGTGAAATCTCGGTCGTTCTTCAGATTAAAGCGCGTCTCTTAGAACAGTCTTAACTGCGCGAAAATTGCGTGCGATTTCAGTAGGCAAATGCGCTCAAAATTTGCGCAACGCTGGAAAATTCCAGAATGTGCGCTGGCGAAAATTTCATCTGTCAGGAAAGTGTCAGAGACGGGCGAGAGCGACGCCTATTAATTCAAGCTCGCCGGACAACGCGGCCAAAAAGCTCCGGCTTCCTGGTTGGACATGACGAGCAAGCCTCTCGCCGGTTCGCCGCCCTTTTTGTCGATCCACCTTTGGAGAGCGTGCGTATAGATCAGTTTTCTGTGTCGGCCCGGGGAATAGAACTCTTGGCCATCGCTCCGGATGATCAAGTCCCATGTTTTGTGAAATCCGAACTGAGCGTTTGACGTAATGCAGACGTGCGGTCGAACTTTGTCTGCGACAAGCGAACAGGCGGAAACGCACCAGCCGTCGATGACGATCTGCGTATGCTCTCTCTGGGCTTCTCGCGCCGCTCCGAGATAGTTTTGCAAGTCTCCCCCCATATTGTCGCCGACAACGCAGACCTTGTCTGTGCATCCCAACGTGGCTTCAAGAAATCGACCTGCCTGAGCGGGAGCGGCGCCGAGTGCGATGGAAAGCAGAACCATGAGGCGAACGAGCACTATTCGCCTGAGCTTTTGCATTGCCTATTCCTTTCGTAGTCTCGCAATGTCTCGGAGAGCCGTAATGGCAATCTCTGTAAATCTGATGACCAATGACCTTGCGGCGGGGCTTTCGGAACTTCCAATCTACCCAGCATGCCGCAAAATAAAAGAGCCGCTCTTGAGCGACTCGTCCGTGTCAGCCTTCGATTCAATAGAAAACGGATGGCGCGGGCTTTCTTTCAAGAAATTGTTGTCGATGGTGGGCGCACAAGGGCTCGAACCTTGGACCCGCTGATTAAGAGTCAGCTGCTCTACCAACTGAGCTATGCGCCCGAACCGTCAAACGGTCGGAGTTCCATCGAATTTGGGCCGCCGGCAGAAGAGGCGGCCCGAAGAAAGAGCGGCCGGGGCCGCTCTTTCAAGGGGGCAGGATTTAGCCGAGACGGCGATGAAGCGCAAGCGTTCATCGCGCTCATTGATATTGGGTTGGCATTTACCCAGCCATGATCCCCGGTCGGTTCCTGCCGCGCTTGACCATCAGCTTGCTCAAGGCAGCGATATAGGCGCGCGCCGAGGCGACGAGCGTATCGGGATCGGCGCCGCGCGCCGTCACCGATTTGCCTTCCTCTGAGAGACGGATGGAGACTTCGGCCTGCGCGTCGGTTCCTTCCGTCACTGCATGGACCTGATAAAGCTCGAGCGAAGCGTGATGCGGCACCAGCGCCTTGATGGCGTTGAAGATCGCGTCCACAGGGCCGTTGCCCGTCGCCTGATGCGTCAGCTTCTCGCCGTCGATCTCGATCGTCAGCGCCGCCGATTGCGGACCGCTCGTGCCGGCGATGACGGTGAGGCTCACGAGCTTGATCCGCTCATGCGCATGCATGATCTCATCATCGACGAGCGCGATCAGATCTTCGTCATAGATGATCTTCTTGCGGTCGGCCAAATCCTTGAAGCGGGTGAAGGCGTCTTCGAGCGCGTTCTCGCCGAGCTCATAGCCCAATTCCTTCAGCTTCTCCTTGAAGGCGTGGCGGCCCGAATGCTTGCCCATGACGAGCGAGGTCTTGGCGACGCCGACGCTTTCCGGCGTCATGATCTCATAGGTCTGCGCATGTTTCAGCATGCCGTCCTGATGGATGCCGCTCTCATGCGCGAAGGCATTCCGGCCGACGATCGCCTTATTATATTGTACCGGGAAGGAGGAGACTGCCGAAACGAGCTTTGACGCGCGCGTCAGCATGCTGGCGTCGATGTCGCTATGGAAGGGTAGGCGGTCGCCGCGCACTTTCATCGCCATCACGACTTCTTCCAAGGCCGCATTGCCGGCGCGCTCGCCGAGTCCGTTGATCGTGCATTCGATCTGCCGCGCGCCGCCGCGCACGCCGGCCAAGGAATTTGCGACCGCGAGGCCCAGATCATCGTGGCAATGGACGGAGAAAATCGCCTTGTCGGAATTGGGCACGCGGGTGCGCACCGTCTCGAAGATCGCCTGATATTCTTCCGGCACCGTATAGCCGACGGTGTCGGGAATATTGATCGTGGTGGCGCCGGCCTTGATCGCGAGTTCGACGCAGCGGCAGAGAAAGTCGATCTCCGTCCGCGTTCCGTCTTCCGCCGACCATTCGACGTCTTCAACATGATTGCGGGCACGGGTGACGCTCGCCGTAATCATGTCGAGCACTTCGGCCGGCTCTTTATGCAGCTTAAACTTCATGTGCAGAGGCGACGTCGAAATGAAGGTGTGGATGCGCGGGCGTTTTGCCTTGCGGACGGCTTCGGCGGCGCGGTCAATGTCTTTCGCGGCGGAGCGGGCGAGACCGGCGACGGTCGCGTTCTTTACGACGCGCGCGACTTCAGAGACGGCTTCGAAATCGCCTTCGGAGGCGATCGGAAAACCCGCTTCGATGATATCGACGCCCATGCTGTCGAGGAGTTCGGCGACCTGCAGTTTTTCTTCGAGCGTCATCGAGGCGCCGGGCGATTGCTCACCGTCGCGCAAGGTCGTGTCGAAAATGAAGACGCGTTCGCTGTTGGCGATCTGTGCGGCTTTATCCGCTTTGGAATGCTGATGCTGTGTCATGGCTACCCTGGAAAAATGAAGTTTGGGATGCGCCCGACGGGGTGAACACATCGAGGCGCTGCGACTTCGTCTTTTCCCCTGAAGGCCCAGGCAGAACCCATCCGGCCGTCAGGGGCGGGTAAGGAGCAGGCCAGACAACAGAAGGGTGCGGGACGCAGGACGCGACGACGCAGCCGCCGGCGAAATTTTCGCCGCGGTTAAGCCCTTTCGGGGCACTCGCCTATGGGTCGTCGCAAGACGCACGAAATCCTCGGATTCACAGGGTTCTTTAGAATAATTAGACGATGGGGCGGGGAAGGGCAAGGGCCGCCCTTGGCGGAATCTGCCCCTCAACCCCGGGATGGCTGAACTTGCGACGATGGCGCCCGCGATGCGGGCTCTAGAAAATCGGCGTCGCCGCCAGGAATTTGAACGGTTTGGCCGGCTTGAATTGGTCGGCGGCCTCGCCGGAGAAGACTTCACCGTTCTGAATCGTGAGTTTCTCGACCGGCGCACCGGCTTTGAGGTCGAGTTTCGCCATGCTGACCCAAAATGTGTTCGGCCTCGTGGCGGAGTCGAAATAATAAACCAGATGTTTCTGGTCCGATACGGTGCGCCAGAGCGTCGAAGCGATATTGGGGTGGCCGGCATCCGTAAGGCCCAAAGGCACGCTGACGGCGCGTTGCACGCTCATGACCTCGGCGACGGCTTGATAGGTGAAGGATTCCTCCGGAACGCTTTTGATGAAATGCGGATCGACTTGCTTCGGGACCGCATTCAGAAGGAACGACGCGCGCACGAACCGATCAGCGGCGCGGCTAGTGCCCGGCAAGAAGACCGTGCCGCCAATGTCTTTCCAATAAGCGTTCAACGCCAATTGCTGATCATAGGTCGGCGAATTCGTCATCACCGTATATTGCTTGCCGTGATGGATGACGAGCTTGCCTTTGACATATTCGAAAATCGCGGAATCGCCGGAGGAATCCGAGAGGGCGAGATGCAGGACGGCTTGCGCGCCATTGGGCATGCTTGGCGCCAAGATGTTGAAAGGCTCCTCTGCCAAAGCCGCGACCGCCTCATTGACCGTCGCGTAATTGTCCAACGCATATTGGCCCCAGGCGGCGATGGAGAGATAGGGCTTGCTTTCGTCCGGTTTTCCGTAATCCGACTCGGCGAGATAAAGGAGATTGGCAACCAAACCTTTCTCGTTCATGCCGTCGCCGGAGCCCACCTCATAGCTTGAGGTGACAACGCTGCCATATTTGGATGTCCAATGAATCGATTTTGGACCGGCGGCGCCGTCGCGTTTCATGCCCTCCGGGAAGGCCCAGAGATTGGACGACATATCCTCTTCCCAATCCATATTGCGTCCGGTGAGGACCAGGTTGTCGACGCCGACGAAAAGAGTCCGCGTGCAGGCGGTAGCGGTGTTGCCCACAGGGACTGCGACGATCGCAGTGGAAAGGAGCAAAGCGGCAAGCTGTGATGAACGCGGCGTCATGGCTGGCTCCTATTGATTGGGCGGCGAAGGCTGGGCGGTGGGTGCGGTGAGGAACGCTGCCAACGCAGAACTCTCTCCAGCGCAAAACACCTCTCACCTCGGCGTAGGCTCTTCAACCTTCCAGTCCCTTTGCAATTCACGTCGGATTTGATGGAGTTTTGGCGGCCCGCAGAGGGGCTGCGGAAGCGGCGCAAGCGGCCAAACGGTTAGGAGATCGAGGCCCGATCCGTTGGCGCAGATCATCCGCAGTGCGGGGATCGAGACTTGATCGTCACGCCAGGTGAACGTCCTTTTGCTGGCTCACCTTACCGCCGTCGCCGCGCTTCAGTTGAAAAAAGACGACCGTGGACAAAATGGTGAATCCACCGAGCACGAGAAACGCCTCGTGGATGCCGTGAATCATCTCAGCTGGGTTTGAACGAACATAATCGGGAACGAAAAATGCGGTGGTGAGCCCCGCTGCCGCGACAGCGAAACTGATGGACATCTGCTGCGCCGTGCTCGCAATGGAACTTGCGTTGCTTGTGCTATCCTGGTCGACGTCGGCATAAACCAGCGTATTCATGCTTGTGTATTGCAACGATGTGAACGCTCCATAGCAGAACGCTTGCAGCACGATCACCCAGAACGGCGTCGCGAGTCCGATAGTCGCAAAAAGCATCAGGAGAAGACCGAGGATGACGGTGTTCGAGATCAGCACACCGCGGTAGCCAACACGCTTCAGAATTCGCGGCATAAGGAATTTCGTGCTCATGGCCGCGACTGCTTGAGGCATGATGAGTAGACCCGACTGAACCGGCGTGTACCCAAGCCCGGCCTGATAAAGGAGGGGCAAGAGAAAGGGCACGCCGCCGATCCCAAGCCTTGTGAAGAAGCTGCCGCCGACCGCCGCGCTGAACGTGCGGATGCGAAACAGACTCAATTGCAGAAGCGGAAATAATATTTGCGTCGCGTGCAGTCCGTAACCCGCGATCAGCGCCAAAGACAGCGCCAACAGCCCCAGAATTTCGGTCACGCTCAACGTATGGTCGCCGAATATCTCCAACACATAAGACAGCAAAGCGATGCCGGAGCTGAAGAGGATCAGTCCGACAACGTCGAGCGGTTTGGGGTTCTCCTCGCGATAATCGGGCAGAAGCAGATAGACCAAAATAAGACCGGCGATTCCGACGGGGAGATTCACGAAAAATATGAATCGCCAATGAAGGTATGCGACGATCAAACCGCCGGCGATCGGTCCCAGCATCGGGCCGACCAGACCCGGGATGGCGACAAAGCTCATGGCGCGGATGAGTTCGGATTTGGCAAAAGTGCGCACCAATGTGAGCCGGCCGACGGGAACCATCATGGCGCCGCCGCAGCCCTGCAGAACACGGAAGGCGACGAGCAGATGGATGTCGCTTGAGACGCCGCAAAGAAAGGACCCGAGCGTAAAGAGACCGATTGCGGAGGCAAAAACCAGACGCGTTCCGAAACGGTCGGCCATCCAGCCGCTGATCGGAATAAAGACAGCGAGGCTCAGCGTATAGCTGGCCAGGACCGATTTCATGCTGAGCAGAGGGACGTTGAGGGCTTGCGCGACGACTGGCACGGCCGTGTTCAGGATCGTCGTATCGAGCGCCTGCATGAAAAACGCGACGGCAACCAGCCACGGGAGAAGCCGCTTGCTCGAGTCGGACGGTGGGGGCGGGGAGGCGCTGATAGCCGCGTTCCGGAGCTGGGTGTCTGACTATTTCATTCTTTTAGCCTTCACCAAGGCTAACCGGGAAAGTTTTGGAGCGGCCCAGAATCGGGTAATCCATTGGTTCCAGATCGGACCGGCGGCGCGCCGCCTGTTGGTGGCGCGTCCAAAATCTCAACGCGGTCTCCGAGGCGGAGCAGCTGGCCGCCCTGGTCGCCATATGGGCGCGTATTGATCGCCACTCTATAGAAGTGATTGAAACGCTCGCGCGTTGACCAAGAGGGGAGCGTACGACTGCGAAGGTCGGTGAAGCGACGAACGAATGTGTCATCGAGCGTGCCGGTCAAAGGGTCCCTCGGCGGGACGATGCACCGCTGACATGGATTGATACCCTCGAAGACGGCATCGCCGATGCGGAAACGCACGGTCGTTCCAGCAGGGCCGAACAGGCGGTCCTCCCAGAACGGAGGCACGCCGCCGATCTCGATGTTCGTTCGAAACCGCGCCCGAACCTGCTCGACCGGCAGCCCGAACCAGCGCCCAATCTCCGCGTGCGTCGCAAGGCCTATGATGGTCGGGCCCGGAGAGTCGGTGTCATCGGGAAAGCCGACATCTGTATTCTTGCGGAAGGAGACCGGAAATCCGAAATAGTCTCGCAGCCAACTTTCGAGTGCTTCCCCGTCCTGGTCGACCGAGAAGGTTCGGCTGCCCAAGCCTCGGCCGTTCTCGTCGCGCAATGTCAACACGCGCTCTTTCAAATCGAAGTGCGATCGCAGGCGGTGAACGGCCGCGTATCGTTTGCCATTCACAAACTTGCCGCTTGAATCGAATAGACCCCAGGTGCGATCATGTTCCAAGGCACCGCTTGAAAGCACGCGTGCTTGTTCGAGTTCGAGGGCGTCGAGCGCCTTGACCGGGAAGACGAGGATGCGAGAGAGAAAGGCCTCATTCTCAGACATGTTCAACCATGGCGCGACGAGTCACATGGCCGCGCCGCTCGTTACTGCTATTGGAAGCGCTTGCGCTTCGGCGACAACGGATGCAATCGGTCTGGTCCCCTGAAACCATCCAGATTCGACTTCGTTTGGGGGCCAGATAGGCACCATGGCGGAAATCCAATCGAATGGGGATGCCGTCACGCCTCCGGCATCAGCAGCACTAGCAGCACCAAGCCATCGAGCAGCATGAATCTTGCCGCGCTGTCGAGTCCGTTCCAGACTTTCGATTGCCACATGGCAAACCACTCGCCGCCGACAATCGTAATGCCGAAGCCGTAAAGCAAAAGGCCGAAGGTGAGGCCGAGGACGGCCAAAGGCTTTGCGGCGACGAAGCGCTGGTGATCCCGGCTGGCGAGCGCGAGCCGAATGGCGGCTACGGAAAGAATCGCAGCGGTTGCCGCCTCCCAGGCAATGATCGCCCAATAGGCGAAGGCCGCTAGACGCGGGTCGGTGATCGCCCGCCATTTGAGCGTTGAGTCCGGGAAGATCGTGTCCATCGCCAACACATGATCGACAAAGACGGCGTTGGTTTGATAGTCGGTGACATTGCCGAAGACGACGATGATGAAGAACAGCGCCATCATCGCAACGAGAACGGTCTTGCAAAGGCGGATGATCATCGGCGCGCTTTCAAACCCTCTCCCTGTGGGAGAGGGTGGTCGGCGGAGCCGACCGGGTGAGGGTTACGGCCTCTGCACCTTCTGAAAGAGCGTAACCCCTCATCCGCTTCGCTTCGCTCGGCACCTTCTCCCACAGGGAGAAGATTCGGTCCAGCCTATGGTTGAAAAAGCTTGATCGCTTCGTCGGCAAGCACGCCGCCGGTGATGTCGATCTTGGCGAAAGGCGTCTTGTTGGCGATCTCTGCCGAGGTGAGCATGATCTGCCCGATGTGGGCGCTGAGCTGGGCGATCGATGCAGCATAGACGACCCGCGCGATGCCGCACCATATGATGGCCCCCATACACATCGGGCAGGGCTCGCCGGAAGTGTAGAGCGTCGTCCCTTTGAGTTCCTCAGGGCCGCGTTCCGCAAGAAAGCGACGGATCGCGACCATCTCGCCATGCGCGGTCGGATCATGCGTGCGCTTTCCGAGATTGAGCCCGCGCGCGAGAATGGCGCCGTCGCGCGCGATGACCGCGCCGAAGGGGAAATCGGCTTGTGCGGCCAGCGCGATCGCTTCGCGCATCAGCCCTTCGTCTTCGGGCTTAGGGGCGGTCGTGAGCGCGGCGGATTTCGCCGGCGCATTCGCGGCGCACAAGGCTGCCGTCGCAAGGCCGGTGACGACGGCCCGCCGACTCGTTAACAGGTCATCGGTGGACATGCGTCAGCCTCCCCAAGACTTAGGTTTTTCCGCTGCAGCTCAAGTTGAAGCGGCTCAGCCTCGGCTTGGAACTGCAAAGCGGCGCCTGCAGCACCCATTCGGCGTTATCCTGATCATAGCAGGAACGGTCTCGACTCGCGTGGCCGACGCGATTCCCCCGATTTCCCTGAAAATAACGGGGAACTGCCCGCTCTTTTCGTGAATTGAACCCTTGAGCCTGAGCCTCAAGCAGGCGTAAAGGACGCTCGCAAGTCTCAGGCCGCGCCCATGATTTGGAGGGTCTAAATGGATAAAAAAATACTTGGATTGGTCGGTGCTATCACCGCTCTTGGAGCGCCGCAGGCGGTGCAAGCGGCAACGATGGCTCATCCTGGCGATGTGTTGAAGGTCGAGTCCTATTCCGATCTGCTCGATCCGATCCCGAACGCCGCCGCCGTGTTGAAGGCAGTCGATATCGCGGCCGCGTCCGAGACGCCGCCGATCGAAAAGGTGCAGTATCACCATCACCACCATCATCATCATTTGTTGGGGCGCTTGTTGCACCATCACCACCATCATCATCACCATCACCACATGTAGTCTGCCGAAGGCCGATGCATCGGAAGCGAGCGAGGCCAAGCGAAGCGGCCGGCGAGAGTATCTGCCGGCCGTTTCGTTTTCCGCGTGAAAGAGAGAGTTGCGCCGCCTAACCTTGAGGCTTGGTTTTTTCGCGCACCTTGGCGGCGCTCAAGATGTGCCGATAGGTTCCATCGAAGACCGTGTTCGTCGAAGACGTCCATTCGGTCTTGGTCGCGAGCGTCTCGCGGCTCTTATGAATGCGGCGCGATTGCAATTCGCGCTCGGCGGCTTCCTCAAGATCCATTTCGACCAGTTCGAAATTCGCTTCTTCCGGGATGACAAGAATTTGCGCGAAGGGCTCGCCCTTGCGAAAAATATGCGTGCGTCCTTCGGCCGGCGATTTGAACACGCAGAAGAACATCATCGGCCACCAATTGCGCAGCAGCGCGGGCACGGCGATCGGCACAGTGTCAGTCGGATCGGTGTAAAACCGCGGATGCGGCTCGGTGCGGATCGCGTAACCGGGCTCGACCTTCAGGTCGAAAAGGATCTGATAGGTGTAATAGGCGGTGCCGAAGGCGCGGAACGGCGGCCATTGCAGGTCGGGACTCGGCGGGGGGCCGAAATCGCCCTCGAAGATTAGCTTCCCGTCGCGCGTCGAGACGCTCAAGTCGTTGTCATAAGGATAGAACAGCTCGATCCCGTAGCGGGCACCTTCTGAAAAGGGCACGCAATGCCAAGGATGTTCGAGCGAGCCGTCGGCGCGCGGCTCCGACTCTCCGCCCCATCCCGGCACTTCGAGTTTGGTGCGCCGCGGATTCAGTCCACTGTTTATTGTACGGTATTTGACTTTCATACGCTTCTCCCATGGAGAAACACGGAACGGTTCGGTTGGTTTCTGCCTACGGCAAAGATTGTCCGGTTGCAGTCGCCTCGCTACCATGGCTCGAATCATTTCGGGAAAGCCCATGCGCACCATGCCGCTGAGGACGGGGTCCATTATAGCTGCGCTTTGGCTCGCTGGCTGCAATCAACCTTCGCCCGTTGCCTCCGTCCCGCCGCCACCGCCGCAGGCCGCGCAGGAACCCGCCGCCTTCGCCAATCTGCCGCCGGCCGCGCCTTGCTCGGACAAGATCCACCGCTATCAGACCGTGCTCAGAGCCGACCAAAGGACCGGCAATGTCGAACCACCCGTCTATCAGACGATCGAGCAGGAGCTCTCCGAGGCGGCGCAGGCCTGCGCCGCCGGGCACGATGGCAAGGCGATGGCGCTCATCCAAGCCTCCGAAGAGCGGCACGGTTATCACGTCTAGGCTTTACGCAAGGCGTGCAGAAGATAGGCCCGCATAAACGCCGGCATATGCTCGGCATCGAAATCGGCCACCGAGAAGACGGGTCTCAGCCGCGCGAGTTCGGGATTTTTGTCGCGCGCCAGAAATTGGTCAGTTCGGGCGATAAGTTCGGCGGCGGTGAGCGGAGAGTTCATTTCCTTCATGCAGGCGACATAGGCGCCGTCGAACACGACGCTCCAGCCGGGCGCGAAGCTGAGTTCGCTTTCATCGATCCCCGTCTCTTCTTTCAATTCGCGCCGCGCATTGCTTTCGAAATCGATGAAGCCGTCTTTGAGATCACTCGGCTCTGGCGTTCCGGCGGGAAAATAGATCTTTCCCGCGCTCGCCGTGTTGCGTCCCATTTCGCCCAAAAGAAAAGCGCCGTCGGCGGAGCGTAACGCCGCCATCGCGAAGACATTGAGAGTCTCGCCCGAGAATCCGAAATCGCGCCAAGCGACGAACGCCTTATATTCCGCTTCGAAGCAGGTGCCTTCGAGCGCGGAGCTGCAGTCTTCTTCCGTGCCCGTGCGAAGCATCAGCAGCACGCGGCCATTATAAAGATCTGGAGTGCGCGCGCGCCGTTTTTGCCAATGCGCTTCAATCTCTTCGGCGCGCTCTTGCGCAAAACGCCAAGGCGTCTCTATGAGCCGATAGCGGATCGCCTCCACGCTCTTGATGGGCACGGTCGGGCTTGGCGCGCTCATGTGTCGAGCGTTCCTTGCGCGGAGAACAGCACCCCGCCGCCGATCGAGGCTTCGACCAGCACGGTTTTTTCGACATCGAGCGTCAGGGCGATGAGGCTCGGCCGGCCCATCTCATAGCCCTGTTCGATCGCAAAGGCATGGCTGCCATCGGCGATTTTCTCAAACGCCATGAGAACGCCGACGAAAGCGGCCGCTGCCGACCCTGTCGCCGGATCCTCAGCGACGCCGAATTGCGGCGCGAACATGCGCGCATGGAAATCATGGCCGGCTTCCGCGCATTCGCGCGTGTAGAGATAGGCGGCATTGCCGAAGGCATTCTCGAAGAGATCGGGGCGCGGCTTCGCCGAAGCAATCGCGGCAAGACTGGCGACAGGGACGAAAGTGAAATTCACGCCCGCCGTATAGTTCGAAGGCACGTGGCGGTCGAAGCCGATGTCTTCGGGCGAAAGACCGAGCGCTGCGGCAAGCCGCGCCTTGTCCGGCGCAGCACCGAGGCGCGTCGGCAATTTCGGCAGAATGAAATGCGCGCGGTGGACACAATTCGGCCTGTGGCTCACGCTGCAGATGATCTCGCCGATGTTTTCTTCAAGCACAATGCGCAAATCCTGCGCGCGCAGATGCGCCGCGGCGCGCAATTCGGCGACGAGCACCGCGCCGCCGACGGTCGGATGGCCGGCGAATGGCAGCTCGGCGCGCGGCGTAAATATCCGCAGCCGCGCCGTATTGATCGGATCGTGCGGCGCAAGAACGAAGATCGTCTCGGAGAGATTGAAGTCCGCGGCGATTTTTTGCATCGCCTCGGTCTCGAGCCCGTCGCAATCGATCACGGCTGCGAGAGGATTGCCGCCGGGCGTCCGATCGGTGAAGACATCCAGCACATAATATCTGCGGCGCAAGCTCGGCTCCGGGGCTGGATGGGAACGCTGACAGGCTGCGCTCTCATGCCCTTTTCGGCTTCGCCGCGTCAAGCGCAAGCCCGGGCGACCTTCCTCAGAGTTAATGCGGCCTTGGCGGCCTCGTCTTGTATCTTTCGGGGGCGGCGCTTATTGCTGAGGGCAACAGTATTGGTTCGAGGATTGCGACCATGGGCGCGACGACGGTTCAAGACATCAGTACCGAGGATTTGAAAAAGGGGCTGGCCGACGGCTCGATCCTGCTCGTCGATGTCCGCGAGCCGAATGAATATGCCGCGGGCCGCATTCCCGGCGCCATGCTCAATCCGCTGCAATCTTTCGATCCCGGCGCCTTACCGAAGGCGCCCGGCAAACGCGTCGTTCTTTCTTGTCGCTCGGGCAAGCGTTCGCTCCGCGCGCTGGAGCTTGCGCAGGCCGCCGGACGCGACGATGTCGTCACGCATTATTCCGGCGGCATGCTGGGTTGGGAAGGCGCCGGCGAGCCGGTCGAGGTTTAGCGCTCTCTCAGCGCCACCCAGAAACGCCGCTTCTCCGAACGCCGCAGAACATCGAGCGGAATGGTTCGTCCGATCTTCTCAGCATCGAGCAGACGCACGAGATCGTCGGCGCCCGTCACAAGCGTGCCGTCGATGGCGAGCAGAATATCGCCGGTGAGCAAGCCCGCTTCATCGGCAGGGCCTTTGGCTTCGACAGCCGTCACCGTCGCGCCCGTCGCCTGCGTCAAGCCGAGTCTCAGCGCGATCCGCCGCGGCACGGGGATCGTTCCCGCGCCAACGCCGAGATAGGCGCGGCGCACGCGGCCATGGCGAATGATCTCGCCGAGTACGAAGCGCGCCGTATTCGCGGCCACAGCGAAACAAATGCCCTGTGCGCCGGCGATCATCGCCGTGTTGATGCCGATGACTTCGCCGCGCGAGGAAACGAGCGGGCCGCCGGAATTGCCGGGGTTGAGCGCGGCATCCGTCTGGATCACATCATCGATCATGCGGCCTGATGTCGAGCGCAGCGAACGGCCGAGCGCGGAGACGACGCCCGCCGTCACCGTCGCGTCGAAGCCGAGTGGATTGCCGATGGCGATCGCGATCTCGCCCGCTTTCAATTGTTTCGAATCGCCGAGCCGAGCCGCGGGGAGCGTCGCATCATCCTCGACGCGCAGCAGCGCAAGATCGGTGTCGGGATCATCGCCCAAGACACGCGCGGAGAGGCTGCGGCCGTCGAGCGTCGTCACCTCGGCGCGCTTGGCGCCCTGGACGACATGGCTGTTGGTGAGAATCAGCCCGTCGGGCGAGACGATGACGCCGGAGCCTGAGCGCCGCCCATTCGCGTGACGGATATCGAGGCGCACGACGCTCGGGCCGACGGTCTCGACGATATCGATGACGGTGCGCGAATAGGCGTCGAGCAAAGCCGCGTCCGAAGGCGAGGCGGAGAGGGGCTCGCGGGCGGTCGCCTCTTCGCTCCGCTCGTCGAGCAGAAAATGATAATGTTGATCGAACATGGAAGATTGCCTTGAGCCCAGCCGGATAGAGTCATGGAATCGCGGACTCTGAGGGAAATATGGGCGGCCAAGGTCGAAAAAAGAAGGGGCGGGGGCGGCCGGGCGACGGCGGCGATCATCACGCAGCCTTGAGACGACGCAGGCTTTTTGCGGCCCTTATGGAAAGGCAAAGCTGAAGAAGGAACAGATCCATGGATGAGATTTGGACGGCGCGTGTTCTGAGCGTGCTGCGCGTCGTGACAGCGCTCCTCTTCATGGAGCACGGAACGTCGAAGCTCTTCGGCTTTCCGCCGTCGCCTTTCCCGGTGCACGGGCTCATGTCGCTGATCGGCCTGAGCGCCATTCTCGAAGCCGCGGGCGGCTTTCTTCTTGTGCTTGGCCTTTTCACGCGGCCGGTCGCCTTCATTCTCTGCGGCGAGATGGCGGTCGCTTATTTCATGGCGCATGCGCCGCACAGTGTCTTTCCGCTCGTCAACAAGGGCGACAGCGCCATCCAATTCTGCTTCGTCTTTCTGTATTTGGTCTTCGCCGGCCCTGGACCGTGGAGCCTCGATGCACTCATTGCGCGCAAGCGCGCTTGATTTTGTAGGCTTCGAGCGCAGACTGAGACGCCGCGATTCGACGAGGCGGCTTGAGATCGGCAGACCATGATTCTCGCGCCGCCAGAAGGCATCAGCGAAGGCGATTACGACGCGATCGAAGCCGCGGTCATGGAGACCGTGCGCGGCCGCTGGTTTCTCGCCGAATTCGCTCGCCGCAGCCGCGTCGATGAAATGCGCCAGGTGCTCGATGCCATCGGCCGGCTGGAGCAGGTCGTCGTCGATCAGCGCGCGGTTCCGGCCGACCCGTCGATCAGGCTTCTCGTGCAGCGCCTGAAGGACGTGGCGAAGCAGCTTGATCTGCTTGCGATTGACTTGCGGCGGCAAGGCCAGGACGAAGCGCTCTGCGCCAAAATCGAGATCCATGCCCGCGCGGTCGGCGGCCTGTTGCGGTTCGGCACCTCTTCCGAGTCGAAGGCCGAGGCTTCAGCGCCTCCCGAGCACTTGCCACCGGCAACGCCACTCGTCATTCCCGCCGATCGCGAGGAGGCCGCCCGCGAGCGGCGGCTCGAGGTCCTGGCACGGCTCGACACTCTCTCACCCGCTGAAAAGCTTGCGCTTTTTGGCTGACGGCGCGTCAAAAACCCTCCCGCAACGTTCGATATTTCAAACAAATCTGGCTATTATAGCGTTCGTCACCACGAGCGCGGGCAGATCCATGGGAATCGAAGGGCGAGACAAGGCCAAAGCGTTGGAGGCGGGCGCCTCCGCCGTCTCCGGCCAGCTCGGCAAGACCGTCCAGCGGCTGCGAAAAGCCTACAATCTGTCGCTCTCCGAACTCTCCGAACAATCCGGCGTCGCCAAATCGATCATCAGCCAGATCGAGCGCAATGAGACGAACCCGACGCTCTCAACGATCTGGCGGCTGTCGCACGCGCTCGACGTCTCGATCGAGCGCGTGCTGCAAGTCAGCGAAGACGAGCCGTTCCTCGAAAAATCATCGAAAGGCGACACGCCGATCCTTGTTTCGGACGACGGCAAATGCCGCCTTTCGATCATTGGCTGGATCAAGACCGTCGAATGGCTGCAATGGTACGGCTTCTCGGCTGAGCCCGGAGGCGTTCTTGAATCCGATCCGCATCAGCGCGGCTCGGTCGAATGTCTCTCGGTGACGGAGGGCGAACTTGAGGTTGAAGTCGGCGGCGTCATCGACCATGCGCGGGCGGGCGAGACGCTCCGCTATCGCTGTGACCGCCCGCATGTGATCCGCAATCGGGGGAAAGAGGCGGCTTCCGCCATGATGGTCTGCATTCTCAAAGCAGCCGTGATGGATTAACGGCGTGCTGCAATCGCAGACAGCGCCGCAGCGGATCGAGCAGGCGATCTATTGGCGTCTTGTCGTCCTCAGCGCCGCGCTGTTTCTGCCATACGGTCTGCATCTGCCTTATTTTCCCGTCTGGCTGTCGGCGCGTGGACTGTCCGACGTTGAAATCGCGCTGACGCTCGCGACGCCGCTCGTGCTGCGCGTGCTGTTGCTGCCGGTCATCACTTACATTGCCGACCGGCGGGGGATCGCGGTGACGCTCGCCTTTTGCGCCTGCGCGATGGCGATTGCTTATTGCGCGCTCGGCTTTGCCAGGGGGCTCGTGCCGGTGTTTCTCGGCTCGGTTCTTGTCGTCACGGCGCAAGGCAGCATGCCGGCGCTCGCCGATGCGCTGTGTCTCGCCGAAATCCGCCGTCTGCACCTTGTCGGCCTGCGCCGCATTCAATATGGCCGCATTCGCGTCGGCGCTTCGCTCAGCACGCTCGTGATGATGCTGCTCTCGGGCGTGATCGTCTCCTTTCTTCCCGGCAATAAGATTATCATTGCGCTGAGCGTACTCGCGCTCGTGCCGGCGGGCGTCGCGCTTTGGATTGCGCAGCGGATGGGGAAAGTGCGCTTCGATCATCGCGCGCAAACGGGGCTCACCGCGGAGCGTCATGCGCTGCCACTTGCGATCGTCGTCATTTTCGCTTCGGCCTTCGTGCAGGCGAGCCATGCGGAAATTTATTCCTTCGGCACGCTGCAATGGAAGTTGAACGGTTTTGCGCCGACGATCATCAGCCTCGCCTGGGCGCTGGGCGTGATGGCGGAGAGCCTGCTCTTCATTTTGGGGGGACGCTATATTCGCACCATCCGCCGCGCGCTTCTGCTTTTGCTGATTGGGGCGGGCGGCGCCGTCGTCCGCTGGGCGGCGATGAGCCTCAACCCGCCGCCCGTCGTGACGCTCTGCCTGCAGCTCATGCATGCGCTCTCCTTCGCCGCGACTTACATGGGCTCGGTGCTCGTTCTGGGCTGGCTCGCGGGGCCGAACCACCGCGCGCGCATGCAGGGCTGGTCCTCCGCCGCGATGGGGGTGACGATGGCCGCCTCGACGCTCGCCTGCGGCCAGCTCACCCATCTTTATGGACCGCGAGCGTATCTCGCCATGTCGGGCTTGGCGTTGGCCGGATTTTCCTTGGCGCTCGCGGCTGTTTTTCTGCGGCGCCGGTTGGCGGTTTCGGGATAGAATGAGCAATAAGCGCAAACATCGGGAGGAGGAGCGCTCATGGCGTTGACGCGCGAAGAGGTAGCGTCCGTATTGGGTCCGGTCGATGACACTTTGGCGGCGGAACTAATGGCGACGGGCGCGTCGCTGGTCGAGCTGGAGCGGGCCTGGGCCTGGCTCAACGCCGACGAAGCGCTGGTCAACGAGTTTCAACCGATGCCGAGCGGAGTCGTCGGACTACTCATCGAGATTCTGTCGGAACACGACGACGAGCAATAGCGCTCAAGGGGCGGCGCCGCTTTTGACAAGTGCCGTCATCGCCGCCGCCACACCAACGACAAAGACGAGACCGGCACCGCCGCACAAGGTCTCCCAATGCGGCACGTGCGCGATGGTGAGCGTAGCAAACAGCGGATCAGAGCCGATCAACTCGCCACCGACATAACCCAGCAGCGCCGCGCCCGCCCAGACAAAGGCCGGCCAACGCGCAATCACGTTGGCGAAGAGCGTGGCGCCGAAGATAATGATCGGCACCGAGAGCACAAGCCCGAAAGCGACGAGGAGCAGCGAGCCGTTGGCCGCTGCCGCGATAGCAAGCGCATTGTCGAGCGACATCACCGCATCGGCCAGAACAATGATGCCAATCGCGTTCCAGAGCGACATGGTCGGCGGCAGCGATTTTTCGTGATGGTCTTCGCGCGCCAGTCTCACCGCGATCCAGAACAGCAGAATGCCGCCGACGATCCGCACATAGGGAAGAAGCAGGATCTCGACGATGATGGCCGTCAGCGCGATCCGCAGGACGATCGCAGCCGCCGTGCCGAGCGCCACGCCGAGCCGCCGCTGGTTCTCGGGAAGACTGCGGCAGGCGAGCGCGATGACGACGGCGTTATCGCCGGAGAGAACGACATTGATCCAGATGATCTGGATGATGGGCCAAACCAGGGCCTGAACGTCGAGGGCCATTCTGCGTCCTAGCCCGCGTACCGTAAGGCCGCGTTCGGCCGAAGCGCGCGCGCGATGATTATGAGCGCGATCTCCGCTGCCCTGACAATATCTTCGAAGTGCGGCCTCTTGTCTTTCCTCGCGCCGCGCCGCGCACGCGGAAACGGAATATGGATAAAGCCGACGCAACGCACGTTTGCAAGCCTGAGCGCATGATAGAAGCTGGCATTACAGACATAGTCACCCGCGTCGTTTGACATCGCGCTCGGAATGCCGGCGCGCCGCAAGGCAGCAACGATTTCGGAATCAGGAATACGTGTCTTCAATGCACGGGGTCCATGAGCGACGAGGACGTCCTTAAAAGCCGGCTTGCCCGAGGCATCGGGATGCCGAGTGTCCACGTGATTGCGGGCAAACTTTTCGACAGAAATGACTTCTCGGCCGCTGGCGACGCCGAATTGAAGAATGGCATCCGGTCTAATCTCCTTTGCCAACCTTGCGAGCCGCTGAGGGAGTCCCGCGTAAGTGACCGGCAGTTCACGCAACTCAAGCGCGATGCCGAATCGCTGGAGCCGGCGGCGCCTCTTCTTAAGCGCGGAAAGCAGGGCCGAGGAAGGATTTGAAGGCACGCCCGGAAAGGCGCCAAAGCCGGTGACCAGAATTTTAATCATCTCCGTCCCTGAGCGCCCCGGAGGCGATTGGTCGAGACTATCTGCTTTCTTTCTATCGCATATCCAGCATCCCTGGACCAATTCCAGACTGATTCCCGGAGGCGACGGGCTCGTCTTGGTCAGACTTTGGAAAGATTGATCGCAGAAAATTCCAATGGCCGCCCTGTTTCGCCGCCCGGGCGAAGCGGCCGTCAATGTCTTTCCTATAGCAATGGTCTCCGGGCCATACCGAACCTGAGGATTTCTATCCCCATGCGATCGAAAGGACCCGCAAAAAAGGCGACCCACCGTCGTAAGAATGGTGAGAGTAAAATGCTTGCGAGTGCCAAGACCTATACGCTGTCGGAAGTCCTCGATCTCAAGGCCGCATTGCCGCTGGCCGAAGATCTTCTGACGCAGCGCGGGTCGGATTTGATGATCGATGCGTCGAAGGTCGAGCGGCTCGGGGCGCAGTCGCTTCAGATTCTGCTGTCCGCCATTTCGACCTGGCACGCCGATGGCGTTTCGATCGAATTTATCGACGCGTCGGAGCCTTTCGTCCAGGGGCTGACGCTGTTCGGGATCGATCCTGCGGGTTTCTTGAACGGCGGCAATGTGCCTGGGCTCGTCGAAATGAGCGTCGACTGAGATTGCGCCAGCGACGCGGGGCTAGGCGTCGCCTTTTCCCATGTTTTCCATGGCTGCCTCGGCCAAAAGACTGTCCCGGTCGCGGCCCATGCTGACGATGGCGAGTGTCTTGCCTTTCAGCGAGAAGGTGGCGAGGAAATCACGCTTGGTGACATCGCCTTCGACCGCGATGTCATTCCATTCCTCGGCATGGCCGACATAATTGATCGCCGTATCGTAATGCTGGCTCCAGAAGAAGGGCACGGCGTCGAAGGCCTCGCGGCGGCCGAGAATATTGCGCGCCGCCACCTGGCCTTGCCGTTCGGCCACGATCCAATGTTCGACCCTGATACGATTGCCGCTATACTTGTCCGGCCAGCGCGCGATGTCGCCTGCCGCATAAATGCCTTTGGCGCTCGTCTCCAGATATTCATTGACCACAACGCCGCGATCGACTTCGAGGCCTGCGGATTGCGCCAGCGCGACGGACGGCCGGACACCGATGCCGACGATCACGAGATCGGCCGGAACTTTCTCGCCATTGGCGAGGGTGACGGAGTCTCTTTGAATGGTGACGGGCTTCGTTTCGAGATGGAAGACCACGCCTTTCGATTGGTGCAAGGCGAGCACGCTTTTGCCGATCGCCTCGCCCATGATGAGCGCCATCGGAATGCTGTCGGGCGCGACGACATGAACCGCGATGTCGCGTTGGCGCAAGGCAGCGGCGACCTCAAGGCCAATGAAGCTCGCGCCGATCACCACACATTGCCGCGCTCCTTTGGTATTGGCGAGGAGCGCATTGCCATCGGCGAGACTGCGCAGAAGATGAACATGCGGGAGCGTGGCGCCGGGCAGATCGAGCTGCACGGGTTCGGCCCCGGTCGCGATCAACAGTGCGCCATAGCTCAGGCGTTCGTCTTTTCCATCGCGGTCGCGGGTATGCAGAGCGCGCGCGGCGACATCGATTCCGGTGACGCGGGTCGCCACGCGAAGATCGATCTTTTGTTCGGTATAGAAGTTGGGGCTTCGCAGCGGAAGCCAATCGGGCTGCGCTTGTCCTGAGAGATAATCCTTCGACAGCGCGGGTCGGTCATAGGGCGCATCGCTATCAGCGCTCAGCATGACGACGGGGCCGCCATAGCCCTCGCGGCGCAAAGTCGCTGCCGCCGTATAGCCCGCGGCACCCCCGCCGATGATGACAACGGACGACGGCAGGAGTCCCGTCGCCGCAAGAACCGGGGGCTTCGGCTTCGGCAAGCGCTCGCGCACAGTGACCATTCCATTGATCTCTTCGACGCGCCAACTCGCGAGATCCTTGAGCGCCGGAGGACGGACGGTCGCGCCATTCTTCACACTGAAGCAGGCGTGATGCCAGGGACAGCGGACCGTATCGCCGACAAGGATTCCCTCGGCAAGCGGTCCGCCGTAATGGCTGCAAGTCGCGCCGATCGCATAAACGACGCCGCCGCGTTTGACGAGAAGAACAGCCTCGTCGCCGATGTGTCCGGCGAGCATTCCGTCATTCGGAATATCGGCCGCGGCAACGCCCTGGCTGAAATCGGGCGTCGACGCTTTTGTCTCGGCGTCGCTCATGCTCGCTCCTCACTCGGAAAATCGTCTTGAGGAAACTGTCGCGCAGAGCGCCTCTGTCAAGGCGGAGGCCGTCTACGCGCTCAGGTCGTGATCAGAATGGCGCGAAAATCGTTGACGTTCGTCAGGGTCGGGCCGGTGACGACGCTGTCGCCCAAGGCCTCGAAGAAACCGTGGCCGTCGTTTGAGGCGAGAGCTTCCTGCGGCTTGATGCCCTTGGCCCAAGCGCGTTTCAGCGTGTCGGGAGAGACATAGGCGCCCGCAATCTCTTCGAGCCCGTCGACGCCGTCGGTGTCGCCGGCCAGCGCATGGACACGGGCTTCGCCATCGAGTGCGAGCGCGAGCGACAAGAGGAATTCGACATTGCGGCCGCCGCGGCCTTTGCCGCGCACGGTGACCGTCGTTTCGCCGCCCGAGAGGAGCACGCAGGGGGCAGTGAAAGGCTGGTTGTGGCGCGCGATGTACTGCGCGATCGCCGCTATCACTTTGCCGACGTCGCGCGCTTCGCCTTCGATCCGGTCGCTGAGAATAAAGGCGGGGACGCCTTTCTTGCGCGCCACTTCCGCGGCGGCATCGAGCGCCATTTGCGGTGTGGCGATCATCCGCGCCTCGGAGCCGGCAAGAGACGGGTCGCCGGGCTTCACCGATTCGCCACGGCCGCTTTCGAGAATGGCGCGGATTTTATCGGGAATGGCGATATCGTAGCGCGCGATGATGGCGAGTGCATCGGCGCATGTGGTGGGATCGGCAATCGTCGGGCCTGAGCCAATGTCGGCTGGACTATCGCCTGGAATATCCGAGATCATCAGCGTGACAAGATGCGCCGGATAACAGGCGCGCGCCAGTCGCCCTCCCTTAATCGCCGAGAGATGCCGGCGCACGCAATTCATCTCGCTGATCGTCGCGCCGCAATTGAGCAGAGCCTTGCCGATAGCCTGCTCATCGGCGAGGTCGAGCCCTTCGAGCGGCAGCGGCAAGAGTGAGGACGCGCCGCCTGAAATGAGACAGACAACGAGATCGTCTTTGCTCAAGCCGTCGACGCCCCCCAGAATTTTTCGCGCGCCGTCGAGACCCGCGGCATCGGGGACGGGATGTGCCGCCTCGATCACCTCGATCTTCTGTAACGGGACCGTATAGCCATAGCGGGTCACGACGAGGCCGGAATAATCGCCGGGCCATACCGCCTCAAATGCCCGCGCCATGGAGGCGGCGGCCTTGCCCGCGCCGATCACGATGGTGCGCCCCTCGGGCTGCGGCGGCAGATAACGGGCCAAGACGCGCGCAGGATCGGCGGCCGCAACCGCCGCATCGAACAAGGAGCGCAAGAAAAGGCGAGGGTCTTCCATCATCAGGGGGCGTCGTTTCTCGTGATTGGCGGGCCGGACTAGAAGTGGGCGTCCCATACACCAGGCTACCGGCTTCGCCTAGACGGTGCAGGCGCTCATCCAAAATCGCTCAGATCGAATAAGTGAGCACCGGTTCCTCGGCCTCGGCCGCCGCGCGCATTTCGGCGAGCGTGCGATTGTCGAGCACGGCCGCAAGGGCTTCGCGCGCTTCGAGCATGACAAGCCGCACGCCGCAACGCTCCTCATCATCGCAATCGTCGCAGCGGCGATACGAGGTCTTGCTGGCGCATTGGATGGGCGCGAGCGGTCCGTCGAGCACCCGGATGACATGGCCGACGCGGATCAGATGCGCCGAGCGCGCAAGCGTATAGCCGCCACCCTTGCCCTTTTTGGAATTGACGAAGCCTGCGTTGCGCAATTCGCCAAGGATAGTGTCGAGAAACTTCTTCGGAATATTGTTGGCTTCCGCGATCTCGCTGACGAGCGAGGGCTCGCCGGGCGGGCGGCCGGCGAGATGCATCATGGCCTTGAGGCCGTATTTTCCTTTTTTCGTAAGCATAGGGATTCGCGCTGAGTTCTGCGGTCGGCCCCTTCCTAGGAACTGCGCCGCTCAATGTCTATTATTTTTATGGAAAGATGGTAATTGCCGCCCCCTGGAGCGCGGCTCACGATCGCGCCATCAGCTCCACGGCAAGGCCGTAGATGCGGAAGCGCGACGGCTCAGGCAGCTCAGCCAGCGTCTGCAAATAAATCCGACCGACCGCGCACATCCGGTCGCTGGCGATGGGCGGCGTCGGGATTTTCCCGTCGAGGATCGCCGAAATCTCAAGGTCGCTGACCTGCTTGGCCTTGAGCGCCGTCTCAAGCAGCTGGAAGTCATTGTCGCTTGGCGGGTTGCGCTCGATTTGCTTTGTCCGGCCGTCGTTGATCGCCTCAAGACCGGCGACTGCCATATCCGCGACAAGGCCACGGTTCTGGGCGGAGAATTCGAAAAAGGCCTGGCTCGCCCCGCCATAAAGAAAATCCACGCACAGCTTCGGGTCCTTGGCCGCGAGCGCCTGCATCATCGTCGCTTGCAGGGTGAAGATACGGGTCAATGCCGGGCCATCCGCCTTGGCGGCGAAAGCGCCATTTGAGAGCCGTAAGGTCCGCACCGCTTCGGAAAGAAGGGAATCGACATTGCTCATGTCGGCGCCTTCGAGCGACTGGCGCGCAAAGCCATCCAGAATGACGTCATAGTCGTGCGGCAGCAGCGCCTTCAGCCTGGCGAAGAAGCGCATATAGTCCGGCGCGGCCGTCGCGATACGGCTCTCGATCTGCGCGCGAGCGGTGCGCAACGCCGCATCCGAAATCTTGCCGTCCTGCGTGTCCGTGTCGGACGTGACGGGCGCAACAGCTTGTGGCGGCGCCCGGTCTGCATTGAAAAGAAGGCTTGCGCCGAAAATGATGGCGATAGAGGCGGCGAGGCTCAAAAGCGCGAGCCGCAGAATATTCATAAGGACAGGTCCTCAGACGCAAGCGCTTAAGGGCGCGGCACTCCTGCTTCTCAAATAGTGCGCTGACTGCCGCTTTTTCTGCAAGCAGAATGCCGCAGTTGCCCTGACGGCAGACGCTCTCGTGGCCGGCTTTCCGAGACTCTGGCTAACTTTTGTTAAAAAGCTTTGCGGCGAGCCTCAGGCTTGATCCTCGGGCTTATTGTTCGAGTGTCTTCAAATAGGCAATGAAGTTCTCGATCTGGTCGGGATCGAAGCGAAATTCGGGCATGGTCGGATGGCCGGTCCTGATGCCTTCGCCGAGGGATTCGGCCAAATCTTCGACCGGATAGCGCAGATGCAGATCGCGAAAGGGCGGCGCGATCGAAAGCGGGCTCGGCTCATATTTGTCGATCGCGTGGCAGCGCGAACAATGCTCCTTCGCGATGATGAAGCCGAGCTGCGGGTTGCCCCTTTCGCTTTGCTTGTCTTCCGCAAAAGCAGGCGAGGCCCCCAAAAGAAGAAGAGCGAATGCCGCGAGGTGCGTCCTTGAGCCGAATTTCCCCATAGTCGCTTTCCTTCAGAGGGCTTTGCAATCTTTGCAAGATTTAGATTTTTGGCGCGAACTGGCGTTGATTCAGATCAGAGTAAACGGCGGTCATGGCGCCGCATTCAGCCTTGCGAAGCCCGCTTCGAGATCGGCTTTGAGATCGTCTGGATCTTCGAGGCCGATCGAAAAGCGCAGCGCATGGCCCGCGGGGTTCCACTCCGTCGCCGTCCGATAGCTCCGGCAATCGAAGGGGATGACGAGGCTCTCGTAGCCACCCCAGGAATAGCCCATGCCAAACAAGGTTAGCCCATCGAGAAAGGCGGCGAGCGCCGCCTGCGAGCAGGGTGCTAGAATCACGGAAAAGAGGCCGGAAGAGCCTAAGAAGTCGCGTTTCCAGATCGCATGGCCGGGGCAGGAGGGAAAGGCCGGGTGCAGAACTTGCTGCACTTCTTTCCGCTTCGAGAGCCATTCGGCAATGGCGAGGCCTTGTTTCTCAGCCTCTTTGAGACGCAATGCGAGGCTGCGCATCCCGCGGAGCGCCAGGAACACGTCTTCGGGGCCGGGACACATGGCAAAGCTCTCATACATGGCCCGCAATTTTGGGTACCATGTCTCATTCGCCGAGACGAGGCCGAGGAGGAGGTCGGAATGGCCAGAGAGATATTTCGTGCCGGCTTCGACCGCCATATCGACGCCCAGCGCATGCGGCGGCAGAAAGAAGGGCGTTGCCCAAGTGTTGTCGAGAATGGTGGCGATGCCCTTTGTCTTGGCGACCGCGACGATCGCCGGAACATCCTGAACCTCAAAACTCTGCGAACCCGGCGTTTCGAGAAAGATCAGTCTCGTTTTATCTGTCACGAGAGCATCAATTTCCGCGCCGATCATCGGATCGTAATAGCGGGTCGTAATCCCAAGCCGGCTCAGAACCGTATCGCAGAAATTGCGGGTCGGCCGATAGACGGAGTCGGTGACGAGGATATGATCGCCCGCGCCCGCAACCGTCAGCAGCGCCAAGCTGATCGCTGCCAGACCGGAGGGCGCAAGAACGGTTCCCGCGGCACCGGCGAATTCGCTCCAGGCAGTCTCCAAGGCCTCCGTCGTCGGCGTGCCCACGGTGCCGTAGGGATAGCGGGCATTGCGGTGGACGAGATCCGCATAGGTCGGGAACAAGACGGTCGAGCCGCGGTAAATCGGCGTATTGATAAAACCATATTGCTCGAAAGGATGTCGGCCGGCATGGACGAGCATCGTCCGGCTCTTGAGATGGCGTCGCCCTTCGGGCGTGGTTTTTGTCATCGTGCGATCCGGCTCAGAAAAGGTCCTTGCGATCCCAGTTTATCCGATTCGAGCTTTGCTTGCGGCTTTGCCCGATCGGCCGTGCTAGCAGTGCGTTTGTCATTATGGGCCCACGCGCGCCGGTCAGAAGTTGGTTTCAGAGGTTCGTCCAGAGGTCCATCTATGCGCGTAAGACGGTCGGCGTCGTTCACCCTGCTCCTCGGCCTTTTATTCCTTCTTGTCCTGCCGTCCTGCGGATGGAGCGCAACTCTCGACCGCGTGAAAGCGCGCGGCAATGTCATCTGCGGCACCACCTCGCGTCTCGCGGGCTTCGCCCAAACCGATCCGACGCGCCACTGGTCGGGCTTCGATGTCGATTATTGCCGCGCTGTCGCCGCCGCCCTTTTCAACGATCCCTCGAAAATCAGCTTCGTTCTCTTGGCACCGGACGAGCGCGTCTCGGCCTTGCAGTCCGGCGACATCGACATATTGACGGACAATATTCCCTGGACGCTGTCGCGCGAAACGGCGCATGGCGTTCTCTTCACCGCCATCAATTTCTTCGACGGCGAAGGCTTCATGGTGCATCAAAAGCTGAACATCTCCTCGGTTCTCGAACTCTCCGGCGGCAGCATCTGCGTGCAACAAGGCACGACCAACGAAGTCAGTCTCGCCGACTTTTTCCACACTCATCAGATGCGTTTCGAGGCCGTCGGCTTTTCGAGTGCCGATGCCGCGCTGAAAGCCTATGACGAAGGCGCCTGCGATGCGATTGCGGACGACTCCTCCTGGCTTTACGCACAGCGCGCGACGCTGGCGGATCCCGCCGACAATATCATCCTGCCGGAGATCATTTCGAAAGAGGCCTTCGGCATGATCGTGCGCCAAAGCGACGATCAATGGTTCAATCTGGTGAAATGGGTGCATTTCGCCATGGTCGATGCGGAAGAAGCGGGGGTCAGCTCCGATAATGTGGACGACAAATTGACGTCGGATGATCCGGAAGCGCGTCGTCTCTTGGGCGCGGAAGGCGATTTGGGCGACGGGCTAGGGCTCACCAGGGATTGGGCCTATCGGATCATCAAGCTGGTCGGAAATTACGGCGAAGTTTTCGATCGCAATCTCGGCGACAGTTCGAGCCTGAAGATGAAGCGCGGCTTGAACGCGCTGTGGTCGCGCGGCGGCCTCCAATACGCGCCGCCGGTGCGCTGATCCTTGCCATCAATTTTGCGCAATTCAAAACACAATGTCTCACGAGGTCGTGAAGCTTGATCGCAGGATCGTGCATCCCTCATCGCTCCTGCGCGTTGATCAAGATCCTTTGCCTTCAGTTTTCGTTCAGCCGCTTTATGCGAGGCAGATCCTGGGGGCGATGAATGTTGGAGGAGCACATGAACAGGACAATCAAGATGGCCCTCGTCGCCGGTCTTGGCTTAGCCGGACTGGGCTTCGCGGCAGAGAAGGCATCGGCCGCGCCGATGACCGGCCTCGACAACACGGTTGCGCATCAGAGCGATCTGCAAAAAGACGTTCAGAACGTCCGTTATGTTTGCGGCCCTTGGGGATGCCGTTGGGCTCCCTATCCCTATTGGGGCTATGGCTACGGTTATGGCTATTATCGTCCTTATTGGCATCCCTGGGGCTGGGGCGGTTGGGGCTGGCGACGCTGGTGATCCGCTAACGCTCGCCTGAACTCCCGGTAAAGGCGATTGCGCGACAAGCGAAGGCCGCGCGCAATCGCTCGCGGATTCCTATTTGCCCGTCCACACAAGCAGCAGCGCATGATGGCACCGGTCATTGTGCTTTCTTTTTGTGCATTTTCTCCTTCCGATTGCCGCGATCCGACCAGCGCGGCGCGCGCCCAAGCGCGCCGCGGCCAAATCCGTGAACGCGTTCTGAGTGAGAAGGGACAGGCTAGCCCGAAGCAAGCTTGGCGATTTTAAAGTATTTTAAAGTGATGACGCCGGACCCATGTCGTAGTTCGGCTGCGGCTCAAAACGAAGCCCCGGCGCCGCTGCTGCGTCGGGGCTTTTCCGTTGGGTCCCTTCAAGTTCATGCTCAGGATGAAGCGAGAAGGCCCTTATCCGGCGGAGGCAAAGCAAAGTTAAAGCAAGACTTGAACTTTGTAGGCGACCAGAACTTCTTGAAGATTCTATAACGGTTCCCTGAATTCTTCTTTTTTCCCCGGCTTCAACAAGAGAATAAAGGGTGAATCCTTGGTTGACGGAGTCTATGGCTTTGTTCTTCAAGGAAAAACGTTACTGACGCCGCGATCTTGCGGTCTCAAACTCTGCTGTTGCGGAAAATTGCTGGTTGGAGCGTGAACAAAATGAGAATATAAAGGGTACATAACTGGTTCGAGGGCGTTCTCATGTTAAGCTTTATCGGCGATCTCGCGGAACTCGGCTCTTTGGGGGCTTTTGTCACTTTCATAGTCGTCCTGGCCGGGGTGGCCGGCGGCAGCTGACGCGAATAGCTGTTGAGGGATCATCCGCTGCACCTTTCAGGCGCTCGACCGCTACCGATAGGATCGAGATCGGATCCCGGGGATGGCCGCCCAAAATGGGCGCGCGACACGACAGGCAAAACATGGACGCTGATTCAGGCGACACCGCGGCGACTGTGCCGAAGCGAGCGGAGATCGCCAATGCCCGCTCGGGGCAACGCCGCAAGACTCGCGCGGCTGACGACGCATCCGCAAGCCTCACCTCCGGCGATGCGCTCACCCGCGCGGACCAAAGCGTCGGCTTCGTTCATCTTCATACCCACAGCTCCTTTTCGCTGCGCGAAGGCGCGCTCTCGATCGCCAAGCTCGCCAAGCTTGCGCTCTCGGATTCGATGCCGGCGCTCGCTATTACCGACACCAACTGCCTTTTCGGTGCCTTGGAGTTCTCCGAAAAACTCGCCAAAGAGGGCGTGCAGCCGATCATCGGCATTCAGCTGACGATCGATTTCGGCGACGGCGCGAGCCTTGTGCCGCGCGGCGGCGAAACAACGGGCGCTTCGCGCGCGAGCCTCGTTCTCCTGGCGAAGGACGAGGCCGGCTATCGCAATCTGATGCGTCTTGCCTCGCGCGCCTGGCTCGATCCAGCCGCCGGCGATCTTCCGCATGTCGCGGCAGCGCGGTTAGCCAGCCATTGCGATGGCCTGATCGCGCTCACCGGCGGACCCGAAGGCGCGCTTGACCGCAGCCTCGCCTATGGACGGCCGGAAGTGGCGGAGCGCCGGCTCGACTTGCTGAAAGAGCTTTTTGTCGATCGGCTTTATGTCGAACTGCAGCGCCACGGCCTGCCAAAGGAGCGCGCGATCGAACCGCAGCTCCTTGATCTCGGCTATCGCCATTCGCTGCCCTTTGTTGCGACGAATGAGGCCTTCTTTGCCGTCGCCTCCGATTACGAAGCCCATGACGCGCTGCTCTGCATCGCAGATGGCACTGTGATCGGGGATGGCGCGCGCCGGCGTCTCTCGCCCGAGCACTATTTCAAGACACGCGCCGAAATGCGCGCCGCCTTTGCCGATATGCCGGAGGCGCTTAAAAACTCGGTCGAGATTGCTTTGCGCTGCGCCTATCGGCCACTGACGCGGAAACCCATTTTGCCGCGTTTTGCCAGCGCCGGCACCAGCGTGGACGAAAGCGCGGAATTGGTCCGCGAGGCAGAAGCGGGGCTCGATGCGCGCCTCAAGGCGCATGGCCCGGCAGCAGGCCTCACCGAAGCAGATTATCGCGACCGACTGGCTTTCGAATTGTCCGTCATCGTCAACATGGAGTTTCCCGGCTATTTCCTGATCGTCGCGGACTTCATCAAATTCGCCAAGGGACGTGGCATTCCAGTTGGCCCGGGGCGCGGCTCCGGCGCGGGTTCGCTCGTTGCCTATGCGCTGACGATCACCGATCTCGATCCGCTGCGCTTCGGCCTCCTCTTCGAACGCTTCCTCAATCCCGAACGCGTGTCGATGCCGGATTTCGACATCGACTTCTGTCAGGACCGGCGCGACGAAGTGATCCGCTATGTGCGCGAACGTTATGGCGAAGACCGCGTCGCGCAGATCATCACCTTCGGCTCTTTTCTCGCGCGCGGCGTGATGCGCAATGTCGGCCGCGTCCTCGAAATGCCGCTTGGGCAGGTCGATAAGCTCGCCAAGCTCGTGCCGCAGAATCCGGCCGCGCCCGTCAATCTCAAACAGGCGCTCGCGAGCGAGCCGCGCCTGCAAGAAGCGGCAAGCGCCGATCCGCGCGTCGCCAAAATGCTGAAGATCGCCGAGACGCTCGAGGGGCTTTATTCCAACGCCTCGACCCATGCGGCCGGCATCGTCATCGGCGATCGCCCGCTCGACGAACTCGTGCCGCTCTACCGCGATCCGAAATCGGACATGGCGGCGACGCAGTTCAATATGAAATGGGTCGAGCCCGCCGGCCTCGTCAAATTCGATTTTCTGGGTTTGAAGACGCTCACGGTGCTCTCGACCTGCGTCAAACTTTTGGCGCGGCGTGGCGTTAAGATCGATCTCGCCGAGATCCCGCTCGATGACGAAAAGACTTATGCAATGCTCGGACGCGGCGAAACGGTCGGCGTGTTCCAGTTGGAAAGTGCCGGCATGCGCAAGGCGCTTGTCGAAATGCGCGCCGACCGTTTTGAGGACATCATCGCGCTCGTCGCGCTCTATCGGCCGGGTCCGATGGCGAATATTCCGACCTATTGTGCGGTGAAGGCCGGCGAAGAACCGCCCGATTATATTGACCCGCGCCTCGAGCCGATCCTGAAAGAAACTTTCGGCGTCATCATCTATCAGGAACAGGTGATGCAGATCGCGCAATTGCTTTCCGGCTATTCGCTCGGCGAAGCCGATCTTCTGCGCCGTGCGATGGGCAAGAAGATCAAATCGGAGATGGATGCGCAGCGCGACCGTTTCGTCACCGGCGCGGTCGAGCGCGGGCTGACGAAAGCGCGTGCCGACGAAATCTTCGAAGTGCTGGCGAAATTCGCCGACTATGGCTTCAACAAGAGCCATGCGGCTGCTTATGCGCTGATCGCCTATCAGACCGCCTGGTTCAAAGCCAATCACCCGGTCGAATTTCTCGCCGCGTCCATGACGCTCGATAAATCGAACACCGACAAGCTCGCCGAGTTCGCGAATGAAGCGCGCCGTCTCGGCATCAAGGTCGAGCCGCCATCGGTGACGCGCTCTGGCGTCGATTTCGAAGTCGCGGTCGATACCGCGAAAGGCACCGAAGCGATCGTCTATGCGCTCTCGGCCATCAAGGGCGTCGGCGACGGGCAGGCGGGCGCGCTCGTTGCCGCGCGGGGAACAACGAAGATTGCGGATATCGGCGATTTTGCGCAGCGCGTCAGCCCGCGCGAATTGAACAAGCGCATGCTGGAAAGCCTCGCCGCTGCCGGCGCCTTCGATGAATTGGAGCCCAATCGCGCGCGTGTTGTCGCCGGCGTCGAGGCGATTCTCGCTTTGGCGCATCGGCGCGAAGAGGAGCGGCTCGCCGGTCAGACGGCGCTCTTCGACAGTGAAAAGCTCGATCCGCTCGCGCCGATCAAGGTCGAGAGCTGGCCATCGGCCGAGCGGCTGCGGCGCGAGTTTGACGCCGTCGGCTTCTTCCTCTCCGGCCATCCGCTCGATGCTTATGAGAAAATTCTAGGTAAGCTGCGCGTGACGCGCTGGGCCGAATTTTCGCGCGCGGTGAAACAGGGCGCCTCCGCCGGAAGGCTCGCGGCGACCGTGCTCGATCGGCAGGAGCGGCGCACACGCTCCGGCACGAAGATGGGCATCGTGCAGCTCTCCGATCCCTCAGGCCAATATGAAGCGATCCTGTTTCAAGAAGGCCTGAGCCAATATCGCGATCTCCTGGAAAAAGGCGCGCCCGTCATCGTCTCCTTGCAGGCAGGATTGGACGGCGAAGACGTGCGCGCCCGCATCATTCAAGTCGAGGCTTTGGATGAAGCGGCAAGCCGCATTCAGAAGGGGCTGCGCGTTTTTCTGCGCAACGAAGAGCCGCTCGGCTCGCTTGCCAAGCGCTTGACCGCGAAAGGCGACGGCGAAGTCTCGGTGGTTTTGATGACCGAGAGCGGCGAAGTTGAAATGCGCCTGCCGGGCAAATATCAGGTCGGCGCGCAAATCGCCGCGGCGCTGAAAGCGATCCCGGGGATTGTGTCGGTCGAGCATGTGTGAGGACGATGTGCCGTTTGAGGCCGTAGGATCATTTCACAACGCCGCTTGACCCTTCAAGAACCGAGCTAGCGTATGAGACCCTCAAAGATTGAAGATTTAGGTGCCGATGAAGTCCGGCAGCGGCTGTCTCACGCGGGATTAATGCTCCTGGCCTTTGAACTCATCAAAGAAATGGTCGTTGGACGGGTCAAATTTATTTACGCCGATACCGAATTTGAGGATGGTTTGCCTTTTAAAATCCTACGAACACGACGTGCTCAGCCGGCACCGCGACGCGTTCGAGGCCAGCCTGCTTTTTCTCCGCGATCATTTTGAAGCCCTAACCGCAGAAGAGATGAACGCAATTCAGGACCTACGGAAGTATCGGAACAGAATTGCCCACGAGCTTTGCGACCTCATAGTCGGAATGGACACGTCCCGGAGTGGGCCTATGGTCATCAAGGCGCGCGCGAGTGTTTTTCGGCTGAGCAATTTTTGGACTTATATCGATATCGGTGCAGATCCCGAATTCAAAGACAAGGGTATCGATTGGGACGCAGTAGCCGGGAATGAGTTTATATTGATTGATCGCATCATCGAGCAATTGGACGCCATTAGTTAATCTCTTCCAACACCCCCGCCACACTCTCCTTCACCAATCTCCCCAAAGTCGCGAGCGCCGCGCCGCGCGGATATTTTTGCCGCGAGATCATCCGCACCTGCCTTCGCATCGTCGGATCTTTGAGCGGCCTGATGACGAGATTTTTCGGCAGCGGCTTTTGCTGCGCGAGCGCGAGCGCCGGCAGCAGAGTCATGCCGTAGCCCGCCGCCGCCATCTGCATCAGCGTCTCCAGGCTCGCCGCGCGCATGTCGGCTGCGACATTGCTCGCAAGATTGGCCGCGCCGCAGATCGCGAGCGCCTGATCGCGCAGGCAATGTCCATCGGTCAAAAGCAGCAGCGCGTTGAGATCGATATCGGCCGTCTCAATCGTCTTCTTCTTGGTGAGCGCGTGGTTCGTCGGCAGAGCCAGAAAAAAGGCTTCTTCGAACAAAGGCTCGCTGACGAAGCCATGCGATGGCGGCTCGGTCGCGATGATCGCGGCATCGAGTGTGCCGGCAGCAACCCCATCCACGAGGCGCTCGGTCAGATCTTCATGGAGAACCAGCGGCATGGCGGGCAGGTCTTCGGCGAGCCGCGGAAAGACGAAGGGCATCAAATAGGGACAGAGCGTGGGTATGATGCCGAGATGCAGCGGGCCGGTCAGCGGATCGCGGCTCGCTTTGCCGATGGCGATGATCTCGTCCGCGGCGGCGATCGCGCGGCGCGCATGGGCCAAGATTTCCGCGCCGGCCGCCGTCGGGCGGATCGCGCGGCCCGCGCGCTCGAAGATCGAGAGGCCAAGCTCTTCCTCGAGCTTGAGAATCTGGCCCGACAGCGTCGGCTGGCTGACATGGCAGGCCTCCGCCGCCTTGCCGAAATGGCCGGAGTCGGCGAGGGCGGCGATATAGCGAAGGTCTCGCAGGTTCATTTCATTTGGTCATTTCGATTGGTCCTGCCGATGATCATAAACGGAACTATCGATTTGATCAATTACGGGGAAGGCTTGATTGATGGCATCCGACAAAGAGGCGCCCTCCGGCATCACGACCGCCACGCGGGACATGAGCCGCCACAGGCGCGCCAAGGTTTTTTCGCAGATTAGAGCAAGCCCAAAGTAGGAATGGAGTGGACATGGCAAGCGAGAGCAAGTGCCCGATGACGGGCGGGTCCCCAAAGCGCAAGGCAAATCAACATTGGTGGCCGGAGCAGCTGAATATCGAGGTGCTCCACCACAATTCGCGCAAGTCCGATCCGATGGGCGAGGGATTCGACTATGCCAAGGAATTCAAAAGCCTCGACCTCAAGGCCGTGATCAAGGACCTAACGGCCCTAATGACGGATTCGCAGGATTGGTGGCCGGCGGACTTCGGCCACTACGGCGGGCTCTTCATCCGCATGGCCTGGCACGGCGCGGGCACGTATCGCATCACCGACGGGCGCGGCGGAGCTGGCGCCGGCCAGCAGCGTTTCGCGCCGCTGAATTCTTGGCCGGACAACGCCAATCTCGACAAGGCGCGCCGGCTCTTGTGGCCGATCAAGCAGAAATACGGCCGCAAACTCTCCTGGGCCGACCTCTTCGTTCTCACTGGCAACGTCGCGCTCGAGTCGATGGGCTTCAAGACCTTCGGTTTCGCCGGCGGCCGCGCCGACACGTGGGAGCCGGAAGAACTCTATTGGGGCCCGGAAGGGACGTGGCTCGGCGATGAACGCTACAGCGGCGAGCGCGAGCTTGCCGAACCGCTCGGTGCTGTGCAGATGGGCCTCATCTACGTCAATCCGGAAGGGCCGAACGGCAAGCCCGACCCGGTCGCCGCCGCCAAGGACATCCGCGAAACATTCTTCCGCATGGCGATGAATGATGAAGAGACTGTCGCGCTGATTGCCGGCGGCCACACCTTCGGCAAAACCCATGGCGCCGGCGATCCATCATTCGTTGGCGCCGAGCCGGAAGCCGCGCTGATCGAGGATCAGGGCCTCGGTTGGCACAGCAAGCATGGCACGGGCGTCGGGCCCCATGCGATCACCGGCGGACCGGAAGTCACCTGGTCGCAGACGCCGACGAAGTGGAGCAATTACTTCTTCGACAATCTCTTCAAATACGAATGGGAGCTCGAGAAGAGCCCGGCCGGCGCCTTTCAGTGGCGGGCGAAGAATGCGCCCGCCGATGTTCCGGACGCCTACGACAAGGCCAAGAAGCATGTGCCGACCATGCTGACGACCGATCTCTCGCTGCGGATGGATCCGGCCTACGAGAAGATCTCGCGGCGCTTCCATGAGCATCCTGACCAGTTCGCCGATGCCTTTGCCCGCGCGTGGTTCAAGCTCACCCACCGCGACATGGGTCCGATCCAGCGCTATCTCGGCCCGCTCGTGCCGAAGGAGACGCTGATCTGGCAGGACCCGATTCCCGCGGTCAATCATCCGCTGATCGGTGAGCAGGACATCGCGGCTCTGAAGACCAAGATCCTCGCATCGGGCCTCTCCGTATCGCAGCTTGTCTCGACGGCCTGGGCGTCGGCGTCGACGTTCCGCGGCTCCGACAAGCGCGGCGGCGCCAATGGCGCGCGCATTCGCCTCGCGCCGCAGAAGGACTGGCAGGTCAACCAGCCGGCGCAGTTGAAGGCCGTGCTCGCGAAACTCGAAGCGATCCAGAAGGAGTTCAACGCTTCAGCGTCTGGCGGCAAGAAGGTTTCGCTTGCCGATCTGATCGTCCTCGCCGGCAATGCTGCGATCGAGAAAGCCGCAAAGGCGGCCGGCGTCGATGTGAAGGTTCCCTTCACGCCTGGACGCATGGATGCCTCACAGGAAGAGACCGATGCGCATTCCTTCGCACCACTCGAACCGCGTGCCGATGGTTTCCGCAACTACCTCAGCGGCAAACAATTCATGCTGCCTGAGGAGGCGTTGGTCGATCGGGCGCAATTGCTGACGCTCACGGGCCCCGAGATGACGGTTCTCGTCGGCGGTCTGCGCGTGCTCGGCGCGAATGTCGGACAATCGACGCACGGCGTCTTCACCGAGCGGCCGGAGACGCTGACGAATGATTTCTTCGTCAACCTGCTCGACATGCGCACAGAGTGGCAGCCGTCCGCCAATACGGAGGGCGTTTACGAGGGCCGCGACCGCAAGTCCAAGGATCTTAAATGGACCGGCACCCGTGTGGATCTGGTCTTCGGTTCGCACTCGCAGCTTCGCGCCTTCGCGGAAGTCTATGCGGCGGCGGATGCAAAGGAGAAGTTTGCGAAGGACTTCGCGGCGGCCTGGGCGAAGGTGATGGACGCCGACCGCTTCGATCTTCACGCCTGATTTCGGCGGAGCGGCGCTTCATGTGAGGCGCCGCTCACGCGCATCGTGCCTATTCCCGCCGCGGCCTGGCTCGGCCGCGGCGGCTTTTTATGCCTTTTATGACGAGGGCCGAGCCCCCATATTGACGGCAGGGCTCCGAGGGCCTGCCTTGCAATCCGAGGCGCCGCCCTCTATAAGCCCGCCCATCCCACACGCGGAACTCGCGGCCCTGCTTTAAGGGTTCGCACCCGGTGCCGTCTTCGACCCTGGTCTCATGATCCGGGTCTTAGGCGGTCAAATTGTTCCGCGGCGGCTTGAACCGGAGAATAGACCTATGGCTTTGCCTGACTTCTCTATGCGCGGCCTCTTGGAGGCCGGCGCCCATTTCGGCCATCAGTCCCATCGCTGGAACCCGAAAATGGCGCCTTTCATCTATGGCACGCGCAACAATATCCATGTCATCGATCTCGCCCAGACGGTGCCCCTGCTGCACCAGGCGCTGAAGGCCGTCTCGGACACCGTCGCCAAGGGCGGCCGCATTCTCTTCGTCGGCACGAAACGCCAGGCGCAGGAGTCGATTGCGGACGCAGCCAAGCGTTCGGCGCAATATTTCATCAATGCGCGCTGGCTCGGCGGCACGCTCACCAATTGGAAGACGATTTCAGGCTCGATCTCGCGGCTGCGCAAGCTGCAGGAAATTCTCGATGGCGGCGCGCAAGGCCTCACCAAGAAAGAGCGCCTCATGCTCGCGCGCGAACGCGAAAAGCTCGACAAGGCGCTCGGCGGCATCAAGGATATGGGCGGCCTGCCCGATCTGATCTTCGTGATCGACACCAATAAAGAGCAATTGGCGATCAAGGAGGCTGAGCGGCTGCATATTCCGGTCGTGGCGATCCTCGATACCAATTGCGATCCCGACGGCATCACCTTCCCGATTCCGGGCAATGATGATGCCGGCCGCGCAATCAGCCTCTATTGCGATCTCATCGCGCGCGCCGCGCTCGATGGCATTTCGCGCAGCCATGGCGCTGCCGGCGTCGATGTCGGCGCGATGGAAAAGCCGGCCGCCGAGGTTCTGCCCGTCATAAGGGAGGTCGAGCCAGCGCCGGCGGAAGACGGCCAGGAGCGCTTCGAGCTTTTGACTGCGCCGCGTGGCGCGCCCGACGATCTCGCCAAGCTTCATGGCGTCGGCCCGCAGATCGTCAAGAAGCTCAATGACGCGGGTATTTTCCATTATTGGCAGATCGGCGCGATGACGCCGGAGGATGCGGCTACGATCGACCGCGATCTCAAGCTCGGGGGCAAGATCGAGCGCGACGGCTGGATCGCCCAGGCCCGCAGCTTCACGGCGGGCTGAGCTCAAGCGACAGACAATGTCCACAAGGCCGCGGCCATTCAACCTGAAGGAAGATGCGCGATGGCGAACATCACAGCCGCGATGGTGAAGGATCTTCGCGAGAAGACCGGCGCCGGCATGATGGATTGCAAGACGGCGCTGACGGAAACCGACGGCGACATCGAAGCGGCGATCGACTGGCTGCGAAAGAAGGGCCTGTCGAAAGCGGCGAAGAAGTCCGGACGTATCGCGGCCGAAGGGCTGATCGCGCTTGCCGTCTCAGGCCATGACGGTGTCGCCATCGAAGTCAATTCCGAGACGGATTTCGTCGCCCGCAATGAGGAGTTCCAGGCGCTCGCACATACGATCGCGCTCGTCGCTCTAGAAAAGGGCCTCACCGATGTCGAAGCCTTGAAGGGCACGCATTATCCGGGCGGCGGCACGGTTGCGGACGCTCTCTCCAATGCGATCGCGACAATCGGCGAGAATATGACTCTGCGCCGCGCGGCTTCCGTTCATGTCGAGAGCGGCGTCATCGGCCATTATGTCCACAACGTCATCGGCGAAGGGCTCGGCAAGATCGGCGTTCTCGTCGCGCTCGAATCGAAGGGCAATGCCGAGGTTTTGGGCCCGCTTGCTAAGCAGATCGCGCTGCATGTCGCGGCGGCCAATCCGATGGCGCTCGATTCATCGGGCCTCGATCCGGCGGTCATCGCGCGCGAAAAGGGCGTCCTCGCCGAAAAGAATGCTGGCAAGCCCGCGAATGTTCTGGAGAAGATCGTCGAATCCGGCCTCAAGACATTCTACAAGGAAGTCTGCCTCGTCGATCAGCCTTCGATCCACGCCGAACACGCCAATAAGACCATCGCCCAGGTAGTGAAAGAGGCCGAAAAAGCCGCCGGCGCGCCGATTGTGCTCAAAGCCTTTGTGCGCTTTGCGCTCGGCGAAGGCATCGAAAAGGCGCCGGAGGCCGATTTCGCTGCGGAAGTTGCGGCGGCTGCAGGGCAGACCACTCACTGAAGTCTTTCATCCCCACAGCGCCGGCGCGGGCGGATCGACCTTCGCGCCGTCATAATGCAGTCCGTTCTCCCGGTCTTGCGCCAACAGCAGCGGCCCATCGAGATCAACGAATTTTGCGCGCGACGCCAAGAGGAGCGCCGGCGCCATGGCGAGCGATGACGCGACCATGCAGCCGATCATCACCGTGAAGCGCAGCCGTTCCGCCTCGGTCTGCAGGGCGAGCGCTTCGGTGAGGCCGCCGGATTTGTCGAGCTTGATGTTGATCGCCTCATAGCGGCCGATGAGGCCGTGGAGATCGCCGCGCTGATGCAGGCTCTCGTCGGCGCAGAGCGGCACTGGATGGGCGATGTGAGCGAGCACGTCATCGGCGCCGGCCGGCAGCGGCTGTTCGATCAACGCCACCCCCTGTTTGGCGCAGGCGGCAAAATTCTCAACCAGAGTCTCCGCGTTCCATCCTTCATTCGCATCGACGATCAAAGTCGCGGAGGGAACCGCGGCGCGGATCGCCGCGAGTCTCAAAGCATCGCCCGCGGTGCCGAGCTTCAATTTGAGCAGCGGATAACGCGGCGCTGCCGCGACGGCGGCGGCTGCCATCTCTTCGGGCGTGCCGAGCGACAGCGTAAATGCTGTCGTGACGGAGGAGGGTGCTGGCAGGCCCGCGATCTCATAAACGCGGCGGCCACTTCGCTTTGCTTCGAAATCCCACAACGCGCAATCGAGCGCATTGCGTGCGGCGCCGGCCGGCAGAAGCTGTTGCAGCACGCTGCGCTCGGCTCCGTCTTCGATCGATGCGCGCACCGATTCGATTTCCGCCAACACGCTCTCGATGCTCTCGCCATAGCGCGCGTAAGGTACGCATTCGCCGCGCCCGCAAATTCCATTGGCTGAGAGTGTGGCGGTGACGACGACCGCTTCCGTCTTGGCGCCGCGCGAAATGACAAAGCGGGCGGCGAGCGGGAAGCGTTCGATTGCGACGCTGAGCTGCCGAAGGCTGCGAGTCCGCGGCACGCGATCAATCGGCCGAAGAACTCTGATGGTGGTGGTGATGCGGCCGGGGCGAGCCGGTGCTTGCGGGGTCGACCGAACCGTTGGGCGCACCCGCCGAGGCCGCATCCGGGCTCATCCGCTTGCGTTTCCACTTGTCCTTTTTGGTGGTTTTGTCGGCCGGAGCGCCGATATCGAAGCCGACTTTAATCTCGAAATCATGCTGCGCATTGGCGTAGCTGTAAGGGATCACCAAATCGTCCGCGACCAGGGTGAACGGTGCATCCGTGCTGCCGCCAGGAACGGTGGTTGGGATCTGATAAAGTTTGCTGACGACCGGCTCCTCATTGGCGCGGCGGATGATCGCGATGCGGATCGGCGCGGTGAAATTGCCAGGCGCGCCGACAGGGCCCAGCAGAACTTTACCGGCAACGCCGACTTTCAGACTCATCTGGCCGGACTGGACGCTGCAGTCGCGCGCAATGTCATTGATCGAATACTGATACCGCAAGTTTGCGTTCGATTCATCGGTGCCCGAGCCGTAGGCGCGATCATCCGCCGTGCCGTCGAGGATGGAGATATCGGGGCAGACGACCTGATCTGTCGGCGACGGCTGGCGGGGCGCGTTCCGGAATTGAACGAGCGCTTCGAGATTGGCCATTTTGGTTTGCGGCGCGTCCTCGACGTCGAAGGCGCCCGGCGCCTGGCCGCAGGCAGCGAGCCCCAGCGCGCCAAACACAATCACGCCGCCCCAGACGAGCGGCGCCCTGCGCCTATCGATCCGGTACGGTGGGAGTGACGTCCAAAATGCATTGCGCCGCATGGGCCTAACCCGGTCCTCGTCAAAAAAGGGAAATATCTGCTTCGCGGCGGAATTTAGCGGCTGACGCCAAATTTAGCAAAAGTCTTCAAGGCCTTGCGTTTTTGTCTCATCCTTGCCTCTAGGGCAGGGAATCGAACCCCTCGGCAAAGCCGTTGAGATCCAGCGGAATGCCGATGCCTTCTTCCGGAGTCTGGAAGATAATGAATGTGGCATTGTGGCCGTTTTTGAGCGAGGTGATCAGCTTCTCGTCCATGACCACTTCGGCGACGCAGCCCGAGGGCAGGCAACGAACAAAGCCGGCGCGGCCGACGTCGACATTGTCGATCTTCAGGCCAAGGCCCGAGGGCAGGAGCACGCCGAGCGGCGCGATGACACGCAGCAGGCGGTTTTTCCCGTCCGCGGTCTTCAAGACGATGACGACGAGATTCACATTGGGGCGGTCTTCGGCGGTGACGCTCTGCAACAGCGCGCATTGCTCTTTCTCGGCGCCGGCCGGCGTCTCGCAGCGCAATTCCCAATCGCCATGTTTGGCTTTGACGACGCCCTGCGCATGCGCGCCCAAAAAGCCACAGCACACAAAACCGATGGAGAGAAAGAAAAGGAAGATGGGCCGCATGAAATCGGTCAGCTTTCCGGCGCGCAGGGAGTTTTGCAGATGTTTCGGAAATCGTCGCCGCGGCAATCGCGCGGTGAGCAGTCGCGTCATGCTCTCTCCATTGCCGGTCTTTGCGGCGCGAGCATGTGCCGCCACGCTTGCCGTCGCTAGCTTGCCAAATCGGGGTGATTATGACGCAAACCAAACGAGATCGTGGCGAAAACCACGATGAATCATTCACCTATGGAGGGTGGGTAGCAAATGCCCTTTGTCTGTCAAGGACCTCGATGGGCGTTGCTCTTCAGCCGGCAAATCTTGCCAATGGCATCGCATCATTGCGCTGCGATGCGAAAAGCGGAAGCGCACCGCTTATAGTCGCGCTTTTATGCCGCAAGCGGCAGCGAATGCCTGCTTATTGCACGACAAGGATGTTTGTGATTGGAACGGCTCTGTGCCAAGAGTGCGCCCGCCGCTCGGCGCGCAAGGGGATGACGGAATTCACAAAATTCCCGAAAGCGAGGCGCGGGCGGTGGCGGGGGAGCGACGAGATCGATGGCAAAATCGATGACAGCAGTTTGTGTCGACGGGCGGAATTTCGGCGCCAAGGCGCTCACGACTTTTTCGGCCCTCTTTGTTGGACTTTGCACGCTCGCAATCGCCGGCCCTGCCTGGGCCGCCGCGGGCCATGCCGATCCCGGCCAGATCGGCCTGCAGGATCCCGTGACGCCGATCGCCCATGAGATCGACGGCTTCTACAACGATCTCCTGGTCCCGATTATCGTCGGCGTCAGCCTCTTCGTTCTCGTGCTGCTGATCTATGTGATCTTCCGCTTCAACGAGAAGGCCAATCCGGTTCCGTCCCAGCTGACGCATCACACCGGCCTCGAGCTCGCTTGGACGATCATTCCGGTTCTGATCCTTGTGGTCATCGCCATTCCGTCCTTCAAGCTGCTCAACAACCAGCTCACCTTTCCGCAGGCCGACATCACCATGAAGGTCACCGGCCACCAGTGGTATTGGACCTACGAATATCCAAAGGATCAGGGCGGCGGCTTCAACTTCGATTCCTATCTCTTGCAAGGCAACGATCTGAAGCCGGGCATGCTGCGCCAGCTCGCCGTCGATAATGAGGCGGTGGTTCCGGTCGGCAAGACCATCATCGTGCAAGTGACCTCGACCGACGTGATCCACTCCTTCACCGTGCCGTCCTTCGGCATTCGCATCGACGCCGTGCCCGGTCGTTTGAACCAGACCTGGTTCAAGGCTGAACGCGAGGGCGTCTACTACGGCCAATGCTCGAAGCTCTGCGGTCAGGACCATGCCTATATGCCGATCGCCTTTCGTGTCGTGAGCGATGCGGACTATGCGACATGGCTCGCGGGGGCGAAGAAGAAATTCTCCTCGGCTGCGCCTGCCGATAAGGTGCATTTTGCCGATGCCGATGCGCAGGCATCGGCACAACACTGAACGAGTGGCAAAGTCGCGCCTTCGCTGAAACGAAGGCGAGACTTTATTTAAGGAACCGAGCCTGTCTCTTGAGAGATGAGGCGCTGTTAAAGACCAATCGAGGGACGCGAGATGGCAACGACTGCGACTGCCCATCACGATGCGCATGACCATCCGACGGGATGGCGGCGCTTCCTGTTCTCCACCAACCATAAAGACATCGGCACGCTCTATATCGTGTTCGCCCTCTGCGCCGGCGTGATCGGCGGCGCTCTGTCGATTGCGATGCGCATGGAGCTGCAGGAGCCGGGTCTTCAGATCTTCCCCTTCCTCGCGCAAGTTTTAAACGGCGCGTCGGGTGATCCTTCGGCAATGGCGGAATACGCCAAGAATCTCTACAACGTGTTCATCACCGCGCACGGCCTGATCATGATCTTCTTCATGGTGATGCCGGCGATGATCGGCGGGTTCGGCAATTGGTTCGTGCCTCTCATGATCGGCGCGCCCGACATGGCCTTCCCGCGGATGAACAACATCTCCTTCTGGCTGTTGCCTGCCTCGTTCGCGCTGCTCGTCATCTCCCTTTTCATGGACGGCGCCGCTGGCATGAAGGGTTTCGCCGGTGGCTGGGTTCTCTATCCGCCGTTCTCGTCCTTGGTCGGCACGCCGGGCCCGTCGATGGATTTCGTGATCTTGTCGATCCATTTGGCTGGTGCCTCGTCCATTCTGGGCGCGATCAACTTCATCACCACGATCTTCAACATGCGCGCGCCGGGCATGACCTTGCACCGGATGCCGCTCTTCGTTTGGTCGATCCTGGTGACGGCCTTCCTGCTGGTGCTGTCTCTGCCGGTGCTCGCCGGCGCCATCACCATGCTTTTGACGGACCGCAATTTCGGCACCACTTTCTTCGATCCGAACGGCGGGGGTGATCCGATCCTGTTCCAGCATCTCTTCTGGTTCTTCGGTCATCCGGAAGTTTACATCCTCATTCTTCCCGGCTTCGGCATGGTGAGCCAGGTCATCGCGACCTTCTCGAAGAAGCCCGTCTTCGGTTATCTCGGCATGGCTTATGCCATGGTCGCGATCGGCGTCGTCGGCTTCCTCGTCTGGGCGCATCACATGTACACGGTCGGCCTGTCGCTCGACACGCAGCGCTATTTCGTCTTCGCGACCATGGTGATCGCGGTGCCGACCGGCGTGAAAGTGTTCTCCTGGATCGCGACCATGTGGGGTGGTTCGATCTCGTTCCGCGTGCCGATGCTGTGGGCGACGGGATTCATCTTCCTGTTCACCGTCGGCGGCGTCACGGGCGTCGTGCTTGCCAACGCGGGCGTCGATCGCAGTCTGCACGAGACCTATTTCGTCGTCGCGCACTTCCATTACGTGCTGTCGCTCGGCGCGGTCTTCGCGCTCTTCGCCGGGTTCTATTACTGGTTCCCGAAGATGAGCGGCTATCTCTACAATGAGACGCTCGGCAAGATTCATTTCTGGCTGATGTTCGTCGGCGTGAATCTCACCTTCTTCCCGCAGCACTTCCTCGGGCTTGCCGGGATGCCGCGCCGCTATATCGACTACCCCGACGCTTACTCTCTGTGGAACGAGGTCTCGTCCTACGGCGCCTATATCTCGGCGGCCGGCGTGGTGCTCTTCTTCTATGTCATCGCCGACGCCTTCGCGAAGAAGCGGCTCGCCGGCAACAATCCCTGGGGCGTGGGTGCGACGACCTTGGAATGGAGCGTGTCTTCACCGCCGCCGTTTCACACCTTCGAAACTCTGCCCCGCATCACTGGCTCGAGCCATTGACGGGCAGTGGCGAGTCGCGGGAACGGCGAAGGCCGTTCCCCGTTGACTCGTGGCGTGAGGGCGCTCTTCTGATGAAACGGGCCGTGCAATGAGTTTTGTCGGGAACAGCAATGATGCGATGGCGACGCCCGTCGCGATTTCCGTTGCGAGCCCAGGCGACTATATCGCGCTGCTCAAGCCGCGTGTCATGTCGCTCGTCGTCTTCACGGCACTAACCGGGCTTCTGATCGCGCCTCATCCTGTCAATCCGGTCGTGGGCTTTGCCTCGCTGCTCGCCATTGCTGTCGGCGCCGGCGCCTCCGGCGCGCTCAACATGTGGTACGACGCCGACATCGACGCGGTGATGCAGCGGACCTGCCGGCGTCCGATCCCGACCGGCAAGATCACGGGGCAGGAGGCGCTCGCCTTCGGCTTGACCCTGGCGTTTCTGGCTGTGTTCACGCTCGGCGTGGTGGCGAATTGGCTGGCGGCGGCGCTGCTCGCCTTCACGATTTCCTTCTATGTCGTGGTCTATACGATGTGGCTGAAGCGGGCGACGCCGCAGAACATCGTCATCGGCGGCGCGGCAGGGGCTTTTCCGCCCATCGTCGGCTATGTCGCCGCAACCGGTGAACCGAGCCTCGCCTGCCTCATTCTCTTCGCCATCATCTTCGTCTGGACGCCGCCGCATTTCTGGGCGCTCGCGCTGGTGCGCGCTGGCGATTATCACCGCGCCGGTATCCCGATGATGCCGAATGTCAAAGGCGCGGATCATACGCGGCTCGAAATTCTGCTCTATAGCCTCGTCCTCGCGCCGCTTGGCGTTGCGCCCTTCTTGCTGGGCATCGCGTCGCCCGTTTACGGCGTGCTTTCCGTCACGCTCGGCGCCGTCTTCATCGCCTTTGCCTTTCGCGTCTATCGCGTCCGCACCGGGCCGCAGGCGGATCGCAATTGCAAAAAGTTTTTCGGCTTTTCGATTCTTTATCTCTTCCTGCTTTTTGCCGAACTGCTGAGCGAACGCGTCATCACGCTGATCATGGGAATGCTGCGGTGATGAGCGTCGACAAGGACATGCAAGGCGTGACCCTGACGCCCGAACAGCAGAAGAGCCGGCGCCAGCGCAACATCGCCATCGGCCTCGCTGTCGGGTTTTTCGTCCTGCTCTTTTATGTCGTGACGATCGCCAAGCTCGGCCCGGGCGTTCTGCGCTCGCCAATGTGACGGAAAAGGATAACTGTGTTGCAGCCAGGGGGAATGAAGGCGAAAAAGGGAGGCGGGCTCATTGCCGGCGCGGTCGTACTGACGGCCGTTCTCATGCTCGGCATGTCCTTCGCCGCCGTTCCGCTCTATCGTCTCTTCTGCGCCCGCACCGGCTTTGCCGGCACCCCCCATATCGCCAAAGCCGCGCCGACGATCCGCGGCAAGCGTACGCTCGTCGTTCGCTTCGATGCCAATGTCGGTCGCGGGCTTGCCTGGAACTTCACGCCCGATCAGCCGCAGATCAGCCTGCTGACCGGCCAAACGGCGACCGTCTTCTTCAAGGTGACCAACAACAGCGACCACGAGGTCGCGGCGCAGGCGATGTTCAATGTGACGCCCGACGCGGTCGGCGCCTATTTCGACAAGATCAGCTGTTTCTGTTTTTCGACCCAGCATTTGGGACCACATGAAACGGCGGACATGCCGGTGGTCTTCTTTCTCGACCCCGCGCTTGAAAAGGACAAGACGATGGACGGGGTCGATACGGTGACCTTGTCCTACACATTCTATCCCGTGAACCGTCCGAAGGTGACGGCGCAGGGCGATACGAAAGCGAATGTCTCCGGTCTTTGAGCTGGAGAGATTGGCAAAGGGAAGGGTCTGCCCGCGCCACACTGCGGCAGCTCGAGAAGTTGGCGCTCCGCGCCGTTGAGGGTAAAAAGCGTTGAACGCTGGAAGGGATCGCTCTGATCCGATCCGGCAGTCGAGGATTAGATCGCGACCGCGCCGCGTGCCGGTCGCGTGGGGGGAAGAGGAAGGCTGTCATGGCTGAGGTCCACGCGAAACCGAACCACGATTATCATCTCGTCGATCCGAGCCCGTGGCCCATTCTGGGCGCCATCGGCGCCTTCACAATGGCCATTGGCGCCATTCTGTGGATGAAGGGCATTCCCTGGTTCGGCGTGAAGGCCGGCAGCTACATCTTCGGCGCCGGTCTCCTGCTCGTTCTCTACATCATGGCGTCATGGTGGACGGACGTCATCAAGGAAGCGGAATACGAAGGCTACCACACCCGCGTCGTACAGATCAGCCATCGCTACGGCATGATCCTGTTCATCGTGTCGGAAGTGATGTTCTTCGTCGCCTGGTTCTGGGCTTTCTTCGACGCCAGCCTGTTCTCCGGCGAAAAGATCCAATATGCCCGCGTCGCCTTCACCGGCGGACATTGGCCGCCAAAGGGCATCGAGGTTCTCAATCCCTGGCATTTCCCGCTGCTCAACACGCTCATCTTGTTGACCTCGGGCACAACGGTGACCTGGGCGCATCACGAGCTGCTTCGTAACAATCGCAACGGCCTTAAGGTGGGTCTGATCCTGACGATTCTGCTCGGCATCAGCTTCACCTGCATTCAGGCTTATGAATATTCGCACGCGCCGTTCGCGTTCAAAGGGTCGATCTATGGCTCGACCTTCTTCATGGCGACCGGCTTCCACGGTTTCCATGTGATCATCGGCACGATCTTCTTGAGCGTCTGTCTGTTGCGCGCCTTCCTCGGGCAATTCACGCCGAAACAACATCTCGGCTTCGAATTCGCCGCCTGGTATTGGCACTTCGTCGACGTGGTTTGGCTGTTCCTGTTCTCCTGCATTTATGTGTGGGGTTCGTGGGGCGCCGCGATCGAACCGTGAAGGTGAAAGACAAGGCGGCGAAAGCCGCCTTGCTCTTTTTGAGAGGCAGATGAGCGCCGATCCGAAATATCCGCCCGTCTCGCCCTATATGGCCGGTCTCTTAGGCCGTTGTCCGCGCTGCGGCCGTGGAAAAATGTTCTCAGGGCTCATTGCGCTCGTGCCCCGCTGCAAAGGCTGCGGCCTTGACTATTCCTTTGCCGATGCGGGCGACGGTCCCGCCGTCTTCGTGATCCTGATTGCGGGCTTCGTGGTTCTGGGCGCCGCGATGTGGATGGAAATCGCCTACGACCCGCCGATGTGGGTGCTCCTCAGCATTTTCCTGCCCCTCACGGTGGTCGTCTGCATCGGCCTTCTGCGGCCGATGAAGGGCCTTCTCGTCGCTTTGCAATATCGAAACAAGGCCGAGCAGGGCCGTCTCGAACCATAGTGCCATGAGGTTTTCGGGCGCCCTTTGGACTATTCGGTCGCGCGGAAAGAATTGGCCATGACGTCGATCCCATCGCCACGGCGCCACGGCCTGTTGCGCCAGATGCTCTGGCCGACGCTCTTCACGGCCGTCTCGACCGCGATCCTGATCTCGCTCGGCGTCTGGCAATTGCACCGCCTTGCCTGGAAAGAAGGATTGCTCGCCAATATCGCTGCGCGTGCCGATAGAGCGCCGACCGCTTTGCCGTCGCCCGCCGAATGGCCGGCACTGAAGTCCGAGGACTACGATTATCGTCATGTCGCATTGAGCGGCCATTTTCTCTATGCCGATACCGCGCTCGTCTTCACGCCTTCGGGGCCGCAAGATGTTGGGCCCGGCTATCTCTTTCTCACACCACTGCAACTCGCCTCAGGCGCTTATGTGATCGTCAATCGCGGCTTCGTCCCGGCGGAGCTCGTGCAGCAGATTCGCAATCGTAGCGAACCTGACGGCGAGGTTCGTGTCGTAGGCCTGATGCGGCCGCCGCAAAGGCGCGGTCCGTTCACGCCGGCCGACGATCCGGAGAAGGGCGAATATTTTACAGGCGATCCGGCGCTGATGGCAGCGCATGATCATCTCGCGCCCGTCGCGCCCTTTCTCGTCGATGTCGATGCCGACGCGACTCAGGGCGCGACAGGGTGGCCGCGGGGCGGCACGACCGAGCGCGATCTCCCCAACAATCACTTGAACTATGCGCTCACCTGGTTCGGTTTCGCCGTCGGGCTCCTTGGTGTCTTTGCGGCCTTCTTCATCCGTAAGATTAAGGACAACCGTTCGCCTTAACTGCGCTCTGCCGACCTTCCGGCCCGCGCGAAAGCAAGCGCTCTAAGATTTTGTTTTCCTTGATTTAATGTTCGGATGGCCCGTCGGCCATCGGGGCTCAATACTGCGCCTGCGCCCGGCAAAAACCTCGCACTCGGGCCCTTTTTTCATGTTAAGCCCGGCCACAATCGGCTCTTTCATCTGATTTGCGGAGCAGTGGTGAATTATATTTCGACGCGTGGCGGCGCGCCCGCGCTCAGCTTTACCGGTGCGCTACTCGCCGGCCTTGCGCCGGATGGCGGTCTTTATCTGCCCGAAGCCTATCCGCAGCTGTCGCGCGAGACGATCGCGGGTTTCGCTGGCCGGCCCTATCGCGAGGTTGCGGCGCGCGTCATGACGCCATTTCTGGGCGAGACGATCGCCCGCGCGCCGTTCGAATCCATGCTCGCCGAAGCCTATCGGCGCTTCGATCATGTCGCGGTCGCGCCGCTCTCGCAGATCGGCGACAATCTCTTTCTGCTTGAACTCTTTCATGGGCCGACGCTTGCTTTCAAGGATCTGGCGATGCAGCTCCTCGGCCGGCTCATGGAGCATGTGCTTGAAGAGCGCGGCGAGCGCGCGATGATCGTCGGCGCGACCTCGGGCGACACGGGCGCCGCGGCGATCGAAGCCTTCCGCGGCCTCGCGCAGGCCGATGTCTTTATCCTTTACCCCTTTGGGCGCGTCTCCGACGTGCAGCGCCGGCAGATGACGACGGTCGAGGATAAGAACATTCATGTCATCGCGCTCGACGGCACGTTCGACGATGCGCAGGCGATCGTGAAGGGCCTCTTCAATCACAAGAGCTTTCGTGAGGAGTTTCCGCTCGCCGGTGTCAATTCGATCAATTGGGCGCGCGTCGCGGCGCAGATCGTCTATTATTTCACGAGCGCCGTCGCGCTCGGCGCGCCTTATCGCCCTGTCTCCTTTGCCGTGCCGACGGGAAATTTCGGCGACATTCTGGCCGGCTGGATCGCCAAGAAGATGGGTCTGCCGATCGATCGCCTCGTTATTGCGACGAATGAGAACGATATTCTGGCGCGCACGCTCGAGACAGGGCGCTATGAATTGCGCTCGGTCATCCCCACGCAATCGCCCTCGATGGACATTCAAATCTCGTCCAATTTCGAACGTCTCCTGTTCGAAGTGCATGATCGCGATGCGAACGTCATCCGCCGCCTGATGGAACGCCTGCAACAATCGGGCAGCTTCAGCCTCGATGCGGGTCCGCTCACCAAAATCCGCCAGGATTTCGATGCCGAACGAATCGAAGAGGGCGAGACGACCGACGAGATCGACCGCGTCTATCGCGACACCGAAAGACTGATCGATCCGCATACCGCCGTCGGCGTCTCCGCTGCGCGCCGCAGACAGAGCCTTGATAGTGAAACGCCGATGATTGTGCTGTCCACCGCTCATCCTGCCAAATTCCCGGAGGCAGTGAAGAAAGCGACGGGACAAAGCGTGCCGCTGCCTCTGCATCTTGCCGATCTCTTCGAGCGGCCAGAGCATTTCGACCGGCTGCCGAACGATCAGGCGAAGATCGAATCCTATATCCGTGAGATCATGCAGGGGCAGAGAAGGGCGGCGTCATGAGCGTGGAGCTGACGACGCTTCCTTCAGGCCTGCGGGTCGTGACCGACCGCATGGAGACTCTCGAGACCGCTTCGCTCGGCGTCTGGGTCGCCGCCGGCTCGCGCCACGAGCGCCGCGGCGAGCATGGGCTATCGCATCTTCTCGAACATATGGCGTTCAAGGGCACGAAGCGGCGGACGGCGCGCGACATCGCCGAAGAAATCGAGACCGCGGGCGGCGATCTCAACGCCGCGACCGCCACCGAGCAGACCTCTTATTACGCGCATGTGCTTGCGGGCGATGTTCCTCTGGCGCTCGATATTCTCGCCGATATTCTGACCGAAAGCGTCTTCGACGCCGAGGAATTGGAACGCGAGAAGGACGTGATCCTGCAAGAACTTGGCGCCGCGGAAGATACGCCGGACGAGCTTGTCTTCGATCTCTTCAACGAAGCGGCCTTTCCGGGCCAAGCGATCGGCTGGCCGATTCTAGGGACACCCGAGAATGTGCGCTCCTTCGATCGTAAGCGCATCGCCACCTATCTCGCCGATCGTTATCGCGCGGGCGCGATGGTGATTGGCGCAGCGGGCGCAGTCGATCACGCGCAAATCGCGGGGGCGGTCGAAAAAGCCTTTGCGCCACTTCCCGTCGCGCCCACTGAGGCCGCGGCGCCGGCCCGTTATATTGGCGGCGAGAAGCGCCTGCAGCGGCGTCTCGAGCAGGCGCATATCGTCATCGGCTTTGAAGGCGCGGGATTCTCGGCGCCGGATCACTATGCGCTGCATGTCTTCTCGAATGCGGTCGGCGGAGGCATGTCCTCGCGGCTCTTTCAGGAGGTTCGCGAGAAGCGCGGGCTCGCCTATTCCGTCTATAGTTTCCATTGGGGCTATTCGGACAGCGGGCTCTTCGGCTTCTACGCGGCGACGGGCGGCAAACAGATCGCCGAATTGATGCCTGTCGCGCTCGATTGCCTTGCCAAAGCGGCAGACGATCTAACCGAAGCCGAGGTCCACCGCTCGAAAGCGCAATTGAAGGTCTCGCTGCTCACGGCTTTCGAATCAGCCTCCGCGCGGGCCGAACAAATCGCCCGGCAGACGCTGGCTTTCAGGCGGGTTTTGACGCGGGCCGAAATGATCGACAAAATCGACAAATTGACGATCGAAGAGATCCGCCGGGCCGGGGCCAAGGCGCTTGCCTCGGCGCCGACGGTCGCCGCGGTGGGACCCGTCGGGAAAGTCTATTCGCCGGACCGTGTCGCTGAGCGTCTGCGAACGGGCTGAGAGGGCTGAGGGGGAGACGAATTTGGCGCTGTTCCGGTTGGGTCCGTCCAATGACTCGATCAACTTCGTGCGCGGCGAAGGGGTCTATCTGCGGCCGCCCGAAATGCGTGACTATGAGGCCTGGGCGGCGCTGCGCGAACGCAGCCGCGCGTTTCTCACGCCATGGGAGCCGACATGGCCGGGCGATGATCTCTCGCGCCCCGCCTTCCGCAGACGTTTGCGGCGTCACGCGCAAGAGATCGAGAACGACGAATCCTATCCCTTTCTGATTTTCCGAGACGGCAGCGACACACTCGTCGGCGGTCTCACGCTCGGCCAGATCAAGCGCGGCGTCGCGCAATCGGCGACGCTCGGCTATTGGATGGGCGCGCCCTATGCCGGCATGGGGTTGATGTCGCGCTCGGTGCGCGCGGTCACCGGATATGCCTTCACGATTCTACGGCTGCATCGAATCGAGGCGGCGTGCCTGCCGCATAATGAGGCCTCGGTCAGACTTTTGGAGCGGATTGGATTCAAGCGCGAAGGCTTCGCGCGTGCCTATCTGCGCATCAACGGCGTTTGGCAGGATCATCTGCTCTACGCGCTTTTGGATACGGACCCATTGCCGCTTAGAATGCCGCGTCGCGAGCGCGCGTAGGACCTCCCAGAACATTTGCAGCACGAAACATGGCGATTGCCGAGTGATTTGATTCGACAGGCCGTTTTGATTGGCTTTCCGCCTTGCTCTTGGCAATTATAGGCCTTACGAGTGCGAGGAGGGTCCGGTGGCCGCAGCCTTATGCGGTCGCAAAATGATCCACTTTTTTGCCCGTATTGGGCCGAGGCATCTGCCGATCGAGCCGATCCATGCGATTGCACCGGGCCGGCGTTTTGCGCTTTTTCGCAGGCGAATGTCGCCTTGATCGCGAGATGTGGCGAGGGAGCTCGGTTTCACTCTGAAGACGTTGTTCGGCTCACGAAGAAAAGGATGGTTCGCCGCCGTTCAGCGGGCCATGGCGCTCGGGCTTCTCTTCTTCATCGCGAGCATGATGCCGGCGCTGGCGGTCCAATCGATCCGCGTTCCGCTCGATGCTCCGGCGATCGATCTCACCAAAGCCATCGAGCGCTATAGTTCGCAGGGCGACCGCTTGCTGGTTGCGACCGCGCCGGGCTCGGACGGCATCGTGCGCCGCATCGAAATTCGCGCCCGCGAACCCGGCACCCATCCGAGTTGGATCGTCTTCGCGCTCACCAACGATACGGGCGACCAGATCGAACGGCTGATTGTGGCGCCGCATTTCCGGCTTGTCGGCTCGGGAATCATCTGGCCGGATTTGGGCGCGACGCGCGTCTCGGCGATTACCGCAAGCCAGGGCTTCCCGCCCGATCGTCTTGAGAGCGCCGACGCCGATGTGTTTCGCCTCACGCTCGATCCCGGCACCACCGTCACCTATATCGCCGAACTCAGAACGCCGAACCTGCCACAGCTCTATCTGTGGGAACCCGACGCCTATAAAGACAAGGTGACGAGCCTCGCGCTTTATAAGGGCATCGTCATCGGCGTCGCCGGCCTTCTCGCGCTGTTTCTTACCATCGTCTTCGTCGTCAAAGGCGCGGTGATCTTTCCCGCCGCCGCGGCGCTTGCCTGGTCGGTGCTGGCCTATGTCTGCATCGACTTCGGCTTCTGGGGCAAGATTTTCGACACGTCGCCCTATGCGGATCGAATATGGCGCGCCGGCGCGGAAACGGCGCTGGCCGCAACGCTTCTCGTCTTCCTCTTCGCCTATCTCAATTTGAACCGCTGGCATGTGCGCGCCTCGCATGTTGCCTTCGGCTGGCTCGCCTTCCTCGTCGCCCTGGTTGGGCTCGCGATTTTCGATGCACCGATCGCGGCGGGCGTCGCGCGCATCTCCTTGGGCGCCATCGGTGCAGTCGGATTCATCCTCGTTCTTTATCTCTCGACGCACGGCTATGACCGCGCGGTGATGCTGATCCCGACATGGTTCCTGCTGCTCGTCTGGATCACCGCCGCGGGCTTCACCGTCACCGGCGCGCTGACCAATGATCTCGTCTCACCCGCGCTCATCGGCGGTCTCGTTCTCATTGTCATGCTGATCGGCTTCACGGTCATGCAAAACGCTTTCGCAAGCGGCGGTCTCGCCCAAGGTGCGATCAGCGATGTGGAGCGCAAGGCTTTGGCGCTGACAGGCAGTGGCGAAATCATCTTTGATTGGGATGTCGATTCCGACCGCGTCTATCTCAGTCCGGAAGCAGAAGCACAATTGGGGCTCGCGCGCGGCCAGCTCGAAGGTCCGGCATCGGTATGGTTGGAGTTTCTGCATCCCTTCGAGCGCGACCGCTATCGCACCTCGCTCGATACGATGCTGGAACAGAAATGCGGCCGCATCAATCAGGAGTTCCGCCTGCGCGCCGCGGACGGCCATTATTTCTGGTATCACATGAAGGCGCGGCCCGTCATCAATGACGGCGGCGAAGTCATTCGCGTCGTTGGCACGCTCGCCGATGTAACGGAAAAAAAGAACGCGCAGGAGCGGCTGCTCCATGACGCCGTGCATGACAATCTGACCGGCCTGCCAAACCGCGAATTGTTCTTCGACCGGCTCGGCGCGGCGCTGATGCTCGCGGGCTCCGAACGCAGGATCAGACCGACCGTCCTTTGCATCGACATCGACCGCTTCAAGCAGGTGAATGAAACGATCGGGTTGGCGGCAGGCGATTCGATCCTTCTGACCGTTGCGCGCAGGCTGACGCGCATTCTGCGGCCGCAAGATACGCTGGCGCGCATTTCCGGCGATCAATTCACTGCCGTCGTGATCTCGGAATCGGAAACCGATCAGGTGATCGCGCTCGCCAATATTATCCGCCGCGCCGTTTCGACGCCGGTCTCATTCGGCGAGACGGAAGTGCCGCTCTCGGCCTCGATCGGCATTGCGCTTTACGATCCGCATCTGCATCCCAAGGCCGAAGACATGCTGAATGACGCTGAAATCGCTGCGCGTTTCGGCAAGCGGGTCGGCGGCAATCGCATCGAAGTCTTCCGGTCCTCGATGCGCACCTTCGGCGCCGACCGGCTTACGCTCGAAGCCGATTTGAGGCGGGCGCTCGATCGCGGCGAGATGAAAGTCTATTTCCAGCCGATCGTTCGGCTTGAAGATCGCACCGTTGCAGGTTTCGAGGCACTCCTGCGCTGGGATCATCCCAAACTCGGCCGGCTCGGGCCCGCGGAATTCATTCCGATCGCCGAAGAGACGGGGATCATCATCGATCTCGGTATTTTTGCGATGGATCGTACCGCGCGCGAACTCTCAGCGTGGCAAAGCGCGCTCGATGTCAATCCGCCGCTCTTTGCGAGCGTCAACGTCTCTTCAAGGCAGTTGCTTCGCCACGATCTGTTGAACGATGTGAAAGCCGTCTTGGCGCGCAGACATGTCGCGCATGGCACGCTGAAACTCGAATTGACTGAAAGCCTGGTGATGGACAATCCCGAATTTGCGGCGCAAATGCTCACCCGCATTCGCGATCTCGGCGCCGGCCTTTCGCTCGATGATTTCGGCACCGGCTATTCGTCTCTCTCTTATTTGCAGCGCTTCCCCTTCGATACGATCAAGATCGATCGCTCCTTCGTGCATCAGAACGGCAAGGGAGCGCGCCCGGTGATTTTGCGCTCGATCGTCGCTTTGGCACATGATCTCGGCATGGATGTCGTCGCCGAAGGTGCGGAGTCCGAATCCGATGCGATCGAGCTCTATCAGCTCGGCTGCGAATATGCGCAGGGCTATCTCTTCGGCCATCCGATCAGCGCCAGCGACGCGCGCAAACTTGTCGGCGCGGCGACGATTGCGGCGTAGCCGTATAATAATTACGCGTGGCCGAAATCGGTCGATAGGAAACTCGGATTGACTCCAAGCTTGCGCAGCGCGCTCTCATATTTTGCCTCGAGCGGCGTGTCGAAGATGAGCGAGGAATCGGCCGGGCAGGTGAGCCAGCCATTCTGTTGCAGCTCTTCTTCTAATTGACCGGGCGACCAGCCGGCATAGCCGAGAGCGAGCACGGCGCGGCCCGGCCCCGAGCCGCGCGCGATGGCGCGAAGAATATCGATCGTTGCGGTGAGCGAGACGGCGCTGTCGATCGGCAGAGTCGAATTGTCGATATAGAAATCATTGGAGTGCAGCACAAATCCGCGTCCGGTCTCGACGGGGCCGCCCTTGAGCACGGGCACGGAGCCGGCGGTCGGCGGCAGACGGATCGCTTCATCCGGCGCGATCACTTCGAGTTGAACGAGCAGCTCCGGGAATTTGACGGTCGGGGCCGGCCTGTTGATGATAATCCCCATCGCGCCCTCATCCGAATGGGCGCAGACATAGATCACGGAACGGGCGAAACGATCATCTGGCATGCCGGGCATGGCGAGCAGGAGCTGGCCGTCGAGATAGCCCCGGGGCTTATCTTCGTACTCTGCTTCGCCTTTGGGCTTTCTCGATGCCATTGTCCGCGCCTCGTCGGTGCCTCAGCTATGATAAGACAGATCGGCGCCAAAAGAGAAATCGCTACTTTTGGCATTTTTGGATGCGAGACAACTCTGAGCCACTGACGGGACCGCGTCATTCTATGGCGATTCTATGCAAAAGTCCTTCCAGCACCAAAGCGCGCGCGGCTTTCGCGACGCGCCCTGTTGATATGTTGGTGTCGAACACTCCGTTTTGCCAGTCCACTGTTGCTGCTGCGCTACTTTTGAGCAGCTTTTTTTGTCTTGCGGCCCTGCCGGCGGAGTCCGATCCAAATGGGGCAGACGCCGATTCTTTTGCGAGCCCCTGGACTTCGCAAGCTGATGGGGCAGGGCAAGTGCGACTCATTGCGCGCGCGCCTGTCGATGGCAGCTATGACGCCGCCGCGGAGATCAAGCTCGCGGGTCAAGCGATCACCTATTGGCGCGAACCGGGCGAAGCCGGCGTGCCGCCGGTATTTTCCTTTGTCGGATCGGACAATGTCGCGCGGGCGGATGTGCTCTATCCCGCGCCGAGCCGGCTCGATGAGGCAGGGCTTGAGGCTTTCGCCTATCGCGGCGGCGTTGTCTTCCCGATTCATGTCGTTCTATCCGACAAAACGAAACCCGCGCGCCTGGTGATGACGCTGAATTATGCGATCTGCGACCGCATCTGCATTCCGGCGAAAGCGAATGTCGAATTGTTATTGCCGCAAAGCGGCGAAAGTCCCTATCGCGCTGCAATCGAAGAGGCACTCGTGCTCGTCCCCGTGCCGTTGGCTGCCTCGGATGTCGCGCGCAAAGTGACGATTGACGTTGAGCCGGGCCAAGCCAAACCGCAATGGACGGTCAAGTGGCATGGCAAGCCGGCCGCTGTCGATCTCTTTGCCGAAGCGCCCGAAGGCTGGGCGTTTGACACGCATAAGGCGGCCGAAAACACCTTCACTCTGACGGCGGCCGAAGTCCCGGCAAAAGAGACACATGTCGACGTGCGGTTGACGATCGCGGGCGCGGACAAATCTTATGAATTCAACGTGCCGTTGATCATGCCCGCGGGCGCGCAGGCGAAATAGACGGCCACGCTCTTTCCGGCTTCACCGACTGCTTGAACTGCACTAGTTTGGCGCGCTGCGGTATGCCGGTCAGTCTTGATGCGAGGAGCGTTCATGTCGATCAAAGTCGGAGATCCATTGCCCGATGCCACATTCACCGTGATGACGCCGGACGGGCCGGCGCCGGTGACGACGTCGGAAATCTTCAAAGGCCGCAAGGTCGTTCTCTTTGCCGTGCCTGGCGCGTTCACCCCCACATGCAGCATGAACCATCTGCCGGGCTTCATAGAACACGCGGCAGAATTCAAGTCCAAGGGGATCGACGAGATCGTCGTCGTCGCCGTCAACGATGTCTTCGTCATGGATGCCTGGTCAAAGCATTCGGGCGCCGGCGGAAAGATCAAATTTTTAGCCGATGGCAGCGGCGCATTCGCCAAGGCGTTGGGCCTGACGCTCGACTTGACCGACCGCGGCCTTGGCATCCGTTCGCAGCGCTATTCGATGCTCGTCGATAATGGCATTGTGAAAAGGCTGAACATCGAAGATTCGGTCGGCAAGGCCGAAACCTCCGGCGCCGACACGCTGCTGAAGCAGATCTGATCTATTCGTCGTCCGACGCTTCGCTCACGCGCGCGGCCCGCTCGATCAGAAAAGGCCGCATGCCGAAGCGGGCAAGTTCGTCGGCGCGCTCGTTCATTTCGTCGTTGGCATGGCCTTTGACCCAATGCCATTCGATCCTATGCGGCTTCGTTGCCTCTTCGAGCCTTTGCCAGAGTTTGACATTTTTGACCGGCTTTTTGTCGGCGGTGCGCCAGCCATTGCGTTTCCAGGACGCAAGCCAGCTCGTAATCCCGCCCTTGAGATAGGCAGAATCCGTATAGAGATCGACGTCGCAAGGACGCGTTAGCGCTTCGAGCGCTTGAATGGCCGCCATCAGCTCCATGCGATTGTTCGTCGTCGCTCCCTCGCCGCCGGAGAGTTCTTTGTTTTTCCCGCCATAGACGAGAACAGCGCCCCAGCCGCCAGGGCCGGGATTGCCCGAGCAGGCGCCGTCCGTCCATATTTCGACGCGTTCGCTCACCGCAGCAACCCCAATTCCCGCGCGCTCGTCAGCTTTTGGTGGAAGCGAAGACGCTTCACATAATCGAGCGGATCTTTCGGTTTGACGAGCGCGCCCGGCGGCACGTTCAGCCAATCGACGAGCCGCGTCAGTGCAAAGCGGAGCGCCGAGCCGCGCGCGAGCACGGGGAGTGTAGCGATCTCCGCGTCTGTCAGCCGGCGGATCGTTTCATAAGCATTGATCAGCGCCATGCCCTTAGTGATGTTGAACGCCATATCGGGCTCGAAACACCAGGCATTGAGACAAATCGCGAGATCGTAAGAGAGCGCATCGTTGCAGGCGAAATAGAAATCGATGAGGCCCGAAACCCTTTCGCCGAGAAAGAGGACATTGTCGGGAAAGAGATCGGCATGGATCACGCCTTGCGGCAGATCGCGCGGCCAATGCGCTTCGAGATAGGCCAGTTCTTCCGAGACCAGCGCGCCGAGGCCCAGCTGGACGCGTTCGGCGCCGTCCTTCGCCTGATCGTAAAGGACCGGCCATGCCGAGAGCGACAGGGCATTCTCACGTCGCCCAGAAAAATCCGCGCCCGCCCGATGCAGCCGTGCCAGCGCTTCGCCCAGCGCCGCGCATTGGGTGGCGCTCGGCCTGCGGCTTGAGACGCCATCGAGAAAGGTCACGATGGCAGCGGGCTTTCCGGCGAGCTTCCCGAGGAGATCGCCGGCTTTGGTTTTCACCGGCAGCGGACAATTGAGCCCATGCTCCGCGAGATGCTCCATCAGATCGAGAAAGAAGGGCAGATCGGCGGCGGCGACGCGCTTTTCGTAGAGCGTCAGAATGAAGGAACCCGATTCGGTGTGGAGAAAGAAATTCGAATTCTCTACGCCTTCGGCAATGCCTTTGAAGGCGAGCAGCCGGCCGAGATCATAGTCGGCCAAGAAAGCTTCGAGATCGGTATCGGAGACTTCGGTATAGACGGCCATGGCGTCAGCGCGCGTCGGCAAAGGCCGGAGATGAATATGCCCCTCTCACGCCGCGTCTTCCTCGAGCGGCTTCGGCTCTTTCGTCGCCTCCAAGGATGACGTCACGATGGGCAGAGCATCCGGCTGAATGACGCCGCAGGACATGATGAGTTTCGCCGCGGCGTCGGGGCTCAGCGCGACTTCGATGACGTCGCGCGCTGGCAAGAAGAAATAAAAACCCGTAGTCGGATTGGGCGTGCAGGGCAGGAAGACGGAGAGATAAGCCTCGCGCGTCGGGAGGCCATGTGCGACCTGCTCCGGCGGCGGCGCGGAGATGAAGACGAGCGTCCACATGCCTTTGTTGGGAAACTCGATCAGCCCGACTTTGCGGAACGAAGTCCCATTGCGCGAGAAGAGAGTCTCGAAGATTTGCTTTACGCTCTTATAGATCGAGCGAATGACCGGCATATGATCGAGGATGGCTTCGCCGAGCGCGATCAAAGTCCGGCCGGCCAGATTGGCGGCGAGAAATCCGAGGAGCGTCAGGCCGAGAAAGGCGAAGACGACGCCAAAGCCCGGCAGCTCAAAGGGCAACCGGATGGGGACGATCTTCTTCACCCAGTTGTCGACCGTATCGACGAACCACCAGACGAGATAGAGCGTGATGGCGAGCGGTCCCGCCACGACCACCCCGGTCAGAAACCAGTTGCGGATTCGCGCCCCGATCCCGGTTGCCCGTGGCGCTGCCTCGGCCGGATTGGGAAGCGGGGAAGGATTGGTCTGGTCCATGGGCCTGGCGGTTCCGCGTCAATGACGTCGCTTGGACGTCGCTTGGGAGATCGCTTGCGCCGTTCGCGTGCGGCGGGGAGGGCGCGTGATCTCACAGAAGAACCACAGATTTAGCACAGAGCGCTCGGCGCGCAGGGCCTATTTTCGCGGCGCGCGGGGTATGGGAATTGCGCGGACGATCTCGCTTTGCCGCTCCGCCATAGGAGAGATGCATCGGTGTAAGGTATTTTTACCTTATTGCCGGACATGCTTGAAAATCAGCGATCAAAAAGCGTTCGGACAAATTTTTTTTTGCGGCAAATCGCTTCATCGCGGCGTGACAATGCGTCACGCGTAAGCTAAGTGTTCGCAGCCATCCGAAGGGGCCATCTCGGCTTTCTGAGGTGTGCATACAGTCCAAGTCGTGGGAGGACGCCTCCTTCTCTGGTCCAGCGCCGCACTGAGCGCGCCTTCGTCAAGAAGGAAGACCGAGAGGAAGGATCAAGGACGCGGGAGTGAAGAGGGCGAGGCGTGGCGAAGTGCCGGCCTCGCCTTTTTCTTTGCCTTCGCTCTGGAGCCTCAGTCGGTGAGATCGCCCAAAGCGTCTCCCGCTTCGCCGATCTCCCACGCTTCTTTCGTCGCCATGGCAAAATCCGCGAAGCCGCGTTTCGCAATCGCCGCGCGAATATCCGCCATCAGCGCTTCGTAATAGGCGAGATTGATTTCGCTCAGCAGCATCATGCCAAGAATCTCGCCCGCCTTGACGAGATGATGCAGATAGGCGCGCGAATAGGTGCGCGCGGCGAGGCAGGGCGATTGCGGATCGATTGGGTTGGAGTCTTCCGCATGTTTGGCATTGCGCAAATTGATGCGACCGAAGCGGCTATAGACGAGACCGTGGCGGCCGGCGCGCGTCGGCATCACGCAATCGAACATATCAACGCCGCGCCGCACCGCTTCGAGAAGATCGTCGGGGCTGCCGACGCCCATGAGATAGCGCGGCTTCGTATCGGGCAGAAAAGGCAGCGTCGCTTCGATTGTCGCCAGCATGCTCTCCTGCGGCTCGCCGACCGCGAGGCCGCCCAGCGCATGGCCGTCGAAATCCATCTCGGCGAGAGCGATGGCGCTCGCCTTTCTGAGCTTGGTGGAAACGCCGCCCTGCACGATGCCGAAGAATGCGCGGCCAGGTTGCGTACCAAAAGCTTTTTTGCTGCGCTCGGCCCAGCGTAATGAGAGCAGCATCGCGCGCTCGACCTCGCTTTCGGGCGCGGGCAGCCGCACGCATTCGTCGAGCTGCATCTGAATGTCGGAGCCAAGCAGGCGTTGGATCTCCATCGCGCGTTCGGGCGAAAGCTGATGGCGCGAGCCATCGATATGCGATTGAAAGGTGACGCCGTCTTCACCGACCTTGCGGAGCTTGGCCAGCGACATCACCTGAAAGCCGCCGGAATCGGTGAGGATCGGCCACGGCCAGTTCATGAATTGATGGAGGCCGCCGAGGCTCGCGATACGCTCCGCGCCCGGGCGCAGCATCAAATGATAGGTGTTGGCGAGAACGATGTCGGCGCCGAGCGCGTGCACCGCTTCCGGATGCATGGCCTTGACGGTTGCCGCCGTGCCGACCGGCATGAAAGCGGGCGTGCGAATATTTCCGCGCGGTGTCGAAATTTCCCCGGCGCGCGCGGAGCCGTCGGAGGCTTTGACGTCGAAATGAAAGCCCGCGCTCAATTCCGCGCCTCCGCCGGATAGAGCAGGCAGGCATCGCCATAGCTGTAGAAGCGATAGTTTTCTGCAATCGCGTGGCGATAGGCTTTTTGCATCGTCTCTAACCCGGAAAACGCCGAGACAAGCATGAAAAGCGTCGACCGCGGCAAATGAAAATTGGTGAGCAAGAGATCGACGGCTTTGAAGCGATAGCCGGGCGTGATGAAAATACTGGTCTCGCCTGCAAAGGGAGCGATGGTACCATCATCGCGCGCGGCTGTTTCGAGCAGTCGCAAGGGAGTCGTGCCGACGGCGATAATGCGTCCGCCCGCGGCGCGGGCGGCATTGATCACATCTGCGGTTGCCTCGCTCACCTCGCCCCATTCGGCATGCATGTGATGCGCCTTTGTGTCGTCGGCTTTGACGGGCAGGAAGGTGCCGGCCCCGACATGGAGCGTGACGGAAACGATCTTCGCCCCGCGCGCGAGAATGGCATCGACCAACGCCGGGGTAAAATGCAGGCTCGCTGTCGGCGCCGCGACCGCGCCCGTTTGGTGCGCGAAGAGGGTCTGATAGTCCGCTCTGTCGCTTTGATCCGCGGCGCGCTTGCCGGCGATATAGGGCGGCAGCGGCATTTGCCCGAGATCGTCGATCGCGCGATCGAGCATTGTGCCGGACTTTGAAAAGAGAAGATTGACTTCCCCGGCGCTGTGCTCGCCTTCAACCCCAGCTTCAAGCGAAGGCTTGTCTTCGGGGCCAAAGGCGATGACGTCGCCCTTTTTCAATTTCTTCGCCGGCTTGGCGAAGGCGCGCCATTCATTCTCCGATTGGCGGTGGTGCAACAGAACTTCGATCTTGGCCCGCGTCTCGCCGCGACGGCGGCTGCCTTCGAGACGCGCCGGAATGACTTTTGTGTCGTTGACGACGAGGCAATCGCCGGGGCGCAAGAGCCCCGGCAGATCGCGGATCATGCGGTCTTCGAAGGGCGGATCGGCTTTCGGATCGACGACGAGCAAGCGTGAGGCGTCGCGCGGCACGGCCGGGCGAAGCGCGATGCGCTCGGCCGGCAGATCGAAATCGAAGAGGTCGACGCGCATCGTGTTTTGCGGCTTCCTTCTCCCGCATCCAAGTCGGCTATTGCCGACTTGGACTTTCTCAAAGGTCGAACTCGGGCATGC
>JBEKNV010000008.1:0-109680 GCA_049522395.1 Methylovirgula sp.
AATTAAGCCAAAGCCAGCCGTCGTGATGCATGTCGATCGGCCCATCGACGGGCAAAGGCTCGGGAACCCCATCAGCATGGATTCGAAAGGCCCATACGAGACCCGGCATCACGGGCGGTATCAAGGATGGAACGGTCAATTCAGCAGCACGGGCCATGTCAATGCACCAAGCGAAATCGAAGGCGCCCGATCGCGGAGCCGGCGCGATCTTAAGATGGAATTGACGACAATCTCACGGCGCCGTCTGTGCAGTCGACATGCCGAGGCGCGGGCGGCTCGTTAACCTCGTTATTTTAAGGGCACTTAACACATTTCGCACAATTTTAGCCGATGGCGCGTCGCGTTCTGCCATTGGCCGTTGTCGCGGCCCCACTCGTTCTGCTCGCGGGCTGCTCGGACTTCGGGCAGGCGCGGCGGCCTGCTTGGCGGACCCAGGCCGAGGACGCATGCATGGCGCAGCGCCTCGTTCAACCCTCCGCCTATGTCCAGCCAGTATCTGCGATCGACGGACCCGGCATCTGCGGGCTGACGCAGCCTTTCAAAGTGACGGCGCTGCTCGATGGCGAAGTGACGTTCGACAGCAGCTATACGCTTGATTGCCCGATGATCGCGGCGCTGAACAATTGGGTGCGCGATGTTGTCGAGCCCGCCGCGCAAGCGCGGTTTGGTGCGCGCGTCGTCGAGATCATGAGCATGGGCTCTTATAGCTGCCGCGGCATCAACGGGATGGCCGGCGCGCGCCTCTCGGAACATGCTTTCGGCAATGCGATCGACATCAGTGGCTTTCGTCTTTCAGACGGGCGCATCATCACCGTCGTTCGCGACTGGTTTCACGGCGATCCCGCCTCCGAGGCTTTTCTGCGCGACGTGCACGGCGGCGCGTGTTCCACCTTCACTACTGTGCTGGGACCCGGCTACAATATTTTTCACTACAACCACATTCACGTCGATCTCGCGATGCGCGGCGATACGTCGACCGGTCCGCGCCGCGTCTGCCGGCCGGAGATCGAGACGATCCCGGTCAACGATCACCCGCCGGATGGTTTGCCGGAGCCGCCGCCGCTCGATGACGATCTCGATATTTCGCAGGCCGGCGCCGCCAATGCGCAAGCGCTTGCCTTGCATGCGCCGGGCGGCGATCTCGATGCGGCCGTACCGGCGCCGATCGTGAACTCGGCCTATCATGCGGCGCCGCCCGTGCCGGGCTCCGCCTATCGGCCTTATCAGCAAGGCGCCGTTGGCGCGGATTATCAGCCCTATCAAGCCAATCAGTCTTACCGGCCGCAGCAGGCGGCGCGCAGTTCCACTTATCAGTCGTATCAGTCTTATCAGACGCAACAATCAACGCCCGGTTCAGACTACCGCCCGTATCAGTCTTACCAAACGCAGCAGCCCGCGCCCGGTGCAGACTATCGGCCGTATCAGCCGCAGCATGCGGCGGCCGATTACGATCAACGGCCGACGAATTACAATTACGATTCGGCGCCGCGGCAACCGACGACGCGCGACGACCAAAACCCCGCGCCGGAAGGCCGGCCCGCGGATTGGGATCTCTCATCTTCAGATTTGCGCTAGACGCACGAAAGCCGCAGCAGCGCATCGGATGCTCCGATGCGCTGCGCATTCATAAGCCGATCAATAATAGACGCTGTTCGGCGGCGGCGCGCCGAAGGCGCTGCCAACCACATAAAACGGGAACTCCGCGACTTGTCCCGCGACATGGACGGGAACGCCGATCACGACGAGCGGCGAGTTGCCTTGATAAGGGAACACAGAGCCCGCCACGCGGAATGGCAGGCCGACGACGGTTGCGGCCACGGCGTTGGGCGCGGTGACAATCGCGGCCTGCCCGCTATAGGGATCGGGCGCTTCACGATATCTGCCGCGCACGGTCAGAGGACGGTCATTGCCGTAGGCGACGTGATGATAATGATGATGCCAATGATGATGGACGTCTGCCGCTGCCGGCAGAGCGAACACCGCGCCAATGAACGCGCCCGCCGCGATGGGCACCAACTTCAACACTTTCGAACGCATGCTGTATATCCCCTCATATCCTCGTTCATCTCAGCTGTAGAGATGAAATAAGGACATTAGGAGGCGTGCCTAGCGCAGCCTTTGCCGCGCCAAGTCATATTCCTCGTCTTCGCAGCAGGATTTGAGCCGAAGAGTCTTCAACTCTTCGGCATCGCGCGCTCTAGCCTTGGGCTTCGTTGGCCTCTGACTTTTCTTTCGCTTCGAGGTCTTCGCCCGTCTGCTGATCGACAACGCGCATCGAGAGGCGCACCTTGCCGCGATCATCGAAGCCCAAGAGCTTCACTTTCACCTTGTCGCCTTCCTTCACCACATCGCTTGTCTTGGCGACGCGGCCTTTGGCGAGCTGCGAAATATGGACGAGGCCGTCCTTCGAGCCGAAGAAGTTCACGAAGGCGCCGAAGTCCACGACCTTCACCACCGTGCCGTCGTAGATTTGTCCGACTTCCGGCTCGCTGGCGATCGACTTGATCCAGTTGATCGCCGCCTTGATCGAATTGGCGTCGGACGACGCAATCTTCACCGTGCCGTCGTCTTCGATGTTGATCTTGGCGCCGGTCTTTTCGACGATCTCGCGGATCACCTTGCCGCCGGTGCCGATCACTTCGCGGATCTTGTCGGTCGGGATTTTCATCGTCTCGATGCGCGGTGCGAATTCGCCGAGTTCAGCGCGCGCGCTCGTCAAGGCTTTCGCCATCTCGTGAAGAATATGCAGGCGCCCGTCCTTGGCCTGGCCGAGGGCGACGCGCATGATCTCTTCATTAATGCCGGTGATCTTGATGTCCATCTGCAAAGAGGTCACGCCCTCTTCGGTGCCGGCGACTTTGAAGTCCATGTCGCCGAGATGATCTTCATCACCCAGAATGTCGGAGAGCACCGCATAACGCGTGCCTTCGAGGATGAGGCCCATGGCGATGCCCGCCGTCGGCCGCTTCAGCGGCACGCCGGCATCCATCAGCGCGAGCGAAGAGCCGCAGACGGTGGCCATTGAAGATGAGCCGTTCGATTCGGTGATCTCGGAGACGACGCGGATCGTGTAGGGGAATTCCGCCGCCGTCGGCAACATCGGACGAATGGCGCGCCAAGCGAGCTTGCCATGGCCGATTTCGCGCCGGCCGGGCGAACCCATGCGGCCCGTCTCGCCCACCGAATAGGGCGGAAAATTATAATGGAGCAGGAAGCGCTCCTTATAGGTGCCGTCGAGGCTGTCGATATATTGCTCGTCTTCGCCCGTGCCGAGCGTCGCAACGACAAGCGCCTGCGTCTCGCCGCGGGTGAAGAGCGCCGAGCCATGGGTGCGCGGAAGGACACCGACTTGCGCAACGATGGGCCGCACCGTCTTCAGGTCGCGGCCGTCAATCCGTGTGCCCGTATCGAGAACATTCAAGCGCACGACTTTCGCTTGCAGATCATGGAACACATGGCCGACTTCTTCTTTGGTGAACTTCGGATCCTGCCCTTCCGGAAAGAGCGCCGCCGTGACTTTCGCCTTGACCGCATCGACCGCATCGTAGCGCTGCTGCTTGGCGGTGATTTTATAGGCTTGGCGCAATTCGGCTTCGGCGATATCGCTCACCGCTTTTTCGGCGGCGCTGTGATCGGCGATGGCGAGATCGCGCGGCTCCTTCGCCGCTTTCTCAGCGAGCCGGATGATCGCATTGATCACCGGCTGGAAACCGCGGTGGCCGGTCATCACGGCTTCGAGCATGGTCGCTTCGGAAAGCTCCTTCGCTTCCGATTCGACCATCAACACCGCATCGCCCGTGCCGGCGACGACGAGATCGAGGCTTGAGTCCTTCATCTCTTCGAGCGTCGGATTGACCTTCAACGCGCCATTGATGTAGCCGACGCGCGCGGCACCGACCGGGCCCATGAAGGGAATGCCTGAAAGCGTCAGCGCGGCCGAACTCGCGACCAAGGCGAGGATGTCGGAATCATTTTCGAGATCGTAGGACAGGACCGTCGCGATCACCTGCGTGTCGTTGCGATAGCCCTCGGGGAAGAGCGGCCGGATTGGCCGATCGATCAGACGCGACGTCAGCGTCTCACGTTCCGTCGGGCGACCTTCGCGCTTGAAATAACCGCCGGGAATGCGGCCGGAGGCGAAAGCCTTTTCCTGATAATTGACGGTGAGCGGGAAAAAATCGACGCCGGGTTTCGGCGATTTTGTGGAGACGACAGTGGCGAGCACGGTCGTCTCTCCATAGGTCGCGAGCACGGCGCCATCGGCCTGGCGGGCAACGCGTCCGGTTTCGAGCACGAGCTTGCGCCCGGCCCAGTTGAGCTCTTCGCGGTGAATTTCGAACATCAAGTGTGGTCTTTCTCTGGAAGACGGCAAGGTCTTGAGCCATGAGCAAGACGGCGAGAGGCTGTGGGCGCGAAGCTTTGGGAAGCATGTCGCGGCAGCATCCGGCGATCCTGCCATGGCTGGCTTTGCCGGGGCGCGGCCGATGGCCCATGCCATCGCGCCGCAGCGGGAACATAAGGCTCCCGAATACACATATTAGAGCGCGTTTTTGCGCCGATGAAAATCGCCCATCCTCGCAATTCCGCGGACGAGTGGACTTTTGGGAAGGCGGCGCGCCCAAGCTCGGGCGCTGCCGCTTCTTGCGTTAGCGCCGGATTCCGAGCCGTTCGATCAGGGTCTTGTAACGGGATTCATCCGTCCGCTTGACGTAATCGAGCAATTGCCGGCGCTGCGAGACGAGCTTCAAGAGCCCGCGGCGCGAATGGTTGTCCTTGATGTGGGTCTTGAAATGCTCGGTGAGATAGGCGATCCGCTCGGTCAGGATCGCGACCTGCACTTCGGGCGAACCCGTGTCGCCGGATTTCACCGCATAGTCTTTGATGAGCGCTTGCTTGCGCTCGGCCGTAATCGACATCGTCAATCCTTTCAAGGGGAAAGCCTCCGCCCACGGCCAAGCCGGGATGTCGTCCAGCAGGGTTTTGGGAGGAGCCGGCCCGCATTGGGCGGGCGAAGCGGGGTTTATACAGGAAAATGGCGTTGATGGGAAGGCCGTCGGTCGGGCCCCTCCCTGGTCACCGGCCCCTCCGCAACCGCGTCCAGGGGCGCTGGCTCGCCCGCGCCGCCCGCGCCTTCGGCGCCACCTCCTGGCGCAGGAAATGACCGAGCGCCACGAATTCGTCAAAGCGCGTCGAGCGCAGCCGCTTAGGCGTCTTGCGCAGAACTTTCTCGACCCGCCCCCAAAGGATCATCGCATGCACGGGTGCGGCGAGTGCCGCCTGCCGGGCGAGAGTTTCGTCATAGCCGAAGATCGCCTCGCCGAGATCGGACCAGGCCTCGTGAACCGAGGTTCTGGGATCGCCGAAGGACACGGGCGCCAGCGCCGGCTCCGGCAGCGGCTCGATCAGATTGGCGCACTTGAACCGCCGCAGAGTTCCGGCGGAGTTGAAGGCGAGCAAATGCAGCCATTCATGCAGCAGCGTGAGGCCGAGCATGCGGCCGAGGCGGCGATCCGGAAGATAAAGCACAACGAGGCCGCTCGTCGTCGCATTGCCTAGAAGGAAAACCTCTTTGCCCGAAACTTTGCGCGCCCAAGGATCGAGGAAGGATGGCTCGTCGCTCAAATGCAGGCGATAGACGAGCCGCGGATCCGGCAGTTCGCGGAGCAGTGCGAGCGTTTCCCCCGCATCGATCCGCTGAAAAGTGGGCGGCTCGTCCATGATCTCGATGCGCGCGTTGCAGCCCGCGACGCGATAGACGCGCACGAGGGCCGCGCGCCGCTGCGGTGCGTCGCGCAGATAGGTTTTTAAATTGGCATAGGGCGCAGCGTCGGGCGGGCGGCTGAAGAGCGTGATCGCGCGGCAGTCGACGTATGAAAATCCTGGCGGGGTGAGCGAGGCAGGCCAGCGGACGCGGCGCGCACCAATCTTGCCGCCGACGCGCGGCAGATTGCGATTGACGTACATCTGGCCGAGCAGCACGACATAAATAAGAAAGACCAGAACTCCCGGCCCATACTGCGTGATGTCAGCCGCGATTTTGCTCAACGACATCGGCGGCTCACGGCGAATGGTCTCGCAACAGGCGCCCCAGCTTTTTCGGGTCGCGCAATTCGGTATAGGGCTTCGATTGCGGTTTGACGAGAACCAACGGGGTGACACGTTTGAGGAGCAACGCGCCGGCTTCGTTACAGGGCGCGGTGGCGCGGAACGCCATACCGGCGTGCGCACGTTCGCGGCCGAAACCCGCGCGGCGCGAGTGCAGGGCTCCTATGGATCCGCCTAGTGCCGGCTCTGTGCCATTCGCGCCCGAAGGGCCCGCGCCTTTGGCGCCACCTCCTGGCGCATGAAATGGCCGAGCGCTACGAATTCGGCAAAGCGTGTCGAGCGCAGCCGGAGCGGCGTTTTGCGCAGCGATTTCTCGACCCGCTGCCACAGGATCATGGCATGCGCGGGCGCAGCGAGCGCCGCCCGCCGTGCCGCGGTTCCGTCGTAGCCCAAGAGATTCTCGCCGAGATCCGTCCAGGCCTCGTCAAACGGCGCCTTCGGGTCGCCGAACGACACCGGCGCCAGTGCCGGCTCCCGCAATGGCTCGATCGCATCGGCGCGGTTGAAGCGCCGAACGGTTCCAGCGGAATTGAAGGCGAGCAAATGCAGCCACTCATGCAGCAGCGTGAGGCCAAGCATCTGGCCGAGGCGGCGATCGGGCAAATAAAGCACGATGAGGCCGCTTGTCGTCGCATTGCCGAGAAGGAAAACCTCTTTGCCCGCAACTTTGCACGCCCAAGGATCGAGGAAGGACGGCTCATCGCTCAACTGAAGCCGATAGACCAAGCGCAGGTCCGGCAGTTCGCGCAGTAGTGCGAGCGCTTCCACCGCATCGATGCGCTGATAATAGGTCGGCCGATCCATGATCTCGATGCGCGTGTTGCATAAAGCGACGAGATAGACGCGCACCAGAGCCTGGTGCCGCAGCGGAGCGTCGCGCAGATAGGTCTTGAAGTCGGCATAGGGCATGGCGTCGGGCGGCCGGCTGAAGAGGGTGATGGCGCGGCAGTCGACGTATGAAAATCCCGGGGGTGTGAGCGAGACAGGCCAGCGGACGCGTGGCGGACCAATCTTGCCGCCGACGCGCGGTAGATTGCGATTGAGAAATATCTGTCCGACCAGCAAGACATAGACGAGAAGAATAAGAACTTCCGAGCCGTACACTAAGATCTGCGCCGCGATCTTACTCATCAGCGCTGGCTATTCATGGCGACTGATCGTGCAATAGGCGGCCCAACTCCTTGGGGTCGCGCAGCTCCGCCAAACGATAAACATCGAAATTGGTGTCGCGATAGGCTTTGGTCATCGTTTCCCACGCCAATGATTCCTTGTCGCACGAGCAACCCATGCCGACGAGCCAATCCATGGCCGAGACGGCATCCGACACCTTTTCAGCGATATCGGCATAAGGCTTCGATTGCGGTGTAGCGAGCACGAGCGGCCCGACGCGCTTGAGAAGCAGGCGCCGCGCCTTGTCACAAAGGGAGGGCGTTGGCGCGAGATCGAAAGATGCTAAAAATCCAAGTGGGAAATCGCCGCGATCGAGCATGATCTCAGATTCGCTCTGCCGCCGCGCGAGCTTGCGGATACGATAGACCAACTCGTCTTGCTTCAGATCGTTCCGTGTCGCGAGAAAGGGAATCCATGCCCACAGCGGCGCATCGGGCGCAAGCTTAGCAAGATCGGCATCATATTTCTGCTGAGCCGCGGCCTCGCGCGCCTCGGCGGCCTCGCGGCTTTGGTTCAACGGCCAATAGGACAGAGAGATCGCAACAACGGCGCTCCACAAAACGAGCGCGGCGAGACGCGCGGGCTTCGCCTCCAAATGGGGAAGCGCGACGCAATAGAAGATGATGAACGGCGGAATGAGTGCCGGGATCGCAATCGGCCAAAGATGCGGCGGGACATCCGGCTCCGCCAAGAGACCGATGGTCATCAGCGCAACGACGCCAGAGGCGGGAATGAGAAGATAGGCGGCGAGCGCGGCGAGAGTTTCGATCCCGACTTTGACGAAGGTGAGAACGGCAATCGCGGCCAGCAATACCCAAAGAAAAATAAGCTCGATTGCGGCATAGGCTTGCGCCAGCCCATTGCCCCCCGCATCGCTGCCGGTGAGATTGGCGAGCGTTGTTAGCGTCAGCAGCCAGACGAGGATCGCGAGCGCGCTCAGCCCCAGGGCGACAGCCAGAGCCGCACTCATAGTTTGGGAAGATTGTTCGCCGGCTATCTGGCAATTCCTTCGTCTTGCAAAGGATGCAGTTTAGCAGCTTGCGCGGGGCGCAGCGATGGCGCCGCCCCGCCCTATTCGTCGGTCAATTTGATCGCGGCGGAGAATTCCGCCTCTGGGATCGGCGGTGTGAATTTGACGGCAAAGCCGATCTCGAACCCGCGGGTGACTTCCGCCATGTAGCGCCCAGGGCCGCCGAAGCAGATCGTCGCTCCAACCGGCGGCACGATCGCCGCTTTGATCAGCGCATCGGCCTGCGAGATGTTGATGAGCCACCCTTTTCTGGCGACTCCCGCCCGATCGGTGAAGCGGCAATTCTTATTGGCCGGCTCGATGCGTGTGATGCTCGGCTTCGTGACACCCGAGCCGTCATCGAGCCCGATGTTGCGCAACGTCGTCGCGAGGAGCGCTAACCGCTTGCTCAACATATCCTTGTATTCGCCATCGACCGCAATCTGGAACCCTTCCGGATATTGCGACGTCAGCGCGCCATGAAATTCGCCGACGCGATCGAGATCGACATTCATAACGGAACCCATCGGCAGGTCGTCCGGCAATTTGAAACGATATGCGCCCGTGCCGAGGTCGTAGATGAAGCTGACCGATTCGGAACTGATCTTTTTGGTCTTGCAGGAGGTCGAGCGGCCGTTGGGCAGAATGCAATGGCCGGGCAATTGGATTTCGATTGGCAGCCCGTAATGATAGAGCGAACTCCCGTCATCCTCATCGCCGATCAGGAACGATCGGGCAGAATTTCGTCTCTCACCCGGCGCGTCCTTGGCAAGGGCCCAGATCTGATAGCGACGCGCCGGCTGTCTGTTCATTAACGAGTCCTTAAGCAAGGCCGCACCGCCGATGTTGTGTCGCGTCGACCACGCCGGGGAGTTCCACTTCCCGGAGTTGTCGCGCGAGCATAGATGGGAAAAGTTGATAGAACATTCTGCAAATGGGATTCAGCGCGCCATCTCTCCGCCGGCGCGAGCGATTTCATTTAGAGAGTCTGACCGATGCGGCTTGCCGCTGGCTGATCTCAAAACGGCAGGTTGAAAACGCGGCCCGGGACCAGTTCGCCGTGCTCGACGGCGCCGACTGCTACGACCACCCCGCCGCAAGAGGCGAAGGCGGCGCCCTCGAGCGGCGTATCTCGGCCGCGCAATAGAATCGATTGGCCGCGCCGCAGACGCGCCGCCGATTCCCGATCGACTGGAATTTGCGGAATCTCTCTCAATCCCGCCTCGACCTTGCACAGCGCCTTCTCCGGCATCTCCGTCAGCGCAGCCAGCGTGATGGCATCGGCTTCGCTGAATGGCCCGACGCGGGTGCGCCGCAGCGCCGAGACATGCCCATAGCAGCCGAGCGCGCGGCCGAGATCGCGCGCGATGGCGCGCACATAGGTGCCCTTGCCGCAGCGCGCCTCAAAAATCGCGTGATCGGGGTCTGAAGCGACCATGTCGAGCGAATAGATCGTCACCTCGCGCGGTGCGAGATCGGGCGTCTCGCCGTCGCGGGCAATGTCATAGGCGCGCTCGCCGGCGACCTTGATCGCCGAGAAAATGGGCGGCTGCTGCAGAATCGTGCCGGTGAATTGCGGAAGCGCCGCCAAGATCGCCTCGGCGGTTGGGCGCTTTTCTGAGGTTGCCACAACTTTGCCGTCGGCGTCGTCTGAATCCGTTTCCGCCCCCCAGGCGATCGTGAAACGATAAGTCTTCTCGCCGTCTTGAACGAATGGCACCGTCTTAGTCGCCTCGCCAAAGGCGATCGGCAGAATGCCGGAGGCGAGCGGGTCGAGCGTTCCCGCATGGCCCGCCTTCTTGGCATTGAAAAGGCGCTTCACCTTCGACACGGCATTGGTCGAGGTCATGCCGACAGATTTGTCGAGGACGACCCAGCCGTTGACCTCTGTCCGCGTCGAGCGGGGGGCGTTCATCCGTCCTTTTCCAGTTCCGCCGCGTCTGCGGGGCTCACAAGATCGCGCTTCACTTCGGGACGCTCGAAGAGCGCATCGATCTTCGATCCGTAATCGAAGCTCTGATCGGATTTGAAGCGAAGCTCGGGCGCGAATTTGAGATTGATCCGATGCGCGATCTCGCCGCGAATGAATTTCCGGTTTTTTTCCAGCGCTTCGATCACGTCTTTCGCATCCTTGCCGCCAAGCGGCATGACATAGATCGTGGCGAGCTTGAGATCGGGGCTCATGCGCACATCGAGGACGGTAACGACGTGACCTTGCAAGACCGGGTCCATGACGGCGCCGCGGGTCAGAAGATCGGAGAGATTGTGGCGGATCAACTCGCCGACGCGCAACATGCGCTGCGACGGCTCGCCGCCTTGTTGATGAACTCTGGACATGGGGTTTTATGACTTCTTGTGTTTGTCGCGCGAGGACCGACGGCTGAACGTCATTGCGAGCGGAGCTTCGGCGCTCGCGCGCCTCGCAATGACGGGATGCCCGCGTTACAGGGACCGCTTGATCTCCTGCACATTGTAACATTCGATGACATCGCCGGGGCGCATGTCTTGATAGTTCTCGAATGCCATACCGCATTCCTGACCGGCGACGACTTCCTTCACCTCGTCCTTGAAGCGCTTGAGCGTCGAAAGCTTGCCTTCGTGCACGACCACTTCTTCGCGGATGAGGCGGACATTGGCACCACGCTGCACCACGCCATCGGTGACGCGGCAGCCGGCGACCTTGCCGACCTTGGAAATGTTGAACACTTCCAGGATCTGGGCATTGCCGAGCATCTCTTCGCGCAAGGTCGGCGCGAGCAGGCCCGACATGGCCGCTTTCACGTCATCGACGAGATTGTAGATGATGTTGTAGTAGCGGATTTCGATGCCGACCTGTTCGGCCAAGGCTCGCGCTTCCTTGTGCGCGCGAACATTGAAGCCGATGATGACGGCGCCAGATGCCGCCGCCAATGTCACATCGCTCTCGGTGATGCCACCGACGCCCGCGTGAATGACGCGCGCGCCAACCTCTTCCGTGTTGAGCTTTTCGAGGCTCGCCAGGATCGCCTCGACCGAGCCTTGCACATCGCCCTTGATAATGAGCGAGACATCCTTGCGGCCCGCCGTCTTGAGCTGGCTCATCATATCAGCGAGCGAGCCACGAACGGCGCCGCGCACGGAGGCCTTTTCGCGTTTCACGCGATCACGATATTCCGTGATCTCACGCGCACGGGCTTCGCTCTCGACCACGGCGACAAGGTCGCCGGCCTCGGGCGAGCTCGAAAAGCCCAGCACTTCGACCGGCATCGAGGGGCCGGCCTCTTGGCGGAGCTGACCCTTGTCATCGAGCAGCGCGCGTACACGGCCCCATTCGGAGCCGGCGACGACAATGTCGCCCGGATGCAGCGTGCCGCGTTGCACGAGAACAGTCGCGACCGGACCGCGGCCGCGGTCGAGCCGGGCTTCGATGACCGTTCCTTCGGCGGAGCGGTCCGGATTGGCGCGCAGATCGAGAACTTCGGCCTGCAGCGCGATCGCGTCGAGCAGCTTATCAAGATTGAGCCGCTGCGTCGCGGAAACCTCGATTTCGAGCGTGTCGCCGCCGAGCGACTCGACCTGAATGCTATGTTGCAAAAGCTCGCTACGGACCCGCTCGGGTTTGGCGTCCGGCTTGTCGATCTTGTTGATCGCGACAATGAGCGGCACATGCGCGGCTTTGGCATGGGCAATCGCCTCAACCGTCTGCGGCATCACGCCGTCGTCCGCGGCAACGACAAGCACCACAATGTCGGTCACCTTGGCGCCGCGCGCACGCATGGCCGTGAAGGCGGCGTGGCCGGGCGTATCGATGAAGGTGATCGGCAAACCGTTCGGTGCCTTGATCTGATAGGCGCCGATATGTTGCGTGATTCCGCCGGCTTCGCCGGAGACGACATCGGCCTTGCGGATCGCATCGAGCAGCGAGGTCTTGCCGTGGTCGACGTGACCCATGATGGTCACGACCGGCGGCCGTTGGATGAGATGTTCGTCGGTATCGACGTTGCCGAATAGGCCCTCTTCGACATCGGATTCGGCGACGCGTTTCACCGTATGGCCGAGTTCCTCGGCGAGGAGCTGGGCGGTATCGGCGTCGATCACATCCGTGATCTTGGACATCTCGCCCTGCTTCATCAAAAGCTTGATCACATCCACGCCGCGTTCCGACATGCGGTTGGCAAGTTCCTGGATCGTGATCGTCTCGGGGAGCACAACTTCGCGCGAAATCTTTTCTTTCTGCTCGGCGACATGACCTCTACGGCGCTGTTCGCGACGGCGGAACGAGGCGAAAGAATGCGTCCGCTCCTCTTGGTCGCCGGTCACACTTGTAACCGTCAGGCGGCCGCGGTTCTTCGGTTCAGCCCCACGGGTCGGCCGAGGCGCAATGACCTTCGGCGCGACGCCGGGACGGCGGATGACGCGGCGCGTCTCTTCTTCCTCGACGAGCGGAGCACGCGGCGTCGCGGGCGCGACCGTCAGAGGTTTGCGGGCGGCAGGCGACACAGTCGAAGGCATGGGAGCCGGCGCGCCGCCTTCGAGGCGGCGTTTCGCTTCCATCTCCGAGCGTCTCTTAGCTTCGGCATCATGCGCGCGGCGCGCGTCTTCCTCGCGCTTGCGTTCTGCAGCGGCGGCACGCTCGTCGCGTTCGCGGGCTTCGCGCTCTTCGCGTTCGTTCAATTCAATGAGAGCGATACGGCGCTCTTCATCTTCCCGCTCGCGCGCGCCGGTGAGCGCCTTAGCGCGGGCATCGCGCTCTTCTTCGGTGAGCGAACGCAGGACGACACCGGCGGCCTGGCGCGCACTCGCTTTTTGCGGGGCTTCGCTGCGGGCTGCCCGCTCAGATGCGGCGGGGCGCGCCGGTGCCGCGGGCGCCGGAGGCGGCGCGGGCGGGGGCGGCGCGGCGGGAGGCGCTTCACGCGCGGGATGCGCATCGCCGCCCGCAATGGTCCGGCGTTTCACCTTTTCGACAACGACCGCCTTCGAGCGGCCATGCGAAAAGCTCTGGCGCACAATGCCTGACTCGACCGGCCGCTTCAGCGACAAGGTTTTCGTCGGCGTGACGCTCAGAGTGTTATCGCCAGAGTTTTTCGTATCGCTCATCCGTTCCCAATCCTAGGGCCTATGCCCAACCATTCCATCGCGTCGGAGACAACCCGACCTTTACGGCCTGGTCCATTTCGACCCGGCCCTGCCGCTTGCGCGGCCAAATCCACTCAAAACAGGGCGGTGGTGCAGTGCCGTCCCTCGGGACCCCATCGGCCCCCGGGCCTCACTCGCTCATCCCGGAAAATCGTTGCCCGGTCAAACTCAGGCAAATTCCGGCGCCGCCGCCTCGTCTGTCGCATCGCCTGTACTCGCCTTGTCGAAGCGGTAGAAATTAAGTCTCCGACAGTGCGAGAGAAAGGCCTGGGCCGCCGCTCCCTCGATGAGGGCTGCATGTATCACATTTGCGAGCCCAAGTGCCAAACTCAATTGCAGCGAAGTAAAGAGTTTCACCTCCGGCTTCCCAGAGGCCGGCCCAAAACGCCTGTGGAGGGCTTGGCGGAGCTTGCGGCCCCCCTCGGCGGCGCCATCCTGCGCTTCGACCAGCCCTAGGACGCGGCCTCGATCGATGGCCGCCTCCACCTTGGCAAATCCGGTAACGACTTGGGCCGCCTTATTGGCGAGCGCAAGCGCCTGAAGACAGTGTTTGCTCAACAGACTGTCGACTTCGGCGGCCAGATCGGGGGAAACCACCGCCTCGGCCTTCAACCCACGCCCGAATGCCTTGCGTTTGACGGCCTCGGCGACCGTTTCGGCCCGCCCGATCACCCACACGCCCCGGCCCGGCAGCTTATGCCGCAAATCCGGCACAACTTTCCCGTCCGGAGCCAAGACGAAACGGATCATTCGATCCGGCGCGCCTTTTGTCCGTGTGACGATGCAGGTTCGCTGCGAACCTTCATCGGCTGAGGCGGCTTCGCTTGTCGGGTTCTCTCGCGTGTGCGCGCTCCTACAATATAGGGTGCAAGGCGAAAACAGCCAGGCACCTCGCTTTTGCCGATGCTTAGCTTTGTTCGGCGGGCTCGTCCTCGGCAGGCGCGGGGGTTGCCTCGATCCAGCCCGCTTTCACGCGTGCCGCCATGATCAAGGCTTCCGCTTCGTCGCGGGAAATGTCGGACCCGTCCAAGAAGCCCGCGTGTTTGGTTGTCTCGCCGTCCTTGCGTTCGGTCCAGCCGACGAGATCGTCGGTGGCACAGCCGGCGAGATCCTCGACCGTCTTCACATCGTTTTCGCCCAGCTTCACCATCATCGGCGTGGTGACGCCATCGATCTCGCGCAGCTCATCGGCGACGCCGAGTTCCTTGCGCCGCTGATCCTGCTCGGCCTCAATGCGCGCGAGATACTCGCGGGCACGGTTCTGAATTTCCGCTGCCGTATCCATGTCGAAGCCTTCGATTTGCGCGAGTTCGGATGTTTCGACAAAGGCCAGTTCTTCGACCGAGCGGAAGCCTTCGGAGGCGAGCAGCTGGCCGACGACTTCGTCGACATCAAGCGCCGTCATGAATGTGTTGGTGCGCTCGATGAATTCCTTCTGTCGCCGCTCCGATTCCTCGGCCTCGGTCAGAATGTCGATATCCCAGCCGGTCAATTGCGAGGCAAGCCGCACGTTTTGACCGCGCCGTCCGATGGCAAGCGAAAGCTGATCGTCGGGGACGACGACTTCGATGCGATTCGTGTCTTCATCGAGAACAACTTTGACGACTTCCGCCGGCTGCAAGGCATTGACGATGAAAGTCGCGGCGTCTTGCGACCAGGGAATGATGTCGATCTTCTCGCCCTGCAATTCGTTGACGACCGCCTGCACGCGCGAGCCGCGCATGCCGACGCAGGCGCCGACCGGATCGATCGAGGAATCGCGCGAGATGACCGCGATCTTGGCGCGGGAACCCGGATCGCGCGCAACCGCGCGCACTTCGATGACGCCGTCATAGATCTCCGGCACTTCCTGGCGGAACAGCTTGGCCATGAATTGTGGATGCGTCCGCGACAGGAAAACCTGTGGCCCGCGCTGCTCGCGGCGCACGTCATAGACATAGGCGCGCACACGATCGCCGGGGCGGAAGGTTTCGCGCGGGATCATCTCGTCGCGCCGGATTGTCGCTTCGCCGCGGCCGAGGTCGACGATCACATTGCCGTATTCGACGCGCTTGACGACGCCGTTGACGATTTCGCCGATGCGATCCTTGAATTCCTGATATTGGCGGTCGCGCTCGGCCTCGCGCACCTTCTGCACAATCACTTGTTTCGCCGATTGCGCGGCGATGCGGCCGAAATCGAACGGCGGCAGAGTCTCGGCGATCCAATCACCGACCTGGGCGGCGGGATTTTTCTTGCGCGCTTCGGTGAGCAAAATCTGGGTCGCGTCGTTCTCGACCTCGTCAACGACGAGAAGGAGGCGCGAGAAGCGGACTTCGCCGGTCTTCGGATTGATCTCGGCGCGGACCTCGGTCTCCTGCCCATAGCGGGAGCGGGCGGCCTTCTGCATCGCGTCTTCCATCGAAGCGAGCACGATCTGCCGATCGATGGATTTTTCGCGCGCCACCGCGTCGGCGATCTGCAAAAGTTCGAGCCTGTTGGCACTGACGGCCATGGCAATATCTCCTTTGATGACCCGTAGTCTGTATCACTGACTGGCTACGGATGAATGTCTTGCGTTTTCTTCTAACGAACGGACGGTTTGCTGTTTAAAGGCCGCGCAGGCTTGGCCTTCTTGAAATGCGATTGCACGCCGGCGGGAAGAAGCGGCTTCTGCTTCTGGCCGTCGTTGGATTTCTGGGCGGCAAATCGGCCGGGACCGCGCCGCGGCACACCCGGTGCCGTTTCGGGGCCAGCCTCATCTCTCTCTGCCGGCTGCTCGACCGCTTTGGCAGCCCGCAACGCCTCGCGGATCAGTTCATCGGTCAAGACAAGCTTGGCTTCTTCGATCTCGGAAACCGGGAGCCAAACGTCCTTTGGCTCATCCTCCTTGGCATCGAGCCGGCGCAGCTTCAGCCGCGCTGCGCGATCCTCGCCCTCGATCGCTTCGATGATGCCACGAAACCTTTTACGGCCGCCGAGGTCGCTCTGGCCGACGCTCATTTCGATCCGCGCTTCCTGCGCAATCGCCCGGACGAGATCGGATCGGCGCACCAAAGGCCGATCGATTCCTGGCGATGAAATCTCCAGCCGATAGGGGCTCTTCACCGGATCATCGACATCGAGCACCGGCGACAGCGCCTGGCTGACAGCCTCGCAATCTGCGATCGCCATGCTGCCGTCGGGGCGCTCCGCCATGACCTGCACCGTGGCGCCGTCCTGCCCCGAAAGCTTCACCCGCACCAGGCGGTAGCCGAGATCGGCCAGGACAGGCACAGCCAGATGCGCGATCCGGGCGGCGACCCCCGTCTCGGCCGTAAAGCGCGGCTCGTTCAAGCCGCTTTGGTCTGCGTTGGCGTGCAAATCGAGCCCCACGGGCCTTGAGTTCCTCACGCTTATGGCGGTCGAGCGGCAATAAAAAAGAGCGGGTCCCCGGGGGCCCACTCTCAAACGCCAAACCACCCTACGATGATCGTTATGAGAAGGAAGATTGGCCTCATATGCGCCTTTTCGCACGATTCCGCAAGGCTGCCGGCGCTGCCCGCGATGCGTGCTTCGGCATAGCCGCAAATTGTATCATAGAATGATACTTATCGCTTGCCTTTCATGTATCCATATGTGATACATATCGGGCGAGACAAGATGGTCAAAATCTTTCGGGGTGAAGACCTCGACGAACTTCTTGACGGCAGATGCCCCAAGGGATTTCCGAGCGCACTCCTCAAGGTGGCGCGCCGCAAGCTCGCGATCGTGAGGGCTGCGACCAAGCTCGACGATCTCAAAGCGCCACCTGGAAACAAGCTTCATCCGCTGGTCGACGATCGGGCTGGCCAATGGGCGATCTGGATCAACGACCAATATCGGCTGTGCTTTGTCTGGTCGGATCATGGCGCGACCGAGCTCGAAATCACCGATTACCACTGAGACGGTTCGGAGGACTATCATGGCCAAGCAATTGCCCCCGCTTCATCCCGGCGAGGTGCTTCGCGAGGAATTTCTGGTTCCTTACGGGCTCACGGCAGGCAAAGTCGCCAAAGCCTGCGGCGTGCCGCGCACGCGGATCGAGCGCATCGTGAGCGAGGAGAAGGGCATCAGCGGCGATACGGCGCTCAGGCTGGCGCGGCTGTTTCGCACCTCGCCTGAATTCTGGATGAATCTGCAAGCGCTCTACGAAGTGCAGATGGCAAGGCAGGCGATCGGCAAAAAGCTCGAAGACATCGAGCCCATCGCAAAGCCGAAATTGGACGCGGCGGCCTAGTTTGTCACGGCGCTTTTGGAAAGCCGTGCTTGCACGAGAAAGCTCGGCCTTTATAGTCCCGGCCTCAAAACGCCCTGCCGAAACGTCAACCCGAGTCCCCAATGGCCGAAAAGAAAGCGATCAAGCGCGTCGTCCTTGCCTATTCGGGCGGTCTCGACACGTCGATCATCCTCAAATGGCTGCAGACCACCTATGGCTGCGAAGTCGTCACCTTCACCGCCGATCTTGGCCAGGGCGAGGAATTGGAGCCGGCGCGGCAGAAGGCCTTGATGCTCGGCATCAAGCCCGAGCACATCTTCGTCGAAGATCTGCGCGAAGAATTCGTCCGCGACTATGTCTTCCCGATGTTCCGGGCGAACGCGCAATATGAAGGGCTTTATCTTCTCGGCACATCGATTGCGCGGCCGCTGATCGCCAAGAAGCAAATCGAGATCGCGCGCAAAGTCGGCGCCGACGCCGTCGCCCATGGCGCGACCGGCAAAGGCAATGATCAGGTCCGCTTCGAACTTGCCTATTATGCGCTGGAGCCGGAGATCAAAGTCATCGCACCCTGGCGCGAATGGGATTTGACGTCGCGCACGGCGCTCATCGCCTTCGCGGAGCAGAACCAGATTCCGATCGCCAAGGATAAACGCGGCGAAGCGCCGTTTTCGGTCGACGCCAATCTTCTCCACGTCTCGTCCGAAGGCAAAGTGCTGGAAGACCCGGCAGAGATGGTGCCCGATTATGTCTATTCGCGCACCGTCAGTCCGGAAGATGCGCCAGACAAAACGACCGTGATCGAGATCGGATTCGAAAAAGGCGATGCTGTTTCCGTCGATGGAAAAAAAATGTCGCCCGCAACTCTGCTCGCGCATCTGAACGAACTCGGCCGCGCGAATGGCATCGGCCGGCTCGATCTCGTCGAGAACAGATTCGTCGGCATGAAATCGCGCGGCATGTATGAAACGCCCGGCGGCACGATTCTCTATATTGCCCATCGCGGCATCGAACAGCTGACGCTCGATCGCGGCGCGGCGCATCTCAAAGACGAGCTGATGCCGAAATATGCCGAGCTCATTTACAACGGCTTTTGGTTTTCGCCCGAACGCGAGCTGCTGCAAACCTTGATCGACAAGAGCCAGGAATTCGTCTCAGGCAGTGTCCGTGTGAAGCTTTACAAGGGTTCGGCGAGCATCGTCGGCCGCACCAGCCCCTATTCTCTCTACGATCAGGACCTCGTGACCTTCGAGGAAGGGGCCGTCGCCTATGACCATCGCGACGCGGCGGGCTTCATCAAGCTCAATGCGCTCCGGCTGCGGACTCTGGCGCGGCGGGCGCGAAAAATCGGTCGGTGAAGGCAGACCTGAAGCTCTGCAGTCATGCGTATATTGCATAGCTAGAGCCTCGAGCCCCTGGGGATTGACAAAGCACGCCCCATGCGGCCTCTGCATCAGGGTAATGGCTCCCCGCGAGGGCACCGCCGCAGTGAATTTGCTCGGTATAAATCAACTTTACGCAGCAAATCGGCTTGCGGCACGTTCCCGATCGCAGTGATTTTGGCTAGTTAGATTCGACGACCGCGAGATTCGCGCAGACTCGATCGGAGGAATAAGGATGACAACTGCACCGAAAAAGACCGCCGGGAAAAGCGCGCCCGCGAAGAAGAAGGCCCCGGCCAAAGCTACCCCGAGCGCCTTCTCCAAGCCGCTGACGCCATCGCCGGCTCTTGCCGCGATCGTCGGCGCGACGCCGCTGCCGCGCACGGAAGTGGTCAGCAAGGTTTGGGAATATATTCGCAAGCACAAGCTGCAAAACCCGCAAAACAAACGCGAGATTATCGCCGACGACAAGCTTGCTGCCGTCTTCGGGCAGAAGAAGGCGACGATGTTCGAGATGAACAAGTTCCTCGCCAAACATCTGAAATAACCACACCGAACTCGAAGCTCGCTCCTTTCGAAAAAAGCCGCAGCCCGTGCAATATCCGGCTGCGGCTTTTTGCTGACGCCATCCTTCACTGAGGTGACGCGGCACCTCCTGAAGCTCCGCCCTTCCTCAATTTCCTGATCCGCGAAATCAGCCCAGCGGTCGAGGCATCGAGGCCAGTGAGGGGCGCCTTGTCGTCGGCGACGATCGGCGCCAAGCGCAGCGCCAATTCCTTGCCGAGCTCGACGCCCCATTGGTCGAAGGGGTCGATGTTCCAAATCACCGATTGCACGAAAACCTTGTGCTCATAAAGCGCGATCAGCTGACCGAGCACCCGCGGCGTGAGCTGCTTATAAAGAAATATGCTCGACGGCCGATTGCCGCCAAAGACCTTATGCGGCGCGAGCCGCGCGATGGCGTCTTCGCTTACGCCTTTCGCGCGGAGCTGTTTCTCGACCTCACCTAATGAGCGCCCGCGCATCAGCGCTTCGCTTTGCGCCAGACAATTGGCGAGGAGCAGCTCATGCTGGCGCGGATCGGTGGCAGTGGGCTCGGCGGCGACAAGAAAATCGATGGGGACGATTTCCGTCCCCTGATGCAGAAGCTGGAAGAAAGCGTGCTGGCCATTGGTGCCGGGTTCGCCGAAGAGAACCGCACCTGTCGCGCAATCAACCGGTGCGCCGTCGAGCGTCACCGATTTGCCGTTCGATTCCATTTCGAGCTGTTGCAGATAGGCGGGAAAGCGCGCGAGCCGCTGATCGTAGGGGATCACCGCATGGGCGGCATAATTCCAAAAATTCCGGTACCAGACGCCGAGGAGCGCCATGAGCACGGGAATATTCTTCTCCAGCGGCGCCGAGGTGAAATGCGTATCGATTTCTTCGCCGCCTGCGAGAAATTGCTGAAAATTCTCGGCGCCGATGCCAATTGCGAGCGAAAGCCCGATCGACGACCAGATCGAATAGCGCCCGCCGACCCAATCCCAGAAGCCGAAGATGCGGTCGGCCGCAATGCCGAATTGTGCGACCTCATCGAGCGCAGTGGAGACGGCGCAGAAGTGCGCCGCGACCGCCGCTTCACCGAGCGCTTCGACAAGTGCCAGCCGCGCCGCCCGTGCATTGGTGAGCGTCTCAAGCGTCGTAAAGGTCTTCGAGCAGACAATAAAGAGCGTCGTCCCAAGCGGGAATTTGGGCAGAAGATCGCCGAGATCGGCTCCGTCGACATTGGCGACGAAATGCAGGGAAAGATGCGGGGCGACGAAAGGCGCGAGCGCCTTGGCGGCCATGGCGGGGCCAAGATCGGAGCCGCCGATGCCGATGTTGACGATGTCGGTGAAGGATTTGCCACTCGCGCTCTTGATCGTGCCGCTACGCACCGCCTCGGCAAAGCGCAGCATTTTCTGCCGCTCGGCTTTGACCTCGGGCATGACATCCTTGCCTTGCGCGAGGAAAGGCCGCGTTCCCAGATTGCGCAAGGCCATATGAAGCGCCGGCCGGCCTTCCGTCGGATTGACGATCGCGCCTGAGAACAGCGCGTCGCGCCGTTCTTCGACCTTCGCCGCGCGGGAAAGATCGAGAAGCAGAGACAGCGTGCGCCGGCTGACCCTGTGCTTCGAGAAATCGAGCAACAGGCCGCCAGTTTCGACATGAAAATCGTCGAAACGCTTCGGATCATCGGCGAAGAGATCGGCGATCGTTGTGCGCTCGATTTCTTGTCGATGTTTTTCGAGCGCGTGAATGGCCGTCGCGACTTTGCTCATATCTTCAGGGGTCCGGAAACGAAGAATGAGACGGACTTATAGCACAGCGCTTATATCACGGGGCTCGGTGCACCCGCTCGGGCCGAAAGCCGATGCCGATGATGCGGGCCGGAAGGCGCCTCAGCCAGGGAAAGAGGATGAAGGCGCGCATGAACCAAGGCGGCGCCAGCGTCGCATCGCGATTGGCGAGGACATTTGAAATCACCCTGTTCTGGATGAAGAGCTGCATGGCCTGCGTCGCTTTCATCGGCCATTCGCGCCTTGCCTGGACGCGGCCGAGAAGCGTATCCGAAACGGGTCCATCGCCCTTCAGCGCCGACGTCAATATATTGGCGGTCGCAACCGCATCCTGAATGGCGAGATTGATGCCGACGCCGCCTACAGGCGACATGGCATGGGCCGCATCGCCAATGCACAGCAGCCCCAGTCGGTGCCAGAGCGGAAGGCGATCGACCGTGACGGTTAAGAGCTTCGCATCGTCCCAGGTTTTGATCTCGCCGACGCGGTCGGCGAGATCGGGCACAAGGTCGATGATTTTCTGCCGCAACAGTTCGACATCATGCTGCTTCATCTCCGCGGCCGCGCCCTTGGGGATGACATAGCCGCATTGCCAATGGTCGCCGCGGTTGATCAGCACCAGGATTTGCCCGGCGCGCATATGGCTGAGGCTCTCATTCGCATCGCTTGCTTTGCGGCTGAGGCTGAACCAAAGAACGTCCATCGGCGCGCCGATGTCTTGCGTAACGAAGCCGGCTTTTTCGCGCACGGTCGAGTGGCGCCCGTCGGCGCCGATGACGAGATCGGCGTTCACCTCAAGCCGGCCTTGAGGCGTCTTGGCCGTGACGCCGCGGATCACGCCGCCGGACTCGATCAGCCCGTCGACATTCGCCTGCATACGCAGATGAAAGGTGGGATAGGCCGCGCCCTGGCGCGCGAGAAAATTGAGAAAATCCCATTGCGGCATCAAGGCGATGAATTTTGCCCGCGTCGGCAGATGCGAAAAGTCGGCGAGCGGCAGAACCGTGTCGCCGATCTTGCCCGAAAGGACCTTCACCTCCTGATGCGGCAGCTTCAGAAAGTCATCGTAGAGGCCGAGGTCGCTCATCACTTCGAGGGTTGACGGATGAATCGTGTCGCCGCGAAAGTCGCGTAGAAAATCGGCATGTTTTTCGAGAACGACAGTCTCGATCCCCGCGCGGGCGAGAAGAAAGCCGAGGATCATCCCGGCCGGTCCGCCGCCGACGATGCAGCAGCGCGCAGTCAAACTTTCGGTCGGCTCTGCCATGATGAAGCCTTGCCCTGGCCGTCATTGCTTTTAGAGCAATCCGCAGAAATGCAAAGGCCGGCGCGGAAGATCCGCACCGGCCTTCAATTCCTCCGCAAGCCGCACGCCCTCAGGGAATGGCGTAGACCGGCGTTCCCACGTTGACGCGGTCGAAGAGATCGAGCACGTCCTCATTGTACATGCGGATGCAGCCATAGGAGGCCGCGGTGCCAATCGAGGCGCGCATATGCGCATTGGTCCCGTGAATGGCCACTTCATAGCGCTCGAGCATGATCGCAGCAGCGCCCATCGGATTATGCGGATTGTCGCCCTTGATGAGGTTCGGCAGCTCCGGATGATCGTGATGGACGACGGCCGGCGGCGACCAATCCGGACGCAGATATTTGCCCGCGACGCTCGTCTCGCCGAGCCAGGCCTTGCCCGGCTTGCCAACCGCGATCGGATAGCGGATGGCGCGGCCATTGCCTTCGGTGAAATAGAGCCTGCGCTGATGCTTGCTAATGACGACCACGCCGGCCGGATAATCACCTTGAAAGGTGACTTCCTCATGCGCGGCCTGGGCCGGAGACAGTGCTGCCATGCCGGCGACGAAGGCCGCCGCCAGACCGACGCTCAAAACCGAGAAAGCCGAAACGATCCGATCCCTCGACGTGCCCATTGTCCCTCCAAATATCGAAAAGCGAGAACAACTCTCAGAAGCGACCCTCTTGGGCGACCCGCATGGGGCTGGGACAAGAGTCCAGCGGCCGGACATAGATATCGCCTCATGAAGCGCTCAGGCGCTCATTCCATCAGCCATTGCTTAGAAGAATATCAACCAGGAAAGCGGCTTCGAGAAGATTTCCGCCGGCGCGGTTAAAAACATCTTGAGGTGTGGCATCGGGGCCGCAGTGGGGCGGCCCCGAGTCACCCCCACTCAAAGGCCCCCGTCTATTTCGCCCGGTTGCGGATCAGGTCCTCGACGACCGCCGGATCGGCGAGAGTCGAGGTATCGCCCAGCGCATGGAATTCGTTTTCGGCGATTTTGCGCAGAATGCGGCGCATGATCTTGCCCGAGCGCGTCTTGGGCAGGCCCGGCGCGAATTGCACGACATCGGGCGACGCGATGGGGCCGATTTCCTGTCGTACCCAGGCGACGAGCTCCTTGCGCAGATCCTCGCTCGGCATATGGCCTTCCATCAGCGTGACATAGGCATAGATGCCCTGGCCCTTGATGTCGTGCGGGTAGCCGACGACGGCTGCTTCCGCGACCGTCACATGAGCGACAAGCGCGCTTTCGACTTCGGCGGTGCCGAGGCGATGGCCGGAAACATTGATGACGTCATCGACGCGGCCGGTGATCCAGTAATAGCCGTCGGCATCGCGGCGGCAGCCGTCCCCGGTGAAATATTTTCCTGGATAGGCGGAGAAATAGGTCTGCACGAAACGCTCGTGATCGCCGAAGACAGTGCGCATCTGCCCGGGCCAAGAGTCCGCAATGACGAGATTGCCTTCGCAGGGTCCGTGCTGGATCGCACCTGCTGCATCGACGATTTCCGGAATGATGCCGAAGAAGGGCATTGTCGCCGAACCGGGCTTCAACGGCGTTGCGCCGGGCAGCGGCGTGATTAGATGGCCGCCGGTTTCCGTCTGCCACCAGGTATCCATGACCGGACAGCGATGGTCGCCGACGACGCGATGATACCATTCCCAGGCTTCCGGATTGATCGGCTCGCCGACCGTGCCGAGCAGGCGCAACGAGGCCCGGCTCGTTGCTGTCACCGGCCCCTCCCCGGCGCTCATCAGCGAGCGGATCGCGGTGGGCGCGGTGTAGAAGGTGTTGACCTTGTGCTTATCGACGACCTGCCAGAAGCGAGAGACGGTCGGATAGGTCGGCACGCCTTCGAACATCAGCGTCGTCGCGCCGTTGCAGAGCGGGCCATAGAGAATGTAGCTATGGCCCGTCACCCAGCCGATATCGGCCGTGCACCAATAGATGTCGTCCTCGTGATAATCGAAGACGTAATGATGGGTCATCGCGGCGAAGACGAGATAACCGGCCGTCGTGTGGACGACGCCTTTCGGCGTGCCGGTCGAGCCTGACGTGTAGAGGATGAAGAGCGGATCTTCGGCATTCATCTCGGCAGCCGGGCAATAGGCCGAGGCATGCGCGGCGGCGTCTTCGTACCAAACGTCGCGTTCGTGCTGCCAATCGACCGCGCCGCCGGTGCGTTTGACGACGAGAACTTTTTCGACGATGCCGTCGGCCTTCTTGATCGCCGCATCGACATTGGCCTTGAGCGCGATCTTCTTGCCGCCGCGAACGCCCTCATCCGCGGTGATCAGGATTTTTGAACGGCAATCGCGGATGCGTCCAGCAAGAGAATCGGGCGAGAAACCGCCGAAGACCACGGAATGGATGGCGCCGATGCGCGCGCAAGCCAGCATGGCATAAGCCGCCTCGGGGATCATCGGCATATAGATCGTGACCGTGTCGCCTTTGCGGACGCCTTGCGCCTTCAGCACATTGGCGAAGCGGCAGACATGATCGTGCAATTCGCGATAGGTGATATGGAGCGACTGGTTCGGATCGTCGCCTTCCCAGATGATCGCCGTCTTGTCGCCGCGGGTTTCGAGATGACGATCGAGACAGTTCATCGCGACGTTGGTGACGCCATCTTCATACCATTTGATCGAGACGCGGCCCGGACCGAAGGACGTGTTCTTCACTTTGGTGAAGGGCTTGATCCAATCGATGCGCCCGCGTCCCTCTTCGCCCCAGAAACCGTCGGGGTCATTGATCGAATGGGCATAGAGCTCGGCATATTTTGCCGCGTCGACATAGGCTCGCTTCGCCCACTCGGCACTGACGGGATAGACTTTATCCGACATCGTTTCCTCCCGCGATCACACGCGCGCCGGGCTTCGTTTTTTCCGCCCATGATAATTTCATTATGCGCTGGCGGGTTCGTCCGGAACAAGCGGAAGAATTATAACAAATTGGTCGAAGAACAAAGCGCGGCGAAGGGCTTCCGGTCCTCGGGTTATGCAGAAAGCGTCAAAAATTGACGTCGAGCTGGACGACGCCGACATCGGCGGGATGCCCGCCGGCCAAAGTGATCGCGGGGCCGGCCAGTTCATGCAAATATTCGGAGAACAGAATGACATTGGGCGCGATATTCCAGGTTCCGGTGGCGACGAGGTTGGTGCCGATATAGCTGGCCTGATCCTTGGCTGACAAAGTGGTCGGCAGCGGCGTCGTCCGCGAGATATAGACGTCGTCATTGTTTGAGGCGCGCCACAGAGCTTCCGGGCCGAACCGCAAAGCCACGGTGTTTATCGGCGTCACGAGCACCGCCGGATAGGCCTCGATCAGGTTTTCGAGCGTTTCGAGCCCCGCATAGTTGAGCATCGTCGGCCGCGGAAAGGGCGCGCTGAACGTGCCGATGGTCTGACTGTTCTTTCCCGCGTCGCTGCCGCTGAAATAACTTGTCTGGAACATCAGGCCCGGTTGCCAGGTCACATCCTCGAATGTGTAGAGAACGCGCGTCGAGGTGCCGAAGGCCGAAATCGGTTTGCCGTTGAATGTGCCGAACTGATAGGCGAAGTCACTGTCATATTTGAAAGAGCCGATCGCGCCCCAGAGTCGCCCGCCGACAGTGTCGCGGTCTTCATCGCCAGTCAGCCCGGCATATTGCGCGCCGATGTTGCGTCGATAGTAGTAATATTCATCGACGTTCAAGAGCTTGTTGGGAAGCAGCGCCTCTTTGGCATAGGCGCCACCGAGAACGCCGGAATGCATATCGAAATCGGAGAAGGCATCGAGCACCGGCACGACAGGCCGCGTGGCGAAAAGATCGAGCGACGATCCGCTGTCAAATTTGACGGTGACGCGGCCGCCGTCATGGGTCGTGCGCATATTCGAACTGTCGTTGACCCAGACGAAACGGCCCGAACCGACGGTGATTTCCTGGCGCCCGACGCGCGCGGTGATATTCGCCCCCACGATCGATTGTTTGATTTCCGCAAAGCCTTGCTGAACGCGCCCGCGGCTTTCATCGGCGGCGTTGAGCGGCGGGAGTTTGTTGATCGCGTCGAAGCGTCCGAGCTGCAGAAACAAAGCGACATGGCGGTTGAGGTGTAGATAGGCATCGCCGATCAACCGCGAGAGATCGTAGGTGTTTTGCAGCCGCGCCTTGAGGCCGTGGCCCTCATTGTTCCAGGCCCAGGCCTGCTGGCGGATTTCGCCACCGAGCGACAGATAGGTCTCGCCGCCCACGCCGAGCGGAATATAATGCCACGCATCCATAGGCCCGGTGCGATTGGCGGGATCGGCGAGCCGGCTGAAATCTACGTCGTAGAATTCGAGCGGATAGCCTTCTTTGGCTAGGGCAAAATATTGGGCGAGCGCCGCGTGAGGCGCAAGCGACGTCGCAATAAAACCGATGACAAAGATGAGCGCCAGCCGCGATGGCCAGCACGAAGGGCTGCGTCGCGCAACGCCCTCAAAAGACATTGTGATGAATTCCCCCCTCGAACCCATCATTTTAGTCTACAGATATCAGGAAATGGCAAGTCTCTTGGCGAACGCGCGCGCGTTGCGCGGCCATTCTCCACCGTTTGCAAAAGCAGGATAAGCGCTGCGCGCAGCGACAGAGGCTCGTACGCGAAAGACCGCTCAGCGGCATTCCTTCATGACGCGCTCAAGCGCCTGGCTCAGCCCGCTCAGCGAATAGCTGTCGGTCGTCATATTGCCACGGAGCGAAGAAGCTTTGACGGTCAACGTCGCGCCTTTCTTCATGGCCTCGATCAGCTCGCCCTCTTTTGCGGGATTTTTCACCCAGGCGTTCGTGCCCTTGGAAATCAGCTCGAAACTCGCGTCGCCGACGTCCGCGTCAGCTTCGCCACCGTCTTTCATGGGAAAGCCCATGATGATCGAGACCTCGTTGCGAATATTTTCGCTTGGGCGGCTCGAGATGAAGATGAAGGCTGGATCACGTTTGAGATTGGCGGGCGCCCGATCTTTGGGTTTCGCCAAAGCGTAGCAGGTCTTATCGTCGCCGACTTCAGCGACAAAGGCGCCCCAGTCTCCGTAAGTGGCAACTTGGACGGGCTTGGCCTTTGGAACCGCGACTGCGGGCGTCACCGCGCCTAAACCGCCGGCCAAAGCGAGAGCAGCCGGCAAGAGAAAGAGAAGCACCCGAATCATCGGTTCAACATACTCCTTTTAGGCCACCGGCACGGGCCGACAGCTCCAAGCATCAACAGCTTGGACTAAAGCCATGATCGGGGCGAAATTCGGACTTGGCTTTTAGACTTGGCAGGCAGCGAAGCCGCGCCGCGGAGTTTAGCTGTGAGAGCGAACGGGTTTCATCGCCCTTTTGCACGAGAATGACATAGCCTTCGTCCTTGCCCTTGGGATCGGCGACTTCGAAGCTTTGGGCCGTCCCGTTCCAATCGCCGATTTTTTTCATGTCTCGTACGACATTCGTATAGGTGACGGTGCTGCCGATATTTTCGCCGCGGCCGATGGCGACCGCTTTCGATTTCAGCACGCGCAGCAGATAGACCCCGGCCCGGGTCTGCGGACCGGCACCGACGGCGATCTGCAACACGCCTTGCCCTTCGACCATTTGGATCGGCACCGTCATTGCGCCGTCACGCCCACGCGTGACCCGCATCTGCTGCTCGACATCGGCCTGATCGCTGCCAATGGCATCTGCAAGCCCATCGATGACCGCCTGCGGCGTATAGATCTGATCGCTGCCGCGCGCCGCCGCATAGGCGCGCTGCCGGGCGGTGTTGGTCGGAGAGGCAAGCGTGTCGCGCCAGCCGATATAGTCCCAATAATCAACCGGGAAACTGAGGCCCAGAAAATTCGGCGCGCGCGCCATCGCGGCGAGCAAACGATCGGCCGGCGGACAGGACGAACATCCTTGCGATGTGAAGAGTTCGACGACGGACGTGACTCTGGTCGCCTCATTCGAGGCTGCCGGCGCGGGACGCATGAGGAGGCCTCCAGAAAGCAAGACCATAAGAAGCAAGCTGAAGCGCAAAAGCCTGGGCGACGAAAACGACGGGAATGCGCGCATGGGTCTTCGTCCTTCTTGAAAAATTCTCCGTGCGTCTGTGTCTCGCTGAAAATCGCGTGATCAGGCAGCGGCGGCAAGCTCGCTCCCGTTCTTTCGAATGATAGAATGAAATCGTTACGGTCAGCGGCTTCGCAAAGCCGTGAGCACGGAGACGCAGGCCCGGCCGTCGGGCGTCATGCCGTTACGGGTCTGGAAATCGGCAATCGCCGCGCGTGTCTTCATCCCCATCACGCCATCGATCTTGCCGTCGAGATCATAGCCGTGGCGGACCAAAAGCTGCTGCAATTCACGGCGCTCGGCGCGAGATAGGCCGGGATCGTTCGTGGGCCAGGCCGTGGCGAGCGGGGCGCCGCCACGCAAACGATCGGCAAGCAGCGCGATCGACAAGGCATAAGAATCCGAGGAATTATAAGTGTAGAGCACATCGAAATTTTGAGTGACGAGAAAGGCTGGCCCCTGCGGACCTGCGGGGAGAAACAGACCGAACCGGCCCGTGCCGTGCAGCGGCGATCCATCCGTATGCGTGATGCCCCGCGCCTTCCAGTATGCGACAGGCCGCTTTGCTCTGCGGCCGGAGAGCCCCTCATAGTGCGCTGGAATTTTGACTTCGAGACCCCAAGGTTCGCCGGCGACCCAGCCATGTTCATGCAGATAATTCGCGGTCGAGCCCAGAGCATCCGGCACAGAAGTGATGAGATCGCGGTGGCCGTCGCCATCGAGATCGACCGCCATCTTGAGGAAAGTCGTCGGCATGAATTGCGTGTGGCCAAAAGCGCCGGCCCAGGAACCGATAAATTTTGCCGGATCGACATCGCCCGCATCGATGATCTTCAACGCGGCGACGAATTCGGTGCGGAAATAGCGTTCGCGTCCGCCCGCGCAGGAGAGGCTTGCCAAGGACTGCACGATCGGATGGCTGCCAAACCCTTTGCCGAAATCCGATTCGACGCCCCAGATCGAGGCGATAATGGCAGCATTCACGCCATAGCGATCCTGCGCGACGGTCAGCCAGTGATGCCATTTGTGCATCTCCGCGCGGCCATCTGCGATGCGCTCGTCATCGACGAGCCCTGCGATATAGTCCCAGATCGGTGTCGAAAATTCCGGCTGCGTCTGTTCGGCGGTGATCGCGTCGGGATCGAAGCTGAGACCGTTCATCGCCTTGGCGATGGTTGCGTTCGACACGCCCTTGGCCGCGGCGAGCGCAGCCAATCCGTTCAAACAGGATTGGAAATTCGCGCTGGCCGGATGAGCGGCGCAAATGAGACTCATGCCAAGAGCGAAGGCGCTGCGTTTCATGACGCATCAATCATTGAGAGAAAACTGCCGTGACTTTCGTCTAACTCACCGAGCTCACACGCGCGCACTACCCTAAGCTTACCTTAAACTGCAACGTGAAATCGACGACAAAAGGGCATCATCAAAAAGGGGCGCGAGCGCCGCCAAAAATGAAAGCCCCGGCGTGCCGGGGCTTTCTTGTCAAAGCTTCAGTCGGCGCGACAAGCGCGCTTTGCAATGTCTGCGCGGCCGCAGATCAAACGCGACCCGGTGAGGCGGCGAAATCCAGCGGCTGGGCGAAGAGACATTGAGACACTGGATCACCTCCTTTCGATGGTTGACGATGTCCCCGCTTTTAAACGGATTCGCTAGGCGATCCAACAGGGATCTCAGGCCTCATCCCAGTTTTTGCAGATGGCGGAAGACGATGAAGCGCGAGACGATGCCGGTTGTCACCGCAATGGCGCCGGCGATGACGATGATCGCGATATAGCCTTTGGCCGTGAGTTCAAAACTGCCGAACATGATGTCCGCCTGTGTGCCGCCGGGGGTGCCGCGCAGAAAGGCGGAGAAGGCCCCCGATAACAGGAAGATGAGGACGGCGACGCCCCCGCCGAGGAGGCCGCCGCGCAGCCCGAGCCTGAAGAAATGCCGCTGGAACTGGCGCGAGATATAGCTGTCGGCCGCGCCGACGAAATGCAGCACTTCGATGATTTCGCGATTGCCCGCCATGGCGCCGCGCGTCGCAAAGCCGACGGCCAGCACCATGGCGATCATCACCAGAACGAAAATGATGACGGCCACGACGACGACGGTGCCAGCCATTAGCGCCAATCGCTGCAGCCAGATGCGATGATCGTCGAGGCTCGCGCTGGCCACTTGGCTCGCAAGCGCCTGGCGCAGCGCGTCGATATCGATCTTCTTCGTGCGGTCGAGTTTGAGCACGATGAGGCGCGGTATCGGTAGATCGGCAAGATCGAGCCCGCTGCCGAGCCACGGTTGAAGCAGGGCTTCCGATTGCGCCTTGGTATAGACCTGCACTTCGGCGATGCCCGACGTTCCCCGCGCGATATCGGCAGCCTTGGCTGTCTCGGCTTCGAGATCATGGCCGTCCAATGGGCGGACTTGGATCGTCATTTCTCGTGCGACCGCCTGATTCCAGCCTTGCGCGGCATCGGCGATCATCATCGCCGTGCAAGCGGTAATCGCCGCGAGAAAGGTCATGATCGCAATCACGGTGACGAGCGCGCGCCCGGCAATCGACGCCGCCGGAACAAGTGGCACCTCTTGCCGGCGGATGAGGCGTCCGTCGGTCAGTTCCCATCGTGGTTTCTCGTGGCGTTCCGATTTCGTGAAATTCATCGCGCCATCACTCGTAGATATGCAGACGCGTGTCGCCGAGAACGAGGCGGCGCGCATTTTCGAATTGGTCCATCAAGGCGAGATCGTGAGTCGCGATGACGACGGCGGTACCGGATTTATGCAGTTCGGCGAAGAGCCGCATGAGACGGCGCGCGAGAGTCGGATCGACATTGCCCGTCGGCTCATCGGCGAGCAGAAGCTCGGGTCTTGCGATGAGCGCGCGGGCGATGGCCGCGCGCTGCTTCTCCCCGCCGGAGAGCACCGGCGGCAACACGTTCATGCGCTCGCCAAGCCCGACCCAACGCAAAAGCTCGATCACTTCGGCGCGATAGGACGATTCATCCCTGCCCTTCACCCGCAAGGGCAAAGCGACATTCTGATAGGTCGTCAAATGATCGAGCAGGCGAAAATCCTGAAAGACGACGCCGATGCGACGGCGCAGATCGGTGATCGCGTCCTTGCTCAGCGTCGCGGCATCGCGGTCAAAAAGCGTGATGAGGCCGCGCGTCGGCTTGAGCGACAGCAGCACGAGGCGCATCAGGGTCGTCTTGCCGGCGCCCGAAGGGCCGGTAAGAAACTGAAACGACTGCGGCCCGATCTCGAAACTGATGTCCTTCAAGATTTCCGTGCCCATGCCATATCGCAAGCCGACATTTTCAAATCGGACCAGATGCGATCTCGGTTCCGGCATGAGGGAATTCTGCATTTAACCCCGCATTAACCATAGCAGCGCAGCATTGCGCGAGGCCATGGTGGGATGGGCCTTCGTCCCGCCTTTCATGCAAGCGCGGGCGCACGCCGATCCATGCTCATCGATTGTCCGGGCTGCGGAAAATCCTATCATATCATCAAAGCCGTGCTTGCTCCGCTGGGACGCCGCGTCGCCTGCCCGCGCTGCGATTCGATCTGGTACGTCTCGGCCGAGGGAATCGCCAGCGCGGAACCGCTGAATGCAAGCGATTTCGCTTTTGATCCCGATCTCAACGCGATCCACGAGGATGAGGAGCCGACCGAACTCGAACTGACGCCCGTCGAGATCGAAAACGCGCCAAGAGTCGTCCGCGAGCCTGTACCGCCCCGCCGACCATCCTTCTTTCTCACTGGCCTCGCCATCCTTGCCTTGAGCATGGGTCTCATCGGCTTTCGCCAGGGCGTCGTCAGGCTCTGGCCAAAGGCAGAAACGGCCTATGCCGCCCTTGGGCTGCCGGTCAATCTGCGCGGCCTCGCACTCGAACATTTCCACACCGTCGCCATCAATGATGGAGTCGAGACCGTTCTCGGCATCGAGGGCGACATCACCAATTTGCGGGCCAAGCCTGCCAAGATTCCGCCGATTCGCCTCGCAATCCGGGACGTCCGTGGCCGCATTCTTTATAGCTGGATCGTGGCGGCACAACAGCCGAAGCTCGGAGGCAACAAGACCACGACTTTCCGCGCCAGGCTGGCAGCGCCGCCGGCGGACGGCCAAGACGTGCTGGTCGATTTCGTGCCCGAGCCTCGCCAAAAACTCGCTTCGCTTTGGCGAAAGGCCTTTCCCTTCTAGGCGCGCGCCGTCGCATTTGTGACGCTGGTGCTGGCCACCCCGCGCCGCACAAAGACTTAGCCGTTTTCCCCGCCCCAATTCGAGAATAGATTGCCCGCGCAAGCTTTATCGGGCCGGACCACTTGCGAATCAGGGCGACACTTGGCTTGAGGTTTCAACTGTCGTACGGCCGATGGGATGAATTGGGGGGTCCAATGACAAAAATACTCGAGAAACTCAACACCACGATCCTGGCGGGCGCCGTCCTCGCTCTGATCGCATTGCTGGCCTTCAACGTGAAGATGCTGGGCATGCAGACCTATTGGGCCGGCTTCTTCATTTTCCTGCATGTGCTGTCCGGCATTACTTGGATCGGCCTTCTCTATTATTTCAATCTCGTGCAGATCCCGACGATGCCGAAAATACCGGCCGAACTGAAACCGGCGGTCGGCAAATATATTGCGCCCGAAGCTCTGTTCTGGTTCCGCTGGGGCGCGGCCTCCACGGTCGTCACCGGGCTCATCGTCTTCGGCCTCTATACGATGCCCGGCACGACCTGGCAGTCACCGATCGTGTGGGGCATGCTGCTGGGTCTGATCATGGCCTACAATGTCTGGTTCATCATCTGGCCGAACCAGAAGCGGGCGCTGGGCATTGTCGCCGCTGACGATGCGACGAAAGCGAAATCGGCGCGCGCCGCCATGCTCACTTCTCGCATCAACACAGTTCTATCCTTGCCGATGCTCTACTGCATGGTGATGCAGCGCTTCATCTGACTGGTGCCCCAAGACAGCCTTTACCTTGATCGAACGTCGCAAGAGATTGCGGCGTTTTCGTTTGGGGCCGCTTTCCGCTTGAATTTGAGGCTCATCCAAGCGACATGAAGCGCATTCGAGATAGAATTCCCGCGAGGCGCCGTGAACCCTGAGCCGAACGCAAAGAGCTGGTGGTCGCGCCTCAGCCAAGGCTTGTCGCGATCCTCGCAGTCGCTCGGCAGCGGGCTCGCCGATATCTTCACCAAGCGCAAGCTCGATACGGCGACGCTCGACGAGCTGGAAGATATGCTGATCCGCGCCGATCTCGGCGTCGCGGTGGCAGCGCGGATTCGCGATCAGGTCGGTAAAGCGCGCTACGACAAGGATATCGACGTCGATCAGGTGCGGACGATCCTCGCCGCCGAAGTCCAGTGCATTCTCGAACCCGTCGCCAAGCCGCTCGAAACAGACACAGAGAAAAAGCCCTTCGTCATTCTCGTGGTCGGCGTCAACGGATCGGGCAAGACGACGACCATCGGCAAGCTCGCCGCCAAATTCAGACGCGAAGGCAAATCGCTGCTGCTCGTGGCCGGCGACACCTTTCGTGCCGCGGCGATCGAGCAATTGCGCATTTGGGCGGAACGGCTCGATGCCCAAGTGATCGCGCGCGAGCCCGGCGCCGATCCTGCGGGGCTCGCCTTCGATGCGCTGAAATCAGCGCAGGAGAGCGGCACGGACATTCTCATCATGGATACCGCCGGACGCCTTCAGAATCGCACCGAACTGATGGCCGAGCTTGAAAAAATCGTCAGAGTCATGAAGAAGCTCGATCCGCAGGCACCGCATGCGGTGCTGCTGGTGCTCGATGCGACTGTCGGCCAAAATGCGTTGAGCCAGGTCGAAACCTTTGGCCGGATCGCGGGCGTGACGGGTCTTGTCATGACCAAGCTCGACGGTACGGCGCGCGGCGGCATTCTCGTCGCCGTGGCGGAAAAATTTGGACTGCCCATTCATTTCATCGGCGTGGGAGAAACGGCGGACGATCTCCACTCTTTCGCGGCGGACGATTTCGCCAAGGCGATTGCGGGGCTTGAGGACTGAAGAAAACGACGTCCCCACTGTTGCCTCAATGGGCCTTTCAGCCCATGTTCATCGGTAAAAGGATAAATCGCCGCCCATGACTGAACCTGCCGTGGCCTCCGGACCGTCCGCCAAAAAGGCGCCGCCTTCCCCCATTTTGAAACTGACGCTCGAACTTGGGCCGCTGCTGCTCTTTTTCTTCGCCAATGCGCGCCCAAAACTCTTTGCGCCGCTCATCGGCTGGGCGCTGCCGCCGCAATTGCTCGCCGGCGAGAATGCCGGGCTTTTCACCGCGACCGCCGTGTTGATGATCGCCGTCATCGCGGCGCTGATCGTCTCTTATCTGCGCACGCGGCACCTGCCGGTGATGCCGCTGCTGACGGCCGCGCTCGTCGTGGTCTTCGGCGCGCTGACGCTTTATCTGCACGATCCGCGCTTCATCAAAATGAAGCCGACGATTCTTTATGCGGCCTTCGGCTTCGCGCTCTTCGGCGGCCTGGTGTTCAATAAGCCGCTGCTGCCGATCGTCCTCGACAACGCGATCGCGCTCACCGAGCGCGGCTGGCGGATTCTCACGCTACGGTGGGGCCTGTTCTTCTTCGCTCTGGCGATTGCCAATGAGATCGTCTGGCGGACGCAATCGACGAATACCTGGGTCTTTTTCAAATTCCCCGGCACCGTGCTCATCATCTTCCTCTTCACCATGGCGCAGCTCCCCTTGATGATGCGCCATGAAGTGAAGGAGGAAGCGCCGGCCGAATAGGCGGAGTCTATTCGCCTTCTTCTTTCGGCGGCGGGGCGATCGGCGTCACTTTGATCGAGGCCAAGCGATTGCGCGTCTTGCGCAGGACTTCGAATCGAAAATTGTAGAACGTAAAGACCTGGCCGATTTCCGGGATCGCGCGGGCTTCGTGAATGACGAGGCCGGCGATGGTCGTCGCCTCTTCGTCGGGAAGATCCCAGCCCATCACGCGGTTCAAATCGCGGATCGGCAGCGATCCGTCGACCGTCACCGAACCCTCAGCATTGGGGCGCACGCCCTGCGCGACGAGATCGTGCTCGTCGGAAATATCGCCGACGATCTCTTCCAAAATATCTTCGAGCGTCACGAGGCCGAGCACGACGCCATATTCGTCCACGACAAGCGCGAAATGGATTTTCCGCTTCAAAAAGGCCTGAAGCTGATCGTGCAGGCTCGTCGTATTCGGCACGAACCACGCCTCGAAGGCGAGCCCATCTACTTTGAGATTGGCGATTTCGCCGCCCGATTCCTCAATCCCGCGCAACAAATCCTTTGCGTGCAGAACGCCGATGATGTTGTCGGGCTGACCGCGCCACATGGGCACGCGCGTGAAGGGCGAGGCGACCGCCTGATGCACGAATTCGCGCGGCGGCAGATCGGCGTTGATCGTCACCATATTCGTGCGATGGATCATCACATCTTCGACGACAAGCTCTTGGAGCTCGATGATGCCGCCGAACATTTCGTGTTCGGAGCGCTGCACGCCACCTTCGAGGCGCAGAAGATGCAGCGTGCTTTTCAGCTCCTCGTGACCGGAGAGCAGTCGGCGCTTGGCCCGCAGATTCACGCCGAAGAGGCGCAGCAGCCAATAGACGAAAGTTTCGACGCCCGCGAGAATTGGGCCGAAGATGGCGACGAAGAAAGAGATCACCCGCGCGACGGCAAGCGCGCCGCGATCGGGAAAATTGATCGCCAGCGTCTTCGGCAACACTTCGGCGAAGACGAGGAGCAAAACCGTCATCAGGCCGGTCGCATAAAAGACGCCCTTGAGCCCGACGAGCGTTTCGAGAATGGCGGTGAGAAGGGCCGACGAGCCGATGCTCGCGATCGTATTGCCGAGCAGAATGGCGCCGATCAGCCGATCGCGATTCTTGAGCAGACGAGTGACAAGGCTGGCGCGGCGGTCGCCGCTACTTGCCAAAGCGTGCATGCGCGCGCGCGAGGCGGCGGTGAGCGCGGTCTCCGAGCCCGAGAAGAAGGCAGATAGAACGATACAAAAGGCAACGATTGCGCCGGCAATCCAGAGATTGCCGGTAAAACCCTCGGCATGTGCGCCGTGCATTGTCGTTGGTCCTGCGTTCAAGGCGCCGTGCGGGCCTCGCCCAATTCACTTTGCAAAAAGGCGTGGACTTCGCCCGGATCGACATTCTTGGCAATGAAGCAATCGCCGATGGCACGGGCGAGAATGAAGGTGAGCGCGCCGCGCACAACTTTCTTGTCTTGAAACATGGCATCCAGAATGGCATTGGCATTCGCCTGCCAGCCGGGAATGTCCCCTATGTGGGTCGGCAGGCCCACTTGTTTCAGATGCGCTTCGACCCGCGCCGCGACTTCCGGCGGGCACAATCCGCGCCGGACGGAGAAGCGCGAAGCGCAGGCCATGCCGATCGCGACGCCTTCGCCATGCACGAGACGGCTGCCGTCATAATGAACGATCCGCTCCAGCGCATGACCGAACGTATGGCCGAAGTTCAAAAGCGCGCGTTCGCCCGATTCATATTCGTCGGCTGCGACGATCTCGGCCTTCGTCGTGCAGCTTTTGGCGATCGCATGAATGCGCGCCGAGCCGCCCGCGAAGACATCGCGCCAATGGCCTTCCAGCCATTCGAAGAAGGCGCGATCGCGGATCACCCCATATTTGACGACTTCCGCATAGCCGGCGCGAAATTCGCGTTGAGGCAGCGTCGCAAGGCAGGCCGTATCGGCGAGCACGAGCGCCGGCTGATGGAACGCGCCGACCAGATTCTTGCCATGCGGCGAATTGATCCCGGTCTTGCCGCCGACGGAGGAATCGACCTGCGCCAACAGCGACGTCGGGATTTGAACGAAACGCATGCCACGGCGCACGCTTGCCGCGACGAAGCCCGCGAGATCACCGACAACGCCGCCGCCGAAGGCGATGACAAGATCGCCACGCTCGAAGCGGCCGGCGAGAACCGCATTAGAGACCGTCTCGAAGACGGCAAAGGATTTCGACGCCTCGCCCGGCGCGACGCTCACATGATCGAAGCGGACGCCGGCTGCCGTCAGACTGTCTTCGAGCGTCTTGAGATGGGCGTGGGCTACATTCTCGTCGGTGACGATGGCGGCGGCGGCCCGCGGCGCCAGCCGCGCGATGCGCGCGCCCGCCTGCGCAAGAAGCCCGTCGCCGATCAGAATCTCATAACTGCGGGTGCCTAGGTCGACGACGACGCTCTCCAATGCGGATTCGCCCTCGCCGCCTGTCATGTTCGTCTCCGATAGACCCAAGTGCCGCTCCAGAGCGCCGATCGCAACATCGACCACATTATCGTGCGGCCCTTCCTGCGAGATCACTGTCGCATCCGCCTCCGCATAGATCGGATACCGTTCATCGATCAGCTTTTTCAGCGTCGCTTCCGGATTGGAATTCTGCAAAAGCGGGCGATGCGATCTTTTACGCACGCGCCGCCACAGCACCTCGAAATCGCCCTTGAGCCATAAAGAGACGCCGGATGTCGCGATCCTCGCGCGCGTGTCGGCGTTCATAAAGGCGCCGCCGCCCGTGGCAATGACGCGCGGACCTTCCGACAGAAGCCGCGCCACCACGCGCCGCTCGCCATCGCGGAAATAAGGCTCGCCATACCGCGAAAAAATCTCCGGTATCGTCATTCCGGCGGCCAATTCGATTTCCGCGTCGGAATCAACGAACTCCAGACCCAGGCGCTGCGCCAGGCGGCGGCCGATCGCCGTCTTGCCGGAGCCCATGATGCCGACGAGCACGATCGATCGCCCGTTCAGGGCCGCGACCACCGCCTCGGCGCGGGGGTCGCGGGCGCAATTCCCGGGTGCCTCCCCCACTTCTGTTATTCCGCTGCTCATTCTCGTGCTGTAACACGCCAGAGGGTCAGATTTAAGCCATCTTCGCGGCCGGCAGGCTGCCTGCCTTGGGCGGCGGAATTCGCCTATAATGGCCCGATTCGGAGTGGAGAGTCGTGCCGAGCCTGTTTCGCTTTCTCTTTATCGTCGGCACGATCGCCGGACTCGTCTATCTCGGCATGGTTGCGCTCGTCACCTATGTGACGCCGCAGCCGCATCAGATCGTCGAAACGGTGCCGATCCCGCATTTGAACAGATAAGGGGTTTCCCCTTTGCCCGCAAAACAGTGCGGCATCGAAGCCTTCCTCGAAATGATGGCGGCCGAGCGCGGCGCCGCTACCAACACCCTTGAGGCTTACCGCCGCGACCTCGACGATTATGAAAGCGCGCTCGCGGACGCCGGCAAATCGCTCCGCAATGCGGCGACCGACGACATTCGCGCCTATCTCTCGACCCTGAAACGCCGCAGCTTTGCGGCGACGACGACGGCGCGCCGGCTCTCGGCCATTCGCCAGCTGCACCGATTTCTTGCCGCCGAGGGCCATCGCAAGGACGATCCCGCCGCCATTCTCGAAGGTCCGCGCCAGGCGCAACGCTTGCCGAAGATTCTCTCGATCGATGAGGTCGCAAAGCTTCTCGACACCGCGCGGGCGATGATCGAGGCCGCGACAGAGCCGCGCGAAAAGCTGCATTCGGCGCGCAATTTCTGCCTTCTCGAACTTCTTTACGCGACAGGCTTGCGCGTCTCCGAACTCGTGAGCCTGCCGAAAGCCGCGGCGCGGCGGCGTGACCCCTTGATCCTCGTTCGCGGCAAAGGCGGACGCGAGCGCATGGTCCCGATTTCAGACCCGGCGCGTGCCGCAATGACGGAGTATCGGACTCTTTTGGAAAAAACCGATCCACGCGCGGCGGCAAGCCCCTGGCTTTTTCCGGCAGACGGCGAGAGCGGGCATTTGAGCCGGCAGGTCTTCGCCCGCGATATCAAGACGATTGCCGGCCTCGCCGGCATATCAGCGGCGCGCGTCAGCCCGCATGTGCTGCGCCACGCCTTCGCCAGCCATCTTCTGCAGAACGGCGCGGATCTTCGCATCGTGCAAGAACTGCTCGGCCATGCCGATATTTCGACGACGCAGATCTATACGCATGTGCTCGATGAAAGAATGAAAGCGATGGTGCGCGATCTGCACCCGCTCAATGACGAATAAACGTCAGCCTTCGAGCCAACGCTTGAGAAACCCGTCGCTCCAGCAGTCGATGGCGGCATCGTGGCGATACCAACCTTCGAGATGGAGATGGCGCGGCTGCGCGCCGGGCATGGCCAGACGCTCGCCGCCCTTCGCGGTCCACCGGCACATCATCGCGTAAGTCACTTCAGGGTGGAATTGAAGACCATAGGCGGAAGAGCCGTAGCGGAAAGCCTGGGCTTCGAAATCCTCACCGCGGGCGAGCAATGTCGCGCCGCAGGGAAGCTCAAACCCTTCCCCATGCCATTGATAGACTTTCTCCGGGAAAGGTGTCTCGCAGAGGCAATGTCCCTCATCCGTCGGCAGCACGGGGTAATAGCCGACTTCGACCTTGCCTTCGGGATGCGCGTAAACGCGGTGGCCGAGATGACGGGCGAGCAATTGCGCGCCGAGGCAGATGCCGAGAAGCGGCTTCTTTTCTTTCAGCGGCACGTCGATCCAATCCATCTCGCGCCTGAGCCAGTCATGCTCGTCATTGGCGCTCATCGGGCCGCCAAAAATGATGGCGCCGGCATAATCGCGGAGCGTTTTGGGGAGGGCGTCGCCGAAGCGCGGGCGGCGAACATCGAGCTGAAACCCTTGCGCCTTCAGCCGCCTGCCGAACCGGCCCGGCGTCGAATCCTCCTGGTGGAGGATGACGGCGATTTTCTCGTTTCTAGCGCGCTGGCCCATTTCTCACAGTGCAGCAGGGGTTCGGAGCCAAAAGGCCCTCAGGACTTGCTCCTCTGCATGGCGGCGATCATCGGCAAGAGCATGGCACGCGGCAGCAAAGGCGCGCTGTAACAAAGCAATTTGTTTGCCAGACCCGGAATGATGGTCCTGCGGCCGGCCATCAGGCCCGCATAGCCCGCCGCCGCGACGGAGGCGGAGGTTGCCGTGCCGAAGCGCATCAAAAGCATGTCCGATCCAAAGCCGGCCCGGTCCTGAAAGCCCGTCGTCGTCACGCCGGGACAGAGCGCGGTGACCGTGACACCGGCGTCGCGCAGCTCATAGCCGAGCGCCTGAGAGAAGGACAGGACAAAAGCCTTCGAGGCGTAATAGACCGCCAGTCCCGGGCCGGGAAAGAAGGCGACGACAGAAGCAACATTGAGGATTTTGCCGCGCGCGGATTTGATCGCCGGCAGAAATTTCAAGGTGAGCGACAGCAGCGCGCGGACGTTGAGATCGACGATGCCGAGCTGGCTGGCGGGATCGAGATCGGCGACATCGCCCAAGAGGCCGTAGCCCGCATTGTTGACAAGAATGTCCGGGCTCGCGCCGGCGGCGGCCAGCGCCGCGGCGATCGTCTCCGCGGCATCGGGTCTGGCGAGGTCTTCGACGATGACCAACGGGCGCGGCCGGCCCGTGGCCGCGATCTCGCTTGCCAGCGCATCGAGCTTGTCTTTGCTGCGGGCGACGAGGGCGAGGTCATGCCCATGGGCGGCAAAGACGCGGGCGAGATCGGCGCCGATGCCGCCGGAGGCGCCGGTGACGAGAGTGACGTTGCGGCTCATCCCTGTTGCTCCGTCAATTTCTGAGACCACGGGCCGCTGACCGATTCGCGCGAGCGTTTCTCCGCGACATGATGACGAAGCCGTACTCGATCATGTGGCGAGACCCCCAAGAGTTCGGAAAGACGCGCGACGATATTCTCTTCGAGCTCATGAACCTTGCCGTCCGCGAAGGCGATTTCCCACATCATCTCGACGATCCTCTGCCGGCCCTCGTCATCGAGCGCGTGTTTCAGCGTGTTCGTGAAATGATAGAAATCGACCGCTTCCTTGTCGCTCTCTTCGGCCGAGCGAATGAGCCGCGTCGTCGCGACCGAATCGAGCTGAAAATTGTTCGCGATGATCTCGCGCAGCCGTTGCGATTCCGCCGGATCGACGACGCCATCCGCATGAACGAGATGGACGAGGAGAGAGGCCGCCGCGAGCCGGTAATCGTCGGACTGAAAGTCGCGCTCTCCGGGCGCGCTCGTCACTTCAGTCATAAAGCTTTTCAATTTATCGAACATTCCAGTGCCTTTCGCGAGGCAAGGGCCCGCAGTCTCGAGCCTTTGCGCGAATGAATTTGACGAAGGCTGCTGGCGGATGAGCTGCGTTCAGCGCAGCGGCAGGCAGGTCCAATAGCCTTGGACCTCGTTATATGTACGTCCCTCCTGCTTCTGCCAGTCCATGCATTCGCGCTTCGACGGGAAACAGAGCTTTTGGTCTTCCCAGACGAGATTGATATTGGCATCGCCGCGGCGATAGGTGGCGAGGCCGCCTGAAAAATGCCCGAACCAGACAGACTTCCAAGGCAAAAGACCCGCATCGCAAGCAATCCCATCGCCAAAGAGCAGAGGCTTGCCGAATGAAGTGCCTTGCGCGTGCGCGATGCCGATGCTGGCAAGGAGAAGCGCCGGGGCGAGCACGAGCTTCAGCCACGAATGTGCGATCCGCATTCTTCCCTCCTGCAACGCTTAAGCGAAGCTCGCGCTGGGCAGAGCGTGCGTCAATGGCGATTTAGGTGCCCGGTTTCGGATAGCAACTCGGCTGGCATTCGACAAAGGGCAGATATTGGAACAGCCAATTCTCACTCAAGATTTGACCATTGGCGCGCAAATAGAGACGCATTTCCACCGGATCGGCGCCGGTGACGCTCAAATCGAACTGCGCCCGCCAATGGCCCGGCACATCGTCGGGCACGGCTTCCGTATAGATATAGGAGAAAGTGCCGCGCGAAGCCCAAAGCACCGGCTCAGGCTTCACGCCATAAGGCAGGTTCGTGAGCGGGCCGCCCAAGAATTCGACCATGAATTTGCGCACGCCCTTTGGCCGCGGCTTGCCGGGCTGGCCGCCATTGCCGAGGCGCGTCGCGACGCAGCGCGCGAGCTCCACCGGATTCGGCTCATCGGCGAGCCAATAAAGTTTATAACCGATCTCGAACTCGCTGCCGGCCGTCGCCTGTTTCTGCGGCACCCACATAGCGACGATATTGTCATGGATTTCGTCGTCGGTCGGAATCTCGACGAGCTGAATCGCTCCGTTGCCCCATTGGCCTTTGGGTTCGACCCAGAGGCTGGGGCGGCGGTCGTAATAGACGCCGTCCTGATAGTGATCGAAATTGCGATCGCGCTGCATGAGGCCGAAGCCGCGTGGGTTCTCGTCGAGAAAAGCGGAGGCTCTGATGCCCTGCGGATTGTTGAGCGGACGCCAAAGCCGTTCGCCGCGCCCCGTCCACATGGAAAGCCCGTCGGAATCATGCACCTCGGGGCGCCAATCGACCGCCGTCGGTTTCACTGTCTCCGAATACCAATACATCGTCGTCAAAGGCGCGACGCCGAAACGCACGATGTCGCGGCGCAGGCACAGCAGCTGATCGATGTCCATCGTGACGCCCTTGCCGCGCACACATTCGATCTTGCAGGCGCCGATGATAGAGGGCCCCTCGACCACGGCATAAAGGGTCAGCCCATTGTTAGGTGCTGACTCGTCGATATAGATGTGCGTGAAATCGGGGAACTCTTCGGGCCGGTCGGCGACGGCGACCTCGAGCGCAATGGCGCGGCAGGAAATGCCATATTGGTGCAATTCGCCGATGGCGCGAAAATAATCCGCGCCAAGAAAGGCGACCCAATCGTTGTTGTGCCAATCATATTGGGTATTGTCGCGCGCCTCTTGAATGCGCAGACCCGCAAAACCCACGCCTTTCGGCAGATTCTTCGCCGGCGAATCGGCCGGCATTTCGAAGTAGCTCGGATCGTAGATGATCTCGCGCGACTGGCCGTTTTCGACGACATGCATTGCGACCGATTTCGGAAAGAACATGCCGAGATGGAAGAAGCTCACCGGAAAACGGCCCGGGCCGTTGGCATAAAGCGACTGGGCGATATCGAATTTGATCTTGCCCCAGGCTTCGTAATCGATCTTTCCCACAATCGACGGCGCCGGATGCTGCGGCCCAACGTAAGGCTCTTTCACCTGTTTGCGGACATGTTGCTTTAACGCGGCGAAGGAGAACGGTTTCGCTGGTCCGAACTGGAGTCCCTTGCCTTGCGCTTCCGAAGCCTGGGTCTCGACAAGGCCGACCGCAGCGGCAGCCGCCGCCGATTTCAACAAGCTTCGCCGATCCGTTTCATTCATGCTCGCTCGACCTCAATCTTTTCCTTCTTCCGCGCTGCGACAGCTGTCTCGCCAGCTGGCGCTCGATGGAAGACGGACACGATGAGCTGATAAAAATTGGCGGAAGAGGATGTGGGGCGATCACTTATAGATGGATTCGTGCTTCACAGCGGTGCGCATGAAGTAGAACAGAAGAATGAAACCACAAAGCGCAAAGGCGGCTTCGAGAAAATGGCTGATAAGCGGGGCAAGCTGCAAAAGGCCGCCGAGCGCCCAGCCGGCCGCCCAGGATGCGCCCACCATTTCTGTGCCGACGAGAATCGCCACCGCGATCAAGGTCGACAAATGCAGATAATTGATCTTTCTAGCTGCCGGCATAGTGACCCCTGATCGCGCCAGGAGGAGAGGAATGCGCCGCGCACGAACCGCGACGATATCGCGCCACTATACTATGAACTGTGGCAGGGCAAGTCTGGCATTTTTTAATGTGATTTTTTAATGCGACGGACGATTTCGGCCCATTGCAGACTTGGCTGTTGGGAGAGTGGCCCTTGGATCAAAGATGAAAGAGTCGGAGATCTTTCCCAAAGCGGCCGTCGCCGCCCCGCATCATCTCGCAGCAAAGACCGGACGCGACCTTCTCGCGCAAGGCGCGAACGCGATCGAGGCCATGCTCGGCATGGCGGCGACGGTCGCCGTCGTCTATCCGCATATGAATTCGATCGGCGGCGATAGTTTTTGGCTCATCCGCGAGCCGAATTGCAAAGTGCTCTATATCGAGGCCTGCGGCACTGCCGGCAGCAAGGCGACGATCGCCGCCTATCGCAAGAAGGGCTATATCCCGCCGCGCGGCCCCGGCGCGGCAGTCACGATTCCGGGAACTGTGGGCGGTTATCGTCTTGCAGAAGAGATCGCCGCGGCAGCGGGCGGGCGATTGCCGCGCAACGATCTCTTCGCCGACGCAATCAGACTTGCGCGCGAAGGTTATCCCATCTCAAATGCGGAATCGCGCGCGCAACCGTTGGAATTCGACGCTCTGAAGCAGGCGCCGGGATTCGCGCTGAATTTTCTGATCGACGACAAAATCCCCGCCCGCGGAACGGAACGCAAAAGTCCAAAGCTCGCGGACACGCTCGAACATCTCGTCCGCTCCGGCTTCGCCGATTTCTATCGCGGCGATATCGGCCGGGAGATCGCCGCCGATATGGAGCGGCTCGGCATTCCCTCGACGCGCAGCGATCTCGAATCCTATTCGGCGATTTTAAGAGAGCCGCTGTCGCTCAAACTTGCGGGCCGCACGCATTACAATACGCCACCGCCAACACAAGGCATTGTTGGCCTGTTTATGCTCGGCCTCTTCGATCGGCTTGGGCCCGCTCACGCGGAAAGTTTCGAACATATTCACGGCCTCGTCGAAGCGACAAAACGCGGCCTCGCGCTGCGCGACCGCATCTGCACCGATTTCGCGCATCTGCCGCGCGATCCTTCCGATTATCTCAAACCGGACGTTCTTGCGCGTGAAGCGGCGATGATCGACATGAATCGCGCGGCGGTGCTGCCTGTTGCCGCGGCCGAAGGCGACACGGTCTGGATGGGCTCCATCGACGCGCAAGGCCGCGCGGTCTCTTTCATTCAGTCGGTCTATTGGGAATATGGTTCGGGCTGCGTGCTGCCGGCCACCGGAATTCTGATGCACAATCGCGGCATATCCTTTTCGCTCGATCCGCGCGCGCTCAATCCTTTGCAGCCGGGACGGCGGCCTTTTCATACGCTCACAGCGCCGATGGCTGTTTTCGACGACGGACGCGTCATGCCTTATGGGTCGATGGGCGGCGACGGCCAGCCGCAGTTTCAAGCGCAGGTGTTTCTGCGCAGCCTCTTCGGCCTGTCGCTTGCCGAAGCGACCGATCGTCCGCGTTTTCTCTTCGGCAAATTATGGGGGGCGGAGACGCCGACCTTGAAGCTCGAACCCCGCTTCGATGAAAGCCTCATCCGCAAACTCAAAAGTGCCGGACATGAGATCGAAATTTACGCGGAGCCTTATGCAAGCCGCTTCGGTCATGCGGGCGCGCTGATGCGCCGGCCCGATGGAAGCATCGAAGCGGCACATGATCCGCGCTCCGACGGAGGCGCCGCCGGCATTTAACTCTTTGCATTGAATTGAATCGACCTTGGCGCGTCGGGAGAGCGGCGCCCACGTCGGGAACCCTCCTCGCGCTCATTGGTTAGTGAGCTATGGAACAGCTGAGGAGGACCGTATGCAAAGAGACATGAAGGCTGCGAGATCAAATCGCGGATTCGCATCGATGGACGCCGAGAAACAACGTGAAATCGCGCGCAAGGGCGGCCGCAGCGTCCCGAACGAGAAGCGCAGCTTTTCGCAAAACCACCAGCTCGCCTCCGAGGCGGGGCGAAAAGGCGGCCAGTCATCCCACACCAACCGCCCGGCGCCGAATGCGGAAGGCTGAAGGTCGTCCTTTTTCGGGAGACTCAAAGCAAAACGGCTGAGAGGCGGGGTACGTTCGAGCAAAAACTCGAAGCGCGCCCACCTCTCAGCCGCTTACTTTTTAACCCGGTTGCGGAGCCGATTTAATCCGCGTTGCGCGGACGCGCGCCCTTGGGGCCGCCGTGGGAGGCATGGCCTCCTTTACGGCCGGCTTCCGATGCCAGCTTGTGATCCTGCGAAAAGCTGCGCTTACTCGGGCTCACGCTCTGGCCTCCCTTCCGGCCGGCTTCGGCGGCGAGGGAAGGATTTTGGGAGAAACTCCGCTTCTCATGTGGCACGCTTTCCCCGCCCTTACGGGCAATGGCGCGCTGCTTCTCCGGGTCCATCGAGGCAAACCCTCTTGTGGAGGGCTTGTGGGGCAGTTCTTGAGTACCTGTCATACGTCATCTCTCGTGGTTCATGTCCCAGCTGGGGCCATGAGGGCGAAACGCGAGGCTGCGATGAAGGTTCCGACGTAATAGAATCTGTGATCGGCCAGTAAATGAGGCAAAGGAGTTTGTCTCAGTTTCGTCAAATATTAACGTTGGCTTTTTGAACGCTTGCGCAAGATCAAAGACCTCGGCCCTGATCTGTCAAAATAGTCATAAATAAATGTGGCTCACCATTTTCTTGCCGTGGAACCAACACGCGTCGGCAACGATTCAGATCGCCAGCCATTAATCCAAGGCCCACTCGGCGTAAGGGAGACGAAAATGATAGATGATAGCGATCTTAAAGAAGGCAAAGCCGCCGTTCAGGATTTGGCGACCGACATCGCCACATTGCGCGAGGATTTGGTGAAACTGTCCACCTCCGTGCGCGATCTCGTGCAGGCGCAAGCGGCCTCGACGACGAAACGCATGGTCGGTGCGGTCGATGATGCCCGGGCACGATTGACGGAAGAAATGGCCGGCGCGCGCGACCAGTTCGAATCGCATCTGGGTTCGGTAACCGCCGATCTTGAATCCACCATCGAGCGCAGCCCCCTGCTCGCGGTGCTCGTCGGAGCGGCCGTGGGCTTTCTGCTCGGGATCGTGAGCCGGCCGCACAAATGATCGACTATCTCACGCGTCAGGCGCGCGCCATCGTCTCTGCCGCGGTCTTCCCCGTCGAAGCAGCGGGAAACCGCTTCGTTGGCATGGTTGTGGGAACCGCCGGTTTTGCGACTCTGGCGCTTGTCTGTCTGATCGGGACGGTGATCTTTCTTTCGATCGCGCTCGATCTCTGGCTGACGCAGCTCTACGGCCCGGTTATCGGCGCACTCGGCGCGGCCGGGCTCTATTTCGTCGTGGCGCTCGTGAGCTTCATTTTGTTGATGGCGCGACGCGCGAAGTCGCCCGTCTCAAAAAAAAACTCTCCAACGCCGGCGGAGCCCGCAGCCAACACTGAAGCGGAAGAGCGCGCCTCCAGTTTCTCCGCCGAAGTCGAGAGCACCGTCGCCCCATTCGTCGCCGTTCTGAGCGAATTGGGGTTGAAGCGTGAAGAGGTCGCTGTGCGCCTTGCCGCGGAGGCGAGCAAGCAGATGGGCCCGCTGACGCTCGTCGGCCTCGCGCTCATCATCGGCTTCCTTGCGCAGCGTTCGCTCGAGAAGCCGCAGAAACCATCATGATTGTTTGACGAGACGGCAGCGCTCAGACGAGCGCGCCGCTTTGCTGTTCGTCTTTGCGATGCGAGCGGCGATCGAAGAAGAGAACCTGGCTCACCATCGCCTTGAGACTGTCGACGCCGAAGGGCTTGGTGATGAGAAAGGCCGGCTCAGGCGGCGTGCCGGTCAAGAAGCGCTCGGGATAGGCGGTGATGAAAATCACCGGAACGGAAAGGTCACTGAGAATCTGATTGACGGCCTCAAGACCCGAGCTGCCGTCGGCGAGCTGAATATCGGCAAGGATGAGCCCCGGCTTCGCATCGCGCACGGCGGCGACCGCTTCCTGATGGGTGCGGGCGACATGAACGACGCGGTGCCCCAGTTCTTCCACCAGCATTTGGATGTCGATCGCGATCAGCGGCTCGTCCTCGATGATGAGGACATCGGTGCGAATCTGGTTGGAGATTTCCTTGCCGGCGACATCGATCAGCTGCGCGGCTTCCTCAATCGGGCAATCCATCGCGCGGGCCACTTCCGATGTCTCGAATCCTTCGAGCGAACTCAGAAGGAAGGCGACGCGCGGGCGCAAAGGGATGGCTTCGAGATTGCGCTGGGCGCCTTTTTCGTCGGGCGAGAAGCTGATTTGGTCGACATGGCCGTTGACCGGCATCGACTCCCAAAGTTTGAGAAAGAGCCGGTAGAGGGAAATTTTCAGATCGGCGTTTTGGGCGAAGGCGCTTGGGTCCGCCACGACGGCTTCAAGAGTGGCGAGCACATAGGCATCGCCCCCTGCCTGACTGCCCGTCAGCGCCCGCGCGAAGCGACGCAGATAGGGGATATGGCTGGAGATGGCTTGCGAAATGGTCATCAGCGGTTTCCCTCGGCTGTACCGTGTGTGAAAAGCGCACAGCTCAGCTTTTTAAATTCACTCGGCCAAATTTGGTTCCGACCGCGGGAACTTTCGTGAAATCATCGCGTTGTCCCCTGCCGTCAATGGCGACCAGGGGTGGTACACTTTTCTCAACTCATCGACTTTAGCACTTCTGCAACTGCCGATGGGGATCCTTCGCTTGATCTACCCATTTCAGCAATTCACACTTTGGACTGCAAGGGCGAGACTTTGACCAAGGGCAAGACCGTGACGAAGCCAATCGAACTTGGGCTAAAAAGGGCCAACCCACAAAAACAACCAAAAATGAACAAAACAGGACCCTGCCAAGGAAACGTGGTAGAAGAGACAGCACCGGGGGGAGACGTGGCTATCATTCCGCCCCGCAGCCGCAAGGCAAGCGCCAAGCCGGAAATTGTCGCCCAAATCGGGCAGCAGCTGATCAGGGTCTACAAGGACGTCGTGGATCAGCCAGTTCCCGACCGTTTTCTCGAGCTGCTTCAGGCGCTCGAACAGGGCGCAACTCCGGCTTCCGCCACGACGACCCGTGAGGCCCAGAGCGCTGGCGCGACCAAGGCTCCCAAAGGCTCATAGCATTGACGCACGTTCAGCAGAGCGACACGCAAGCCCACGCCAGCGCGGAGATCAAAGCCGATCTCATCGCGGTGATCCCGAATTTGCGCGCCTTTGCCGTCTCTCTCTGCGGCAATCCAGACCGCGCCGACGATCTCGTCCAGGAGACGCTCGTCAAAGCCTGGAGCAATCTCGATTCCTTCGTCCCGGGCACCAACCTGCCGGCGTGGCTCTTCACGATTTTGCGCAACATCTACTATTCGGAATATCGCAAGCGGCGGCGGGAAGTGGCCGATTCCGACGGCGCCATCGCGGCCCGGCTTGCAACGGCCCCCTCGCAAAACAGCCATATGGATCTCTTGGATTTCCACGCTGCATTGCAACAACTGCCCACGGACCAGCGCGAAGCACTGATCCTTATCGGCGCCTCCGGTCTCTCCTATGAAGAGGCCGCAGGCATCTGCGGCTGCGCCGTCGGGACCATGAAGAGCCGCGTCAATCGCGCCCGCAACCGCCTCGCGGAACTGCTCTCGATTCATTCGGGCAGCGAGTTCGGCCAGAGCGAGGATTGGGAGGCGCTGGACCCCGCTTTCGTCGGCCAGCGCTTTTCCCGCACCGGCAGCGACTGACCGGCCACTCGACCTGACTTCCGCCCCTTAATCACTAGCCAAATTCTTGACCTCAGAGGGGATTTTTCCTGCTATGGGAGCGCAGGCGCCGCTCGCGGCGCGCAATCCCTCATGGGCGGCGAATTGTGACCAAATTCCTGCGCGGGATGATCGTCCTTACGGTCCTGATTACGGTCAGCGCCACGGCGGTCTGGGGCTTTGTTCATGCCCATAGCGAAACCAAATCCAACGACGACAACGATGCGGAAAAGCCGCTGAAGGTCGCCCCGCGCGTCAGCGATGTCGATGGCGTGCCGACGATCACGCTCGATGCCGATGCCGCAAAGCGCGGCGCCATCGAGACGCTGACGCTCAGCAACGCGCCCCACGCCCAGACGCTGCGCGCTTATGGCAGCGTGCTCAATCTCCAATCGCTGACCGATCTCGCCAATCGCTATGCCAGCGCCAAGGCCGATCGGGAGACGCAGCAGGCCAAGCGCGATCTCTCCGAGGCCAATCTCGAACGCGCCCGCGCCCTTTATGGCCAAGGCACGCAGGCGATTTCCAAAGCACAGCTCGACACGGCAGAAGAAAATTTGCGCGTCGATGACGCAGCGCTGGCCGCCGCGCAATCGCAGCTCGTCACTTTGTCGAACACGGCGATCCAGGCATGGGGCGAGGTGTTGGGCAAAGCGATTGCCGGACCCGACCCCGTGTTGACCCGCCTCATCGAGCGGCACGACGTGCTCATTCAAGTCACTTTGCGCGCGGACGAGAGTGTCGCCAAGGCGCCGCAGCATGCCTTCGTCACTCCGCAATCCGGGCAGCCTCTCGCGCTCACCTATCTTTCCCCTGCCGCGGCGACCGATCCGCATATTCAAGGCGAGAGTTTTCTCTACACGGCGGCGGGTGATGGCGGCCTTCTGCCGGGCATGAATGTCATGGCCTTCGTGCCGACGGGCGAGAGCGTCGCGCGCGCGCATGTTCCGACAGCTGCAATCGTCTGGCTGCAAGGCCGCGCCTGGGCCTATTTCCGCTCGGGGCCGAAAACCTTCGTTCGGCGCGAAGTCGCGACCGATTCGCCGGCGCCCGACGGCGGATATTTTGTGCAGGGCATAGCGGATGGCACTGAAGTCGTCGTCAGCGGCGCGCAGATGCTGCTCTCGGAGGAATTCCGCGCGCAAATCCAGACTGAAGAATAGCCGAGGCCAATGAGCAAAGGGCTTCCCGTAGGCACGTCAACGAACGAGACCCCGATGCCGCAAGGCCCGCAGGCGGGCCTGCTGCGCTTCTCGATCCGCTTTCGCGGCATCATCATTGTCTTGGCCTGTATCGTTCTCGCCTACGGCGTTTACAGTCTGCAACAGGCCAAATCCGACGTCTTTCCCGAATTCGCGCCCCCGCAGGCCGATATCCACACCGATGCGCCAGGGCTTTCGCCGGAACAGGTCGAAGTCCTTGTCACACAAGTGCTGGAGAACAATCTCAATGGCCTGCCAAATCTGCGCAGTCTGCAATCTGCGTCGGCACAGGGCTTCTCCATCATCACTGTGACCTTCGATCCGTCGAGCGATGTCTATCGCGACCGTCAGCTTGTCGCGGAGCGGCTCGGCAGCGCCGCGAGCGAACTGCCGGTCGGCGTCTCACCACCGATCGTAGCGCCCCTCACCTCTTCGACGAGTGTTGTGCTCGAGGCGGGCCTGACATCGAAGACGCATTCCTTGATGGACCTGCACACGCTCGCGGAATGGACGCTGCAGCCGCGACTTCTTGCGGTGCCGGGTGTCGCCAAGGTCTCGATTTTTGGCGGCGAGACCAAATCCTTTCAGGTCCAGGTTCATCCCGATGCGTTGAAGCGCTTCGGCATCGGGCTCGATGACGTCGTGAATGCCGCCCGGCACGCAAGCGCCGTGCGCGGCGCGGGCGTGATCGACACGGCGAACCAGCGCATCGTGCTCGTCACGGAAGGCCAATCATTGACGCCAGCTGACATTGCTCGCACTGTGGTGACCAGCGGCACGACGAGCGTCACGCTTGGCAATGTTGCAAGCGTCGTGGCGGCCCCGGAACCTCTCGTTGGCGCCGGCGCCGTCGACGGCGTGCCCGGCGTGGTGCTCACCATCTCCGAGCAATATCTGGCGAACACGCCGGAGGTGACGCGTCGTCTGGATGCCGCCTTTGCGGAACTGCGGCCGTCGCTCGAACGAGACGGCATCGATCTGCGTACGGATCTCTTCCGACCGGCGAACTTTATCGCGGTCGCGACAGGGAACGTGCGCGACTCGCTTCTGCTCGGCGGCGTGCTGGTCGTCGTCGTTCTATTTCTTTTTCTCTTCGATTGGCGCACGGCAGCGATCTCCGCTATTGCCATACCGCTGTCGCTGCTGCCTGCCGTCAGTGTGCTGCAGCTTCTCGACATTACGCTCAACACGATGACGCTGGGCGGGCTCGCGATCGCCATCGGCATTGTCGTCGATGACGCGGTGGTCGATATCGAAAACATCGTGAGGCGATTGCGCGAAAACTCTCGACTCGCTGCGCCGCGCCCGACGGGGCGCGTGATTCTCGACGCCTGCTATGAAGTGAGAAGTTCGGTCGTCTATGCCACCGCCGCCGTGGTGCTCGTTGCCGTGCCGGTTCTGGCGTTGCCAGGTATCGCCGGTCGCCTCTTCGCGCCGCTCGCGATTTCCTATGGTCTTGCGACGCTCGCTTCGCTCGTTGTCGCTTTGACGGTCACGCCTGCTTTCGCCATGGCGCTCTTCGGCCGCGCCGATGCGAAGCCAAAGGACCCGCCGCTGCTGCGCTGGTCGCGTTGGCGCTATGAGGCGCTGTTGAGAAAGATCGCGCACCATCCGTTCGCGATTTTGTCTGCGACGCTTGTGGCGGTCGCAGCCGGCTGCGTCGTCATTCCCTCTTTCGGCGGCGCTTTTCTACCCGAACTCAAGGAGGGCTATTACACGATCCACATGACGGCCGTGCCGGGAACCTCGGTCCAGGAATCGGTGCGCCTCGGCCGGATCACCGCGGAAACCTTGCTCAAACTTCCGGTCGTCCGCTCGGTGGCCCAGCGGGTCGGCCGCGCCGAACTCGCCGACGATACGAACGGCACGCACCACAGCGAATTCGAAGTCAATCTCAAACCGATCAGCGCAGAGGAAGCGGAGAAGGCGCCGGCGGAAATCCGCCGTGCGTTGGCCACCATCCCAGGCGCGAATTTCGCGATCAACACGTTCCTGACTGAGCGCATCGAAGAAACGCTTTCGGGCTTTACCTCACCCGTGGCCGTCAATATTTTCGGCAGCGATCTCGACGTTTTGGATCGCAAGGCGGATGAGGTCGCGCATGTGCTCGAACGAATCCGCGGCGCGGCGGATGTTCAAGTGCAATCGCCGCCCGGCATGCCGCAGCTGACCGTTCGATTGCGGCACGACGATCTGGAGCGCTGGGGCCTGACGCCGGTCGAAGTGCTCGATGCCGTGCGCACCGCCTATCAGGGCGACGAGGTCGGCCAGATCTACGACGGCAATCGCGTCTTTCCGCTCCTCGTCATTCTCGACAAGGAAAGCCGGTCGAGCATCGCATCCGTCGCCAATCTGCCTTTGCATTCGGCGCAAGGCGTCTATGTGCCGCTGAGCCAGGTCGCCGATGTGTTCGAGAGTTCCGGGCGCTACCGCGTCTTGCATCAAGGCGCGCGGCGGCTACAGACGGTGACGGCCAATGTTGAGGGCCGCGACATCGCCTCCTTCGTCCAAGCGGCAAAGGCCGCTGTCGCGAAAAGCATTTCTCTTCCGTCCGGCACCTATGTGGAGTTTCGCGGCACGGCGGAAGAAGAATCGGCCTCGCAGCGCGCGCTCTTGCTAAACTCGCTGATCGCCGGCATTGGCATCGTCATCCTGCTCGCGGTGATCACGCAGAATGGACGCAATCTCCTGCTCGTTCTCTGCAACCTACCCTTTGCTTTCGTCGGCGGCGTCGCGGCGGTCTATTTCTCCGGCGGACTGTTGTCGCTTGGCTCCATGGTCGGATTCGTCACGCTCTTCGGCGTCACATTGCGCAATTCAATCCTGATGATCGCGCATTACCGCGATCTCGTCGAACTCGATGGCATGACATGGAATTTGGAAACCGCCGTGCGCGGCGCGGCCGACCGCCTCGCGGCGATCGTGATGACCTCACTCGTCACCGCGCTTGGCGTTCTTCCGCTCGCCATCGGCATGAAGGAACCAGGCCGAGAAATCGAAGGCCCGATGGCGGTCGTCATTCTTGGCGGCCTCATCACGTCTATGGTTTTGAACCTGCTCGTGCTCCCGACGCTGGCGCTACGCTATGGCGATTTCCATCCCAAGACCGAAGACGATGGCCTGAGCACAAAACCCGCCAATGCGATGATGTAAGCCCGTTGCGGATCACGCAACGACGAAGGGCTTCACCGAAAACTCTGCTTTTCCCAGCTTTTCGCGCACCGCTTTGGCAATCGCGACGGCATTCGGCGTGTCGCCATGCACACAGACGGAATGGATCACCGTCGGAATGCGCTGGCCGCCGCTCGAGATCACGGCGCCTTCGCTCACCATGGCGAGCACGCGCTCGGCGATCGTCGCTGGATCGTGCAGCACCGCACCTGCCTGCGTTCGCGACAGGAGGAAGCCCCGTTCGGTATAGGCGCGATCGGCAAAAATCTCCGAGACGACATTGAGCCGTTCGGCCGCGCCCGCCTGTTCGAGCGCGCTGCGCGCAACAGCGAGAAAGGCGAGATTGAGATCGACCGCGCGGACGGCGCGGGCAATCGCGCGCGCGACATCGCGTTCTTCCATCGCGACATTGCTCAGAGCGCCATGCGGCTTCACATGGGTGATTTTATGGCCCGCATAAGCGGCGAGCGCCTGCGCCGCACCGATTTGATAGGCGACGAGCCGCTCGATTTCGTCCGTCGAAAAAGGCAGGCGGCGGCGGCCGAAGCCCCAGAGATCGGGAAAGCCCGGATGCGCGCCGACGGAGACGCCCTTCTCCTTCGCCATGCGAAAGGTTGCGGCCATGACTTCGGGATCGCCGCCATGAAAGCCGCAAGCGACATTGGCGCTGGTGACGATGCCGAGCATCGCTGCGTCATCGCCCATGGTATAGGCGCCGAAGCTTTCACCGCAGTCGCAGTTGAGATCGATGCTTGGCATGCGTCAATCATCGCATGCGGGCCGCGCAATGTCAGCGCCCGGCTTCGATTTCCTTGCGGCGGCGATCGAGCAGCATATTGGCGAGCTGCATGCGCTGATTGGCTTTGTCGCGCAGCGAGGGATGGAATCGGTCCGGGTGGTTGCGGAGCGCAAAGGCGCGCCGCGCTTGGCGGAGCGCCGCGACCGAGCGCGCCGCTTTAAGGCCGAGCTCAGCGGCGATTGCGCCCTCGTCCATGTCGAAGACCGTCTCGACATCAATCCTTAGCATCTCATCCGCCTCGAAGCGATCGAACGGCGGCACCACATCTTCATCGGCGAAAAAGGCGGCCTCGACGTTCGCGCGCGGCGGCTCGTTCACACCCGTATGGGTCTTGAGCAGAGAGGAAAGCCAGTCCTGCCCCGAAACATTAGCAAAACGCAGGCTTGAAGAGCGCGTCTCCGTGCCGAGCGCGACATCGTCGAGAACCTCGGCAAAGCTTGGGGCGCGAATCGCACCATTCTGGGTATTCATGTGAGGAGCCACGTCCGGCGGCACGCGGCATCATGCCCTTGCGTGCGGCGCCTCATGAGACGCGGAAGTGCTTAACGGAATGTTAATGCACGACTTTTTGGTCCTGCGGCGGCGCCAAGAAGATCGCTCTTGGGCATCGCCTCGGGATTTCCCCAACCCTGTAACGCTCCATCAAAGCTTTTGCTCCAAGACGGACGTGACGAGGGACAAAGCCCATCGGGCCCTGCGAATCGCATTCTGCGCGAAAGGTTCGCTTTTGACAAATCTGACGCTCGGCACTGCCAGTGAAAAATCACATGCGATAGCCAAAGAACCCCAGCAGGCGACCGCGCCGCTCTGGCTCCTGATCGCCATCGCGCTCGGCCTTGGCCTTGTCCTTTCTTATTCCCGCGCGCTTGATGTCTGGCACAAAGGCACCTTCTTCGATTCCGACGATGCGATGCGGCTCGTCCAGGTCCGCAGCCTACTGCATGGGCAGGCCTGGTTCGATTTGACCGCCTATCGTCTCGATCCTCCCGCCGGCGTCTTCATGCATTGGTCGCGGCTCATCGATCTGCCGCTTGTGATCCTGATCAAACTCTTCTCGCTCGTGCTCGCGCCCGATCTTGCCGAGCGCGCGGCGCGTATCGTCTTTCCGCTCGGGCTCCAGGCACTGCTTTATGTCGGCATGGCCCGGCTCGCGAAAATCGTGATCGGCCCCGCGGCCATCCTGCCCGTGCTTGTTCTCACTTTGTTGAGCGGCATGGAGGTCGGCCAATTTCAGCCGGGCCGCATTCATCATTCGGCGCCGCAGATCATGCTGACGATCTTTATGATCGGCTGCATGGCGGATGCCGTCGATCCGAAAAAGGCGCGGCTGGCGGCGATCGCCGGCGTCTTGGCCGCGCTTTCTCTCGCCATCGGGCTCGAGACGCTGCCTTTCGTCGTCGTCCTCGCTGCGCTTGCCGTCGCGTTGTGGATTGCGCAGGGCGATGCGATGCGCCCCATGCTCGGCGCTTTCGCGCTTGGGCTCGGCATGGCTTTGCCACTGTTCTTTTTCGTGACCGTCGGCCCGGCGCATTGGTTCGACACGGTCTGCGATGCCTATTCGATCGCCTATCTGGTGCCGGGCTTGGCGGGCGCGGCCGCGCTTCTCAGTCTTGCCGTTTTCACGAGCCGGCTGCAAACCCGGGTGACGCGCGCCCTCGCCGCGGCAGGCGCTGGCGCGCTTGTGGTCGCGGCGGCATGCGCGATCAAACCCATCTGCTTCGTCGATCCCTATCATGGCATCGATCCGCTGGTGCGGCAGATCTGGCTCAACAATGTCATCGAAGGCTTTTCGCTGCGCCGTCTCTATGCGCAAGATGCGGGCGCCGCGATCATGCTGATCCTGCCGATTGCCCTGGGACTCGCCGCGACGCTTGTCGCGTGGAGAAAGGCGACGGGGTTGGACCGGCGGCGCTGGCTCATTCTTGCCGTGACAAGCATCGCCGCCGCGGCTCTCTCCTTCTGGATGATCCGGATGTTGAGTTTCGCCATTCTGATTTCATCGTTCGGCGGCGCTTGGTGCATTCTCGCGGCACGCGCGGGGCTCACAAAAACGCGCTGGCGCGAAGCCTCCGCGCTCGCCTTCTGCTTCGTTCTGCCCTTCTCGACTGTCGGCTGGGCGATTGTGATCCCGGGCAAATCCGACGGCGCCGATTGGAAGGAAGGCACAGGCTGTCTCACGACCTCCGCGTTCGCGCCGCTCGCGCAGCTTTCGCCCGGATTGGTCGCGGGCCCGATCGATGCCGGCTCGCATATGCTCGCCTTCACGCCGCATAGCGTGCTTGCCGCGCCCTATCATCGCGACAATGATGGCAATCGCGCAGAGATCGATGCCATGCTCGCTCCGCCCGACAAAGCGCGCGACATTTTCGCGGCGCATCACGTCACCTATGTGATGACATGCGCGGGATTGAAAGAGACAGAGGTAATGGCGCAACGCGCGCCGCACGGGCTCGCCGCCGCGCTGATCGGTGGTCGCGTTCCAAACTGGCTGAAGCCGTTGCCGGGTTCCGGCCCCTACCATGTCTTCGTGATTCAGCCTTGAGTGTTACGCGGTTTTGGGCGCGAGGTCGGACTAAGAACGGCTACGCAGAATGTCGCGAATTTCCGTCAGCAGAACTTCCTCGCGCGGCGGCGGTGGCGGGGCAGCGGGCGCCGCCTCCTCCTGTGCCGCCTTTTGCCGCAAGAACAGAATCGCGCGCACAAGCAAAAACAGCACAAAGGCGACGATAAGGAAATTCACGGCAACGGTCAGGAAATCGCCCCAGGCGAAGACCGCGCCCTGTTTGCGCGCGTCAGCCAGCGAATTAGCGGTGACGGCTTTGCTCAGGGGCAGGAAATAGTTGGAAAAGTCGAGGCCCCCGGTGATGGCGCCGATCACGGGCATGATGATATCCTCGACTAGCGAATTGACGATTTTGCTGAACGCCGCGCCGATGATCACGCCGATGGCGAGATCGACGACATTCCCCTTCATCGCGAAATCGCGAAAGTCCTTCAGCATTTTTTCCAGCATAGGCGCCTCCTCCCCCCATAATTCAGCCCTCAGACATAGCAGGCTACCTGCAAAAATCGAGGCCGCGCTCGGCCGATGAGCCTATGGCGCGGGCCAGCCCAAGGCTGCTAATGTCGCCTATTCGTGAGGGTTTTCGGATCGGCGCATGATACCCGGCTGGCTCGCCATCGTTTCGACGCTCGTCTATCTCGTCGGCCTCTTCGCCGTCGCGCGCTATGGCGACACGTCCGGCCGCCGTTTCGTCGGCGAGCGCGCGCGCATCGCCATTTATGTGCTGAGCCTCGGCGTCTATTGTACCTCCTGGACCTTTTTCGGCTCGGTCGGCATCGCCTCGTCGCATGGCATCGAATTTTTGGCGATCTACATCGGGCCGATCATCGTCTTCGGCCTGCTGCATCCCTTTCTCTTGCGCATTGTGCGGCTCGCCAAGGCGCAGAACATCACATCGATCGCCGATTTCGTCGCCGCGCGCTATGGCAAGTCCGGCTCCGTCGCAGCACTTGTGGCGTTGCTCACCGTCGTCGGCGTCGTCCCCTACATCGCGCTGCAGCTCAAGGCGATCTCTGCATCGCTGACGACCGTGCTCACCGCGAGCGACGGCGCGGCGGCGACCGCTTCCCTGGCGCCGAGCACGCTCTCGGCGCTCGTCGCCGTCGTGCTCGCAGGCTTTGGCATTGCTTTCGGCACAAGGCGCATCGACGCGACGGAGCATCAGCATGGGCTGATGCTCGCCATCGCAACGGAATCGGTCATCAAGCTCGTCGCCTTCCTGTGCGTCGGCATCTACGTGACCTGGGGCATGTTTCACGGACTGGGTGATCTCACCCATCGCGTGACGCAAAACGCGGAAATCGCTCGGCGCATCGCCTACACCGCCGATTGGCCGACCACGATTGTCATGACGCTCCTCGCCGGCATGGCGATCATCTTCCTGCCGCGGCAGTTTCACGTCACCATTGTTGAGAACCGCAATGAGGACGATGTCCGCAAAGCGGCCTGGATGTTCCCGGTCTATCTTGTGGCGATCAACATCTTCGTCATTCCGCTCGCCATTGCCGGACTTCTGACCTTTCCCGACGGCGCGATCGATCGCGACATGACCGTGCTGTCGCTGCCGATCGCGGCGCATGCGGGACCTATCGTGTTGATCACGCTCATCGGCGGCCTCTCGGCCGCAACGGCCATGGTCGTCGTCGGCTCCGTCGCCGTCGCCATCATGGTCTCGAACGATCTCGTCATGCCTCTGCTTCTGCGGCTGCCGCAGATGCGCCAGCCGATCGAAAAGAACGATATCGCGGGCGTCGTCCTGATGGTGCGACGCCTCGCGATCGTGTTTTTAATGTCGCTCGCCTATCTCTACTTCCGCAATGCGAGTGACGCGGCGCTCGCCGCCATCGGCCTTCTCTCCTTCGCCTGCATCGCGCAAATTGCGCCTGCGTTCCTCGGCGGCATGATGTGGCATCGCGCCAATGCGCGCGGCGCGATCGCAGGTCTCGCCACGGGCTTTTGCTTTTGGGCCTATACGCTGCTGTTGCCCTCGTTCGGCCCTGCCTTCCATTCCCTCGGCGATCTCGTCACGCATGGGCCGCTCGGCATCGCCTTTCTGCGGCCGACGTCGCTCTTCGGCGTGACGCTCAATCCGCTGGTCCATGGCGTGACGCTCAGCCTTACCGCCAATGTGCTTGCCTTCATCGGCTTCTCATTGACGCGCCAGACAAGGCCGATGGAACGCCTCCAGGCCAATGTCTTCATCGGCGCCAAGACGGCGCCCATGGCGCAATCCTTCCGTTTTTCGCGCTCGCGCGTCACGACCAAGGAATTGCAGGCGGCCGTCGCGCGTTGCATCGGCGAGGATCGCGCCCGACGGGCCTTCCTGCAATTCATGGCCTCGCGCGGCGCCGATCTTCAGCCCCAGGCCGAAGCCGATATTCATCTCCTGCGTTTCGCCGAACATCTGATGGCCTCGACAATCGGCGCGGCTTCGTCGCGTCTCGTGCTGTCCCTGCTCTTCGCGCAGCGCGGCATGAGCCGCGACGCGACGCTCGAATTCGTCGATGAAATCTCAACCGAGATTCAGCACAATCGCGACGTGCTGCAACACGCGATCGATGTCGCCAAGCAAGGCATCACCGTCTTCGATCGCGATCTGCGTCTCGTCTGCTGGAACAGAGAATTTCGCGATCTTTTCGAACTGCCGAGCGACATGCTGCATGCCGGCGCTGCGCTCGATGAGATCATCCGCTTCAATGCCGAGCGCGGCATTTATGGGCCAGGCCCGTCTGACGAACATGTGGCGGTGCGACTCGAAAAGCTCGTCCAGGGCGGCGAGCCCCTGCGTATCGGGCTTTCGTCCGGCCGTATTGTGGAAGTGCGCTCCGCGCGCATGCCGGACGGCGGCCTTGTCGCTACCTATATCGATGCGACGGCGCAAGCCGAGTCCGAGCAAGAGCTCGAATTCGCCAACGAAGCCTTGGAACGCCGCGTGCACGAGCGCACCGAAGAACTCGTAAGGCTCAATGCAGAACTGGTGCGTGCGAAAGCGGAAGCCGAAGAAGCCAATCTGTCGAAGACTCGCTTTCTCGCCGCCGCAAGTCACGACCTATTGCAACCGTTGAATGCCGCCCGGCTTTATGCCAGCTCGCTCGCCAATAAAATGATCGGCACGTCCCAGGATGAAATGCATCTGGCCCACCATGTCGATGCCTCGCTCGAAGCCGTGCAAGAAATCCTGACGGCGCTGCTCGATATCTCTCGCCTCGACGCCAAGGCTTTGACCCCGGAGATCACGCAGTTCCGGCTTGATGAAATCCTCAACCAGCTGCGCGTCGAATTCGGTCCAGTCGCTCAACAGAAGGGGCTGAAGCTCATCTTCGTGCCGTGCTCGCTGACGGTCTCTTCCGATCGTCGGCTGCTGCGCCGCTTAGTGCAGAACCTCATCTCCAATGCGATTAAATATACGCCGAGTGGCCGCATTCTCGTCGGCGTCCGGCGGACAGAGAAAAATCTGCGTCTCTATGTCTATGACACGGGCATCGGCATTCCGCAGGATAAGCAGCGCGACATCTTCCGCGAATTCGAGCGCTTGGCGCCGGCGATGAGAACAGCGCGCGGGCTCGGTCTCGGTCTCTCGATCGTCGAGCGCTTGAGCCGCGTGCTCGAACACCCGATCGCGCTCGACTCGCATATGGGGCGGGGCTCGGTGTTCAGCGTCGAGATCGCCCGCGGCGCCAGCCCGTCTCCGCCGCCGACACAAGAGGCCGAAATTCAATCCATCTCGCCCGCATGGCTCGACGGCATGAGGATCGCCGTCATCGACAATGAGCCGGACGTGTTGCGCGGCATGACGATTCTTCTCGAAGGCTGGGGGTGCCGCTGCTTTGCCGGCGCGGATGTCGAAGAGGTTTTGACGAAGCTTGAGAAATCAGGCACCGCGCCGGAGGCCGTGATCGCCGATTATCACCTCGACGAGGGCGACGGAATTTCCGCCGTGGCGGCGCTGCGCAGGCGCTTTGACGCGCAGCTTCCCGCCATCTTGGTCACGGCTGACCACAGCCGCAGCCTCAATGAACAGGCGACGAGTTTCTATATTCGCGTGCTGAATAAGCCGCTGCGGCCCGCGAGCCTGCGCGCGCTGCTCACGCAATGGCATATGCTCGAAAGCATGGCCGACTGAGCCTCGTTACTTTTCTGTATCCCAGAAGGCATGGAAGTGATTGAGCGGGCCCGCGCCCTTCCCGACGCCGAGTTGGTCCGCCGTCTCAAGCGCGCGCTGCAAATAAGCCTTCGCCGCTTCGATCGCCGCGGCGAGATCAACGCCATGGGCCAGATGGGCGGTGATGGCGGAGGATAATGTGCAGCCCGTCCCATGCGTGTTGCGCGTTTCGACGCGCGACGCGCTGAACGTGCGGAATTCGTGACCATCGAAGAGTAGATCGTCGCATGTGTCCGCCTCGCGATGGCCGCCCTTGATCAGAACGGCGGCAAAACCGCGTGCGTGGAGTCGTTCTGCGACGGTTTGCATCTCGGCGATAGTCGTAGGCACCGGCGCTTGCGCGAGTTTTGCCGCCTCCATGAGATTGGGCGTGACGAGCGCAGCAAGCGGCGCCAGACGCGTGACGAGAGATTCGGCAATATCCTCTGTCGCAAGCGCCTGGCCGCCTGAGGAGGCAAAGACGGGATCGAGCACAATGGCGCGGGCGTGATAGCGCGTCAGGCGTTCGGCGACGATTTCGACAATCCGGCGCGAGGCGAGCATGCCGATCTTGACGGCGGCGATCGTGCTGTCCTCAAAAAGCGCATCGATCTCGGCCGCGACGAAGGCCGGCGGCAGCAAGAAAATTTCTTTGACGCCCTGCGTATTCTGCGCTGTCAGCGCCGTCAGCACCGAAAACCCGTGGCAGCGCAAGGCGGCGAAGGTCTTGAGATCGGCCTGAATGCCGGCGCCGCCGGACGGATCGGAGCCGGCAATCGACAGCACATTCGGAATCGTTGTCGGAGAAAGTGTTGGAGACATCGCCAAATCGATCGCCGTCCCTTGCGCAAAACCGCGGGCCCCGCAAAGGGCTGCGGCCGCAAGCTAGGCGAGGCTGGACGTTTCGCCCGGCTCGACCGGATGCTTTAGGCGCATATTGGTGCGCCCGCAAGGCGACGGGCCCGGCACGATCGCGGAGAGCGCGCCGGTGCCGAAGCGGAGCAAAGGATAGTCGGCATTAAGCCGCGTCACCACGATCTCGCCGAGCTGGCCGGCGGGCAAAGGCTCTCCCGTTCCAGGCCGCACGATCTCGACAATGAGCCCTTCATTGACGACGAGCGCATCTCGCGCCTCGGTTTCATAAGCGACGACGCCAAGCTCCGCTGTCGCATAGGCCTGATAAGCCTCGATGTTGCGGCCCGTCAGCTCGCTCTTCACATCACTAGAAAGATCGGCGCCGCTGAAGAGCGCGCTTCGGATCGCGCTGATGCGATGCCGGCCCTTTGCCGCCGTCTCGAGAACGCGTTTGAAAAAATCCGCCGGTCCACAATAGGCGCTCGGCGCATAATGATCGATGACGGCCAAGGTTTTCTCGATGTCGCCGCCGCCTGCCGGAATGACGGGACAGCCCAGCGCCGTGCATCCGCAATCGATCATGTGGCCGTCGGCGACAAAATGATAGGAGAAGCAATTGAGGACGATGTCGCCCTTGCGAATGCCCGCGGCAAAGAGCGCGCGCGCCGAATTCCACCAGTCTTTCGCATGGCCCTGCGGCTGAAAACGCTCGGGGCCTGCCATCAACAAGCGATTCAGCGCGCCGGGCCGCGTCGCGCAGGCGCCGCCGAAGGGCGGCATTTCCTTTTGCCGCTGATTGAGATCGGCGGCGCGCAAAACCGGAACGCGCGCAAGATCGGCGCGCGTCTTCAACGAATCGATGTCGATGTCTTTCAGCTGGGCACGCAGGCTGCCGGCGCGCGATTTCGTGACATTTAGAATGCCCCGAAGATCCCTCAACAGGGACGCCTCACGCGAGCGCGGCGCTCGTCTCTCATAGCGGTCGTAATAATCGGTCATGCAATCGTTGAGGCTACGAGGACGAGGATGGAGTCTTTATCTGTATTAGTGAACGAAACCAGTCGGCAGGTTCATCCCCGCCGGTCGTTCGGACAGAAAATTATGAGGGGCACGCATTGCATTTCCATAATCCGTAAAATGTCGCGGCTGTTCTGAACCAAGCCTGAACTCGGCGATAGAAATCGCGACAGATTCTGACGTGCGTCAAGAGTCGGGCGCCGATTTGGGAGCGGCGGTGGCTGACCGGAGGTTAGTTTTTCAGTTTAACGACAAAGCAGTCTTTTCATTACAGGCAAAATTTCGCGGAAGAATTAAAATAAATTATTCTTGAGGCACTCGAAACGGCGTTAGGCGCGCACAATTGGTTGATTGTCCGGGTCCGGCGCGCGTCGTTTGAAGATTTTATGACGATAGCGGATCGGCAGACCCAAAAGATGGATGAGCCCTCCGCCGACAAAGAAACCGATGACACCGGCGATGAATCCTTCCCATGTGGTGGGCACGGCCGGCTGATAGATCTCGTAGGCGCGCGCCGCTACGGCAGGATCGAAGGTCGTCGCCAACGTCCACCATTTTTCCGGAATATTCTTGTCATTGAATGCCGCGTCGGCGCGTTTCAACTGATCGAGCCGGTTCACCGCGTTCTCCATCGCTTCTCCGCGGCCGCGCGCCAGGGGATCGGTGCTTTGCTCCAAATGAGCGATGCCGCCCGCTTCCGTCATCCCTTGCGCGGTGCTCTCCGCATCGAACTTCGTGACGATCGCGCTCAATTCGTCGATCGCTCCTTCGAGCCTCTGTCGATATTGCTGCCAATATTCCGGCATCTGCGTCGTCAGAATGCCCGACAGCATCGCAAAGAAAAGAGCTATTCGGCGGATGATCATGAGAGCCCACTTCGTTTCCCGGCATCGCGCCTAAATCGTCATTCAAGACTTCGAAGTGGCCTACCTAAAGCCGGTCGAAGCTTTCGTCATATAGGGCATCTGCGAGGCTGAAGCACGGCCTAATCCCAGCTTCGCCTCTCGGGAGAAGCGCGGCCATGGAACGCCTTTGGGGATGATGGGAATTAGGCCGGCATTTTCAGAAGGCCGGCCTTTCCCTCGGTCGTCCCGAAGAGGAGCCTTGAGCCGGTCTCGTCCCAAGCCATGGCTGAGACGGGGTCTTGCCCCTCTTGCTCAGGGCGGCGGACCAGAATTTCCGCGCCGTCGCCCAGCCGGCACAGAAGGATCCAGCCGTCGTCATAGCCGATCGCCAGCACCAAGGCCTTGGGATGGAAGGCGACGCGCGAAACTTTCGCCTGGCGCACACCGCACTCGCGCGGCGCCTTGTCCATGGGGCCGTCCTTGTCCTTGAACGGCCAGACGACACAGGATTCGGCGCCCGATGTCGCGAGCCAATGGCCATCGGCCGACCAGGAGAAGGATCGCGTCTTGGCCGGATAGCCGCTCATCCGCATGTCGCGCTTGTCGGAAAGCCGCCAACCGTGCAGCGAATTCTCCTGCATCGACGTCACCACAAATCGCTCATCGGGCGAAAAGCCGATATCGAGATGCGCGCCTTTCCATTCGAACGTCTCGACAGGCGACGCGATATTAGGAAACCAGAGGCTCGCGCCATTATAATGCGCGATGGCGAGCCGATAGCCTTTCGGCGCGAAAGCGAGACCGCGCACCGAGGACGGCGCGGTGAAATTCTTGACGATGCCTTTCGGATCGCGCGCGCGAACTTGCCGGCCCGTGGACCAGGCGATCGAGAAATCGCCGCGCCCGGCGATCGCATCGATCCATTTGCCCTTTTCGTCCGCCAATTCCTCTCGCTGACCCTGGGCATCGAGGGAATAAACGCGGCCGTCGCCGCCGCCCGTCACCAATTTTTCGCCGGCGGCCACTGCGACGAGAATGGCGCTATCCTCATGCACGCTGACGCGCTGCTCGTCTTGTGCGCCGACGATGAGGGCGGAACCGTCGCCGAGCGCGAGCACCGGCGTTGCGCCTAAAAAAACGGCCGCAGTGACATGCGCGCCCGCTTCGATCGGTCGGACATTGGCCGCAAGAGAGCTGACGGTTTCGACCATGATCGTCCCGAGTCTGGCAAATCGTTCCGCCGTGGCACAGCCGAACGTCAGCCGCCGCCGACATTACCTTTCAACATGCCGGATATTTCCGGTATGTGACAATGGGACGACAAGGCGCATTTTGCTGATCGACAGGACGAAATAACGCTGCCTGGATCGCCTCAAGCCGCGCAAGCGAGAAATCCCTGCCGGATTTCGTCTTCCTTCAAATGCCTGCCGATAAAGACAATGCGGCTTTGTCGTTTTTCGCCCTGCTTCCAATCGCGTTGCAGATCGCCGTCGAGGATCATGTGAACGCCTTGGAAGACGAACCGCTTCGGCTCGCCCTTGAAAGAAAGAATGCCTTTCGAGCGAAGAATGGAAGGGCCCTCCTTCTGCACATAATCATTGAGCCAGGGCAGGAATTTTGCCGGATCGACATCGCCTTCGATGGCGATCGCGACCGATTGCATGTCCTCGTCGTGATAATGTTTGAGACCGCGGCCCGAATGCTCGTGATGATGATCGTCCTGCCCGTGTCCATGATGGTCATGATCGTGACCGTGATGATGATCGTCGTGGTGATGATGGTCGTGATGATGATGATCGTGGTCGTGATCATGTTCCTCATCGACGATCAGAAAGTCGGGCTCAATATCCAGAATGCGATCGAGGTCGAAGGCATTGCGGCCGAGCACGGCATCGAGCGCGACGGCACAATTTTGCGTGCGATGGAGTTTCGCATAGGGGTTGATGGCGCGTATGCGGGCTTCGACTTCGTCAAGTTCGTCTTTGCTCACGAGATCGGTCTTGTTGAGCAAGATGACATCGGCGAAGGCGACTTGGTTTTTGGCTTCGGGCGCGTCCTTCAGCCGCTCCGATAACCATTTCGCATCGGCGACCGTCACGACGGCGTCGAGCCGCGCCGCCGCTTGAACATCGGCATCGACGAAGAAGGTTTGCGCCACGGGCGCGGGATCGGCGAGACCCGTCGTCTCGACGATGATCGCGTCGAACTTGCCCTTCCGCTTCATCAACCCTTCCATGATACGGATCAGATCGCCGCGCACGGTGCAGCAGATGCAGCCATTGTTCATCTCGAAGATTTCTTCGTCGGCGCCGACGACGAGATCGTTGTCGATCCCGATCTCGCCGAACTCATTGACGATGACGGCGAATTTCTTGCCGTGCGGCTCGCTGAGGATGCGGTTCAAGAGCGTCGTCTTGCCGGCGCCGAGATAGCCAGTGAGCACGGTCACGGGAATTTTGTCCGACATTGCGGTCTCCGAATGGGGCGCCCGGGCAGGACTCGGGCCGGGCGGAATGAGGCTGGACTTTATATCGTGCGACCGGGGCTCTTGCGCAAATCCCATTACGCCGCAGCCGGACGCAGCCGCCGGCCGATCACGCTGAGGAGATAGGCCCCGACGCTCAGCGCCGTGATCCAGAAACTCGCTGGCCAATCCGTATAAAAGGCCAAAGCGATGCCGAACCAGGCCTCGAGCAGCGCCAGAATGGCGGCGACGAGAATGCCCATGGTGACGCTCGTGGTCAGCTGTTGCGCGGTTGCCGCGGGCCCGACCATCAGCGCAAAGACCAGCAGGACGCCGACGATCTGCGCGCATTCGGCCGTCGTGAGCGCCACGACGGTGAGAAACAGAATGCCGTAAAGGCGAACCGGCACGCCCTTGGCCTCAGCCAGCTCCGGCTGCAAGCTCGCAAAGAGCAGAGGCCGCGAGATGACGGCAAGGAGCGCCAATGTGGGCGTTGCAAGCGCGAGCAGAGTCCAGATCGTGCTCGTATCGACGGCAAAGACATTCCCGAAGAGAAGCGTCGTCGCCTGTGTCGCATAAGCCGTGAAGAAATGCAGGAACAAAAGGCCGAGCGCGAGCGCGAAGGCGAGCACGAGACCGATGGCGACATCGCGCTCCGCCAGTTTCTCGCCCATGAAGCCCATGCCGACGCCGGCGCCGACCGTCATCAGAACGAGACCCCAGAGGGGAGAAAGGCCGACGAGCACCGCGCCTGTCGCCCCAGTAAAGCCGACATGGGCAAGCGCATGGCCCGCAAATGTCTGGCTGCGCAGCACGAGAAAATAGCCGACGATCCCAGCGAGCACGGCGACGATCGTCGCCGCCGCGAAGGCGTTGCGCATGAAATCATAGTCAAAGATGGTCAGCATGCGTCAGATTTGCGTGGTCGTGGGAATGGCCTTGACCTGAGCCATGATCGTGCTGGTGCGCATCGCGCTCGACATCATGGCTGCCGGCCATCACGAAAATGCGGCCCTTGATCCGCACGACTTCGATCTCCGTCCCGTAAAGGCGCGAGAGAATGGGACCTGTGATCACTTGATCGACGGTGCCGAGCGCCGCTTGTCCCCGCCCGAGATAGAGCACCTGGTCGATGGCGCCGAGCAAGGGGTTCAGCTCATGCGCGCTGAAGAGAACCGTGATGCCGAGTTCGCCTTGCAGCGCTTTGACGAGCCCGACCACCTCCTGCTGATGATGCGGATCGAGGCTGATCAGCGGCTCGTCGAGCAACAAAAGCTTCGGCCGGCCGATCAGCGCTTGCGCCAGCAGCAGCCGCTGGCGTTCGCCACCCGAGAGTTCGCGGATCGGACGACGTGCAAGGATCTGCGCATCGACAAGCCCCAAGGCGCGATCGATGTCCGCGCGTTCCAGCCGCCCGACTATGGGGAGGCCCAAGCGATGACCGTTCGCGCCGCTCGCGACGAAATCCCAGCCACTGAGCCGCAGTCCGGGCGTCGGTCCGTGGATCTGCGGCGTATAGCCGATGACGGGATTGCCGCGCTGCGCCGGCTCGCCGAGCACGGTGATGGCGCCGGCAGAGGGCGGCACGAGGCCAAGAATGGCGCGCATCAACGTTGTTTTACCGGCGCCATTCGGCCCCAGCACGCCGATGAACTGACCAAAGGGAATGTCGAGACTGATGTCGGAGAGGACCAACCGACTGCCAAGCCGCAGGGAGACATGGGCGAATGTGACCGCGTTTGTATCATTCATCCCATGCCCTCATCCTTAGGCTCATCATTTGGCCCTCTGCGAAACGCGCCTCACTTCGACAACGCCTGAGCGACGGCATCGACTTCGCTTGTCATCCAAGCCTGATAGTTTTGCCCCGGCGGCTCGGTCTCTGTCACGCCCACGACGGGGATATGCGATTCGTCTGCCAGTTTATGCATACGCTCGGCGATGGGGTCACTCGCCTGGCGATTATAAGCGAGAAGGCGGACGCGATGCTGGCGAAGATCGCTCTCGAAGCCCGCGACATCCGACGCGCTCGGTTCGGTATTGTTCATCACTGCGAGCTGAAAGCCCGGATTGCGGCTGACAAGGCCCAAGGCCTCGAACATATAGCCAAAAACCGGTTCAGTCGCGGTGACAGGGGCGCCGGCATAGTGCGCTCGCGTCGTTTTGATCGTGTCCTTAAGCGGGGCGAGCGAATGGCGGAACGCCGCAAGCTTCGACTCGTATTCAGCCTTGTGCGTCGGATCGAGCGTGCTCAAGTCATCCGCCAAAACGTTCGCGAAAGCCTCGATCGCCCGCAGATCGTACCAGAGATGCGGATTATCGCCCGCCTTCTTGCCGATGAGGTCGGCGACGACAATCGTCTTGCGATGTGAGTTTTTTGCGGCGCCGAGCAGTTTGTCCATCCAGGGATCGTAGTCGACGCCGTTCTCGATGGCGATCTCGGCTGTGGATAGCGCGCGGCCGACCGAGGCGCTCGCCTCAAACAGATGCGGATCCTCATCGGGATTTTCGAGGATGCTCGTGACGCTCACATGCGCGCCGCCGATTTGGCGGGCGATATCGCCATAAAAATTTTCCGCGGCAACGATGGCGATGGGTTGGCCGGCTTGCGCCCACGCGGGAGCCAAGCCGGGTCCAATCGTCAAAAAGGCCAGGACAATCGTCGCGACAATCAGCAAGGCAAAGCGGCTCATCGACATGTTCGGACATCCTCGGGGGGCAGAGGGCGGCGCTCATGGCGCGGCGCGGGTACGTCATGTTATAATGTTACAGTTCCTGCCCGGCAAGAGGCTTCTTCCAAGACTTTTTGTCTCCACGATTCTTGGCTATGAGACAGCGAGATCATGAGCCCCCTTCGTCGCCCTCTTCCCCTTCTTCTCATCCTTCTTGCCTTTGCCGTCCTCGGCGTGACGACGGCCGTTCTCATGCGACCTGACTCGCAATCGGCGCGGACGACGCAGCCCTCGCTCGTCGGCGGCCCGTTCCAATTGACGGATACGAACGGTCGCGTCGTGACCGACGCCGATTTCAAAGGGCATCCATTTCTGGTCTTTTTTGGCTATACGCACTGCCCCGACGTCTGCCCCACGACGCTCTTCGAGCTCTCGCAGGTGCTGAAGGAAATGGGCCCGGGGAACACGGTGAAAGTTCTCTTCATCACCGTCGACCCTGCACGCGACACACCGAAGGATTTGAAAGACTATCTTTCGAATTTTGATCCGCAAATCGTCGGCCTCACCGGAACGGAACAGCAGATCGGCGCGGTAGAACACGCTTACCGTGTCTATGCGCATAAAGTCCCGACCCAAGGCGGCGACTATTCGATGGACCACACGTCGATCATTTACTTGATGGACAAGGACAGCCAATTCGTCTCGGCCTTCAATCTCGACCGCCCCGCGAAGGTCGCAGCCGCGGAACTCAAGAAATATCTTTGACCGACCGGACGTCATGGCCGGCTTTATGCCGGCCATTCAAGCGGCGCGACTTGGTTTAATGCAGAACAGTTTGCCTCGTGGCTGAGGGCCTGGAGGCCGTATTCATGAGATTTCAGCGTGGAAGACGTGTCACGGCGTGGATGGCCGGGACAAGCCCGGCCATGACGCATCATGCGCGGGTCGCTTTATGGCGGCTCAATAAAAGCCGACCGGAAAATATTTGAGATAAATATCGGCATAGATGCCGTTTTGCGAGAGCGTGGCCAGCGCATAATCGAGCGCTTCGCGCAATTGAAGATTTCCTTTCTTCACCGCTATGCCGACACCTTCGCCGAAAAAGCGGCTCTCCGTGTAGGGGCCGCCGCGAAAGGTGCAACAACCGTTCGAATCCGTGCCCGCGAGCCAAAAACTCGAACTGATCGCATCGTCGAAAAAGGCGTTGATCGTATTGTCGCGCAGCGCTTGGCGCATCGTCTTCCGGTCGGCGAAAGTCTCGCGCTCCACATTCGGAAAGAAGGCAACGAGATAGGCTTCATGCGCCGTCTTGGCGATGACGCCGACGCGCTTGCGGTCAAGGCCTTCCGGCGTCGCCGTGACCTTGCTATCCTTACGGGTCACGAAACGCGCGGGCGTTGCATAATAAGGTGCGGTGAAATCGAATTTTTTGCGGCTCTCGGCATCGATCCGCAAGGAGGCGAGCAAAGCGTCCGCGTCATTCGAGTCCAGCGCGCGCGCAAGCAGATCGAACCGGCGCACTTGAATGGTACAGGCGACCTTCAGCGTTTCGCAAATCGCCCGCGCGAGATCGATGTCGAAGCCGGCGAGCGACCCGTCGGCCAAAGCGAAATGGAAGGGCGGATAATCGTCTTCGGTCACGAAGCGGATGCTGTTCAGCCCGGTCATGTCGGGCTTTTCCGGCTGATGATGCGGATCGAAGAAATTCGGAATGAAAATGCCGCCGTGCTGCTCGGCGCGCACTGGGGCCGCAACCAGAACGAGAATCACCAGCGCATATTTCAAAAGCCGCATTCGACCATTTCCCGCATTGTCGCGCTCAAGACTATCGCCTAAGCTTCAACGTTGCCAGCCGTCGCGCTGATCGCGTTTCGTTGCGTCCGTGTCCCATGTACGACCCAGGTCATCCGAAAGGAGCGCGTGCCAGGGCTGCACCTTTAGCCCGACCCGCTCCGCCGCCGAACAGGACCTTTGCTCGCAGCCCTCGCGAAGCGCAAGCCGGGCGAACATCGGCTTCCGCCGCCTCCCATCCCTCAGCACAGGGCCGCCCTTCCCAGAATTGGCCTGTCCAAATCGCCTTCCTTGCGCAGGAAGGTCTGGCGCCGGAAGTCCTCACTGCCGTGGCGGGCATCGCTAAGACACAAGGCGTGAGCGCCGAAGCCGCGCTTCTCGCCACCGGGCTCGTATCGGAGGCGCGCTATTATCGCGCGCTGGCGCGTCACCTCGGCGTCCATTTCATCGATGGGACTTTGGCGATCGCGACGCTTGCCCAATATCCGCAGGCGATCCACGCCGGAGTCGCGCCGCTCGACCACCCCGATCATTCCGCCTTCCTCGTTGCACCGCGCGGCGCGTCGATCGCCACGCTGATCAAATCAGTGCCCTATGGCGAACTCAGGGACCGGCTCGCGATGACGACGCCGACGCATCTCTCAAGCCTTCTGCGAACCCATTTCCGCAAGCGCATTCTCCATGATGCGAGCTTCGCTCTCCTCGGTCTCGATCCTGCGCTTTCCGCGCGGGGCCGGGCGCGGAGGCTCTTTCCGCTGGGCTTCGCCGCCGGGACGCTGCTGGCGCTTTGTGCCACGCTGACACTGGTTGGCCCCGGCTCGTTCTTGGCGACCTTGATGGGCTTTGCCTTTCTCGCCATCGTCCTGATGCGCATTCTGGTCTGTGCGGCGGCGATTGAAGCGAGGCCCTTGATCGGCCAAAAGCTTTCGGACGATCGACTGCCGCTTTATTCCGTTGTAGTTGCGCTCTACCGCGAGGCACGCATCGTCCCGCAACTCGTCGCCGCGCTGGAACGGATCTCCTATCCGGTATTATGCAGCAAGCTCACCAATCCAAACTGCAATAGCGTTCGATTTATCGCCGGATTAGTTCGTCAAAAGGAATAGCGAATCTAAACAGCGCGCTAGAGCCTGTGAATAGCGGCTACAATGCAAGGTTGACCGATCAGGCCAATTCCCTTCCCTAACGATCTCTCGTCGAGTCATAGTCGATAGAGATTGTGATTCGTCTGGAAGTGAAACGACCCCAGAGAGTTAGGTCTGGGGTCGTTCCTTTGTGGGGGCGGATGGTCGGGCGCTTGGCTATCCACCTGGGCTGCCCACGGGTTCGTGTCCCGTCACCTCCACCTACCAACTGAATCACGAAATCCGCGTTCGGTCTATCCGCGTTTTGACCGACTGCTTGGCTTGGCAAAACTTATTCCCGATGTCCCATCAAAGCCGATCCCGGCCTTCTCAAGCGCAGCTTGAATTGCCGCTAGATTATTCGCAATCGGAGCGCGACGCCCGGCTTCAAAATCCCTCACGGTTGAGGGGGAAACGCCTGAGGCCGTCGCAAGGTCCACTTGCGACAACTCTAGCCATGCTCGGGCGGCGCGACATTGTTCCGGGGTCATGCGCCCCATATAAACGAGGCAAATATTTTCGTCAACATCAACGATTTTTGTTGACCTCATCAGTTTCATCACTTATAACCAACGTCAACGGAAATCGTTGGCGTGGAAATGCAACACTTTCTTCTCTCCAAAGCGGCACGAAGCCTGAGCCTAGCTCGGGTCGCTCGCATGTCCGAAGAGGAAGCGCATACCGCCTTTAAGTCGATCCGCTGGGCCGCGACCGCCGGCGAGCCTGTTTGTCCCCGTTGCCAATGCAGCGCGACCTATAAATTCCAGACCCGCAAGCTCTGGAAGTGCAAGGGATGCTCGCACCAATTTTCGGTCACAAGCGGGACGATCTTTGCCAGCCGTAAGATGCCCATCCGGGACATTCTGATGGCTGTGGCGATCTTCGTGAACGGCGCGAAGGGCCACAGCGCTTTACAGCTCTCCCGCGATTTGGATTGCCAATATCGGACCGCCTTCGTCCTCGCGCATAAAATTCGCGAAGCTCTTGCCGATGAAATGACGGACGAAACCGTTTCAGGCGAAGTCGAAATCGACGGCGCCTATTTTGGCGGTTATCGGAAGCCTGCAAATTGGGCCGAGAACCGCGTCGATCGTCGGCTCGTTCGTAATCAGACTGGCAAGCGCGAAGTTGTCGTTATCATGCGTGAGCGCAAGGGGATCACGTTGCCATTCGTGTTCAAGGCCGAGACGCTGGCGATCCCGACCATTGTCGAGCGCGTTCATCCCGAGGCGACGATTCATGCCGACGAAGCGCGCGGCTGGGACATTCTCAGCGAGAGATTTCTGACCCGCCGCATCAATCACGAAGAATGCTATTCGGACGGCGCGGCCTGCACCAATCAAGCTGAGAGCTTTTTCTCCCGCCTTCGCCGCGCTGAGATCGGCACACATCACCATATTAGCGGTCGCTATCTTGCGGCCTATGCTTCCGAGATGGCGTGGCGAGAGGATAACCGCCGCGTCAGCAATGGCGAGCAATATTTAATGGCGGTTTCAGCAGCTCTTACGCATCCGGTTTCGCCGCAATGGAAAGGCTATTGGCAGCGCTAGTTTGCTAAATCGAGGAATCTTGGGTCTAGTATAGCACCTTTTGGCAGTCCCTTTTCTCCGACAAATGGCAATAGTAATTCGAGCTGATCTTGATCTCTCCGGCGCGTCTTCCCGGCGACAGATCGCTCGGGATGCGGAGTCGGCGGCATCTTCGGCATGCGGCCAGCCAGTAGATTCGCTATCGTGGCAATTTGGATTCGCGGCAGTCTTCCGTGTGCGGAGTTCGGGACGAATCCAGCTCCGGCGGCGTCCGCGATCATAGCTTTTGTCGGTTCCCCAAGCGTGACTAGTATTCCCATCTCCGCCTCTTCACGCTGGACGACTCCGCTCAATTCGCGCACCATCGCGGGTCCAAGATTGTCGCCTCCTTTTACAGAGATAATGATGCGCCCGAATCCAAACGGGCCATTCTGGAAATAGATGTTCCCATCAATGCCTCTATCCGCGCCCTTTTTCGTCTCATATGTCTGCGCACCCAAGAGCCATGCCGCCCACCATTGAAACTGATGCTTGTCTCTGCGGGCGAGATCGGATGCGCCGGAAAAATTGATAGGTCGTCCGGATACCTCATATTTTGCCGCTGGATGCGTTTTGCGGAGACGGGTTTCGATCAAGGTAATTGCATAATGTGTGACATCAATGCCAATCCACTGACGTCCTAAATTCTCGGCTGCTTCAACACTCGTCCCGCAACCGCAAAACGGGTCCAATATAACTGAGTCTGGATTCGAGGATGCCGAAATGATGCGTTCAAGGAGCTGAGTCGGTTTTTGAGTTGGGTAACCTAGACGTTCATTCCCGGCAGGATTGATTTTGTTTATGTCATCCCAAATATCACTAACAGCGAGACCTTTAAGTTCATCTCGATAGCGCTTGATCTGGGGGCAACCACCCCCAGGAGGCCAATAAATCTTTCCCGCCGCGTCGAGAGTATCCAGGTTTTCGATAGTAAATTTCCAATGTGCTCCTTGAGATGCAGGATCATACCCACGCCAAGATTTTCCCGACGAGCCCTGACGAGTACCAGCAGCCGTTAGGCTATTTCGCCAGTACAATCGCCCATCTCCGTCATCATATTTGTAGTACTTGTCGAGATATTCCTCGTCATACTCAAGACGCGGCCCGGTCCATATGAACTTGTTTGACTTGCTGTAATACAAAATTGTGTCGTGGACCGGCCCATAGCGCTTTGCGCTGCTGTGGGCGCTATGTCTCTTCCAAATAATTTCATTAAGGAATCGTTCTGGACCAAAGATTCCGTCAAGGATTAGTTTCAGGTAATGGCTGGCGGTCGGATCGCAATGAAGATAGGGCGACCCTGTCGAGTTAAGAACCCGCCGAAGTTCTTGAAGACGAATGGCCATCATGGCGAGATAGGCCATCATGCTCGTGTCACCTAACCATCCGCGTAATGCGCGCATGAGCGGCACGAGTGAGCCGCCGCTTTTTATTACCTCGTCATAAGAGGTGGCCGCGGCTTCACCCCATCCCCACGTGTCGCGAAAAGCTTCGGCTTGTGCCTCTGAGCCAGCTCCGCTGCGCTCTTTAATGAGGACGTTATAATTGGCATTCGAATTGAACGGAGGATCGAGATATACAAGGTCCACACTTTCGTCCTTGATGTGCTCCCTCATCACGTCGAGATTGTCGCCAAAGAATAGCTTATTCACGCGAACACAACCGGCAGAACGCCGCCGGCCCTCCCAAGCACGCCAAGGGAGAAAATTAACAGACTATTAGCGAAGCTGTGCCGAAAGCATACAGAAAGGTTAACGCGAGCGGGGCTGTGGTCCGCGCGCGAGTTCAGCCGGGCGCGTCGGCCATCGGCGGGGGCGAATTCAGCTTCCATAGACGGACCCCTTGCCGCTTGCCTTGAGAGTCTATTTTGCCGCGACGCCACTGCATCGAAAGGGTCTGCACGACCCGAAACGCCACTGATTTTCTTAGAACCGCGTCGGACTCGTCGAGGCCCTTGGCCCGGATCACAGCTCTCGCCAGTTCTCGGGTATCCAAGCCCTCTGGGGCGGTCGCCAAGGCGTCTTTGCAGAGGCGCCCGATCTCGCTCCGCTTGAACAGCCGGTACGTGTCCGCATGGACGGGAAAGACTTCGACGGCCCCATTCAGCTCGAACAGCCTCAGGGTCGCGTTGACGTGCATTAGGTCGTGCTGTGCAGCCTCGATCTTCGACTCGTAGGCTTTGATGATGCTTTCCAGCTCGTCGCGCTTGCGGCGAAGGGTGACGGCAATCTGCGGGTCGGACATGCCCCATCATAGCCGGCGCCCAAGATTTAGCGGCTAGGAACGGCCAATTCTTTGGTGAGCTTGCTGCATAATACCGCTCCTATCCGGCGGCGAAATTGGACATCAAATTTGTCATCGAAGAAGACGATGACGAAACCTTCAAAGCCTTGCGGAAGTCCGTTCGCCGGTTCGCGCATGAGATCATCGTCGCGCCCAATGGGGCACCCCGAACAAAGCCCCGCGCTCTCAACGTTGCCCTGCCTCTGCTGCGCGGAGAATTCGTCGCAATCTACGATGCGGAGGATCTTCCCGACATTTTGCAGCTGCGCGAGGCGGCCGAGCGCTTCGCCAATGCGCCGCAGACGCTTGCCTGTCTGCAAGCTCGGCTCGCAATTTACAATCTCGAAGGCTGGCTGCCGCAGCTTTTTGCGATCGAATATGCCGCGCTTTTCGACGTGATCAATATCGGGCTCGCGGACATGGGGCTCCCCTTCGCGCTCGGCGGAAGCTCCAACCATTTCCGAACCGCGGTTCTGCGCAAAATCGGCGGCTGGGACGCCTGGAATGTTACCGAGGACGCCGACATCGGATTTCGGATGGCGCGCTTCGGCTATCACTGCGCGACATTCGATTCGACTACTTATGAAGAGGCGCCAACGACGATCTCGGCCTTCCTCGGCCAGAGACGGCGATGGTGCAAAGGCTGGTATCAAACGCTCTTCACGCTCTGCCGCAATCCGCGCCGTTTGCTGCGCGAGGTCGGCGTGCTGCGCGGCACGATCATGATCGTGATCCTGCTGTCCAGCGTTCTCGCGCCGCTCGGCGGCCCGCTTGCCCTCGCGCTCCTCGGCTTGTTGCTTGCCCAAGGCGGACTCGTCTGGCCGTCAAACGGCTTCGAGGCGACGGCCGCAACGCTTTGGACAACGGTCTTCTTCGGGGGTGCCGCGGCGATTTTCGCACCCATTCTCCTTGGCATGAAGCGGCGCGGGCTGCTTTCGCTTTGGCCAAGTCTGCTGCTTCTGCCCCTCTATTACGGATTGATCTCGCTCGCCGCCTGGACAAGCCTTTATGATCTGATGGTGCGGCCCTATCATTGGTACAAGACCGAACATGGTGTTGCGAGAATGGACCGGCGGCGCAGCCGGACGCGCAGCGCTTAGCCGTGAGCCTGCTGCATTGACGGATGGGGATGAGTTCCCTAGAGCGGGCGCTCGATAAAGAGTTCAGCTCGTCCTGCCGAAGGAAACCGAATGTCCGAAGCCGCTACGCCGGCTCTTTCGCCTTTGCTCATGGAGGCCGCGCATGTTTCCAGCGCGTGGCCCTTCGAAGAAGCACGGAAAATCGCCAAGCGCATCGAGACAAGCGGCAAGCGCGAGGTTCTGTTTGAGACGGGCTATGGGCCTTCCGGTCTGCCGCATATCGGCACCTTCGGCGAAGTGGCGCGCACCAGCATGGTGCGTCATGCCTTCCGCATTCTGACAGGCGACGAGATCAAGACGCGGCTCCTTGCCTTTTCGGACGATATGGACGGGCTACGCAAAGTGCCCGACAATATCCCGAATAAGGAGCTTGTTGCTGCGCATCTCGGCAAGCCGCTGACGCAAGTGCCCGATCCTTTCGGCACGCATCCGAGCTTCGGCGCGCATAACAATGCGCGGCTGCGCGCCTTTCTCGACGCCTTCAGCTTTGATTACGAATTCGCCTCGGCGACCGACTATTACACCTCCGGCCGTTTCGACGCGGCATTGCTCCACATGCTCGCTCGCTATGATGCCGTAATGGCCATCATGCTGCCGAGCTTTCGGCAAGAGCGCGCGGCGACCTATTCGCCCTTCCTGCCCATTCATCCGAAGACCGGCATCGTCATGCAAGTACCGATCGAAGCGATGGATGTGAAAGCCGGCACGATCAGCTGGCGCGATCCGGAATCGGGCGAACTCTTCGTCACGCCCGTCACCGGCGGCAAATGCAAACTGCAATGGAAGCCGGATTGGGCCATGCGCTGGTATGCGCTCGGCGTCGATTACGAAATGGCCGGCAAGGATCTGATCGATTCCGTCAAACTCTCCGGCGAGATCGTCCGCGCACTGGGCGGCGCGTCGCCAGACGGATTCAACTACGAACTCTTCCTCGATGAGAAGGGACAGAAAATCTCGAAGTCGAAAGGCAATGGGCTCACCATCGATGAATGGCTGATCTATGCCAGCCCTGAGAGTCTCTCGCTTTTCATGTATCAGAAGCCGACGGCGGCGAAGCGGCTTTATTTCGACGTCATCCCGCGCACGGTCGATGATTACTTAAGTTTTCTCGAAGCCTATCCGCGCCAAGAGCCAAGAGAACAGCTCGGCAATCCCGTGTGGCATATTCATAACGGCGCGCCGCCGCCGCCGGAACTGCTGCGCCATGAAGGCTCGGGCACGACGATCTCATTCGGCATGCTACTCAATCTCGCGACCGTCGCCAACAGCGAAGACCCACAGGTTCTATGGGGCTTTTTGCGCCGCTATGCGCCCGATGTGACGGCGCAGAGCCATCCGCGGCTCGACAGATTGATTACCTATGCGGTGCGCTATTTCCGCGATTTCGTCCGGCCCAACAAAAAATATCGCGCGCCGGACGACGTCGAGCGCGCAGCGCTCACCCAGCTCTCCGACATGCTCGGGCGCCTTCCTGCGCAAGCGAGCGCGGAAGCGATTCAGACGGCGCTCTACGACATCGCCCGGCCCATTCCGCGCTATCAGGATATGAAGGCGAAGGGCGCCACGCCCGAGCGTCCGGGCGTCTCGAACGAGTGGTTCAATATGCTCTATCAGGTGCTGCTCGGCGAAGATCGCGGGCCGCGCTTTGGCTCTTTCGTCGCACTTTATGGGATCACCGAGACACGGCAGCTGATTGCGGAAGCCATCAGCGGCGCACTACTCGAACAGCATGCGGCCTTCGTCAAAGAGCGAGACGCCGCGAAAGCCTGACGCGCGTCAGTGATGCGCCAAAACCCAATGCGAGATGAGGCGAAGCGCATTCCAGATGCCGATCGCCAGCAGAGCGAAGAGCAAGGTCGAACCCAAAAGCTCGATCAGGAAGGTGAAACTGCGGGCGAGAAAACCGGCATCCCGTGTCGCGCTGCGGATTTGGGTTTCCGCGCCTTTTTTCGTCTCTGGCGCGTGCGTCTGCGCATAGACGCGGGCCGCCTGTTCGAGCGTCGTATCGCCGGCGAGCGTCTTTTCGCGCTCGATGAGCCGGCGCGCGAGATAATCGACGACGGCGCTGACGATCGGGTCCATCCGTTCGCTTTCGGCGAGCACGACGCGACCATAGCGCGTCGCCTGCACGAACCGATAGGTGCGCCGGTCGCGCGCCATTTCGACAAAAGCGACCATGTCGATGAAGAGCCGCGGCCGCTCGCCGGGGACAAGGCCCATGTCGACCATGTCCACGTCTTGCGGGACATCGGCGACGACGGGGCGCAATTCCTCTTCGAGCATTTCGAGCCGCGCCGTCTCCGCGCCGCGCAATTCGGCGATGACTTCAGAGCGTTCCGCTTCCTCGACGCGCGCCTTGCGGATCGCGAGCTTCAGCGGCGAGGGTCGCGGCTCAGTCGCCCCGTTGGTCTGGGCGCCAGGCTCGTTCGGCAAGGGGTCCACCCGCAGGCTCCATTGGTTAACAATGGCTTACTGTAAAGGAGTTGAGGGGGGAAGCAAGAAAGGCAGCAGCAACCAATCGGCGCACGGCCGATCGCCCAAAATTCCGCTGGCGGCGATGCGGCTCAGGCCGGAATGAACACTTCGCCCTTGCCGAGCGCCGCCATGTCGCCGCTGAAGCGGCGCAACCGCGCGCGAAAGAGCCGGCCGGCGCCGCGGCTCTCCGGTTCAAGCTCGCGCGCAAACATCGCCGAAAAGGCCGACGCATAGGGCCCCGATTCGACGAATGTCGCGTCGAGTGCCGGCGGCTTGGCGAGCGCGATCGTGCCACGCTTCATCAGATAGCCCGGATGGGCGCCGCTGCGACCGAGCACGATCAGCGTGCCGGCGATCATCCGGCTGCCGGGACAATCGCCCGTCGAACCTTCAATGATCATCGTGCCGCGACGAAGCCGGTCGCCCGGCCGCTGTCCGGCGCTGCCGCGCACGATCAGCATGCCGCCGGCCATGCCCTGCATCTCGCCTTCGCGCGGGGCGCCGAGGAAATCGCCGGTATCGCCCTTCACCTCAAGCCGCCCGCCGCTCATGCCTGAGCCGGCGTAAGGCCCAGTATCGCCCTCGATGATCAAGTCGCCGCCGGACATGAGACGACCGGCATCCATGCCGACATCGCCCGTGACGAGAATCTTGCCCACTTGCAGGCCGCGACCAATGCCGTCGAAGCGCTCGGAGCCGCCCTCAAAACGGATTTCATCGGTCGAGCCGGCGCGGACCGAGAACACGTCGCCCACGGTGATCTTTTCGCGCGTCGTCGAAATGTCGATCGCGGCAATTTCCGCCGCCGTCTTGCCGGCCAGGAGATGCGGCAGGAGGGGGGAAAGATCGAGCCTCTGAGGAGGGCTGGCTTTGAGAGAAAGGTTCAGCATTTTCACGGCAACAAATCTTTCAGGTGGAAATGGAAGGGCCCGAGCTTGCCGCCGTAATTGCCGGCGCCAACGCGACGGGCGCCGTTGCGCGGCCCGAGATTGATGATCGCCGCGAGGCCGGCCCGCGTCGCCTTGGCGACGGAGGCTTCGGTCAGGCCATCGATGACGATTTCGAGCACGCAGCCGATGTCGTCATCGAGCGCGGTCTCGACGGAGGCCCGCAGCGTCGGGCAATAGGCAGAATTGGTCGAAGCGAAGAGCGCCTTATATTTCGATCCGACTTTCGAGCCCGAGCGCACGATGCCGCCCGGAAACGGCAGGATGATATCGCGCACGCCGTTCATCGCTTCGACCGCGGCTTCCGCCGCGCGCAAGGTCTTATCGTAATCCGCGCCCATGATGAGGAGATTGCCGCCGCCGACAGCGTCCTTGGTATAGCCCGTGGTCGCTTCGCACAGAAATTCGCCGTCCATGACCGGGATACGCCAGAAATGCCGGTCGCCGAATTTTTTCGAAATTTGCCAGCCGTCGCCGAAATAGCGCAAGGCATCGCCGATCTTAAAGGTGTCGGGCGCTTTGAGATCGGAGAAACAGGCCGAGCCGGGCGAGGTGAGCACGCATTGGCCGACGCGATTGATGAGCTGCTTCTGCAGTTCCTCGCTCGCCATCGCAAAGATGAGAACGCGAACGCCCGGGCGGCCATCCGGCGTCTCGCGCGCATCGACCTCGCAATCGATGCCCGCCTCGGCGCCGCAGCCGATGACGGAGGTCGCGAAGCCCGTCATGGTGACGGCCGCCTGTCGCGCCCAGCGCCTGTTCGGCGCCGTGATTATCAGCGCCGTGCCGCGCATCGGGAACGCTTCCGCGAAGCTTTCGTCGATCCGCACTCCGTTTCTTATCATCGGCCGCATGCGACCTCCCCGAATGGATTTTCGCGTCCGAGCGCCGCCGCCGGCACTTTGAAGACATCAGGCGAAATACCGTAGAGATCGTCGTAATAGGTCTTCAGCTTCCGATCCATCGCACTATCGTAGCTTGGCTTCACTTTCAGCGCGCGGCCGAAGCGATAATGCGTGACGCGACCGTCGCGGACAACGAGATCGCCGTCTTTGAAGACGAGATGGGCGAAGCGGAACATCGCAGCGCGGTCGCGATCATCGTTATAGACCGCGACATCGGCGAGCGCTCCGGGGCCAAGATGGCCGCGATCCGGAAGGCCCAAGATTTTCGCCGGTGCGACGCGCGTCATGATCGCGATCTCATTGAACGTATATTCACGCGTAATAGAAGGCAGCGTGGTCAGTTCCACCGCCGCTTCCGGCAGCTCGGCGAGTTTCTTCGCGCGTTCCTCGCGGCTCATGATCAGAGCGAAAAGGTCGGGATAGGTCGTATAAGGCGCGCCGTTCGGATGATCTGTCGTGAAGAAGACGCGCATCGGATCATTGGTGAGCAGGAAGAGTTCAAGCCCCGCCGCCCACTGCACGGCATTGTAGAAATTATTCGAGCGATAATTGAACGGCACGATGCCGGCGCCATTCGTATCGCCGTCGAACATGACGGTTTTCTTCGGGCTGGCCGTGTCGATGGCGCTGTACTGGCGCACGATGTCGAGTGAAATCGTCACCGTCTGGCGGAACATCACCTGGCCGACATCGACCGTCACATTGGGATGGGAATTGACCGCCTCGGCAAGCCGCGCGGCGGCGGAAGAGAAGCCGCGCTTCCCCTCGGCACCGTAGGAATAAAACTGGAGATGGGCGAGATGAAGCGGCTTGCCGCGCGCCGCCTCGATGGTCGCGATGGCGGATTCGACATTGCCGCCGAGGCCGAGATTGTTCGTATGCAGATGCAGCGGATGGGCGAGACCGAGGTCCATCACGGCCTGCTGCAGCGCCTCGACAATCGTGCGAGAGCTCACATCGTAATCAGGCACGACATCGTCGAGCGCGAAAGAGCGGACATTGTGCTTGAACGCCATCGCCGCGCCGGCATTGATGCATTTGACGCCGAGGCCTTTCGTGGCATCGAGCGTCGCCGCGGTATAATCGGCAATCGCGGCGGGGCCAGCCCCGTCGCGGATCAAAGAGAGAAGAAAATCGTCATTGCCGAGCACGGACAAGGTTGCCTTGTCGATGATCGGAACATCGGCGAGTTCGAGATGCGCGTGCAAAGCATGATGCGGCATCACCGCCGGCTCGACGACCATGGTGAAACCCATCGCCGCATAACGGCAGCCGGTCTCGAAAGTGGACCAGCCGGCGGTCGAGAGAGGCGTCTCGGGCGGACGCGGCCTGTGGGCGCGATGAAATTCCGGCAACAGAAGGCGCGCGGTGTTCACATTGCCGCCGGCGATGTGCGAATGAATGTCGATCGCCCCGGCCATCACGATCTTGCCGGTCACGTCATAGACCGCATCCGGGCTCTCGCCCTGTGCCGGTTCGACGATGCGGTCGTCTCTGATCCAGATGTCGCCGATGCCGTCTCGCCCGTTCGCGGGATCGATGACGCGACCACCCGAAAGGCGAATCAGCATGCCCCCTCTCCTTTTGTGAGATTTTCTTCGATGAGACGGAGGACGGCCGCCGCTTGCGGCGCTTCGCTCGGTTTTTGCGCATCGCGCGCGGCCAAGGATCCGAGGTTTTGCGCGAATTCGACGCCGTCATGGTCGATGCCGGGCGTGCCAACCTCGATCTTGATCTTCGGCGGATAGGCAAAGCGCGTCCCCGGAGTCGCGATGGCGATAAGCGGGATCTGGCGCTTCCACTTCGGCGCCTCATTGCCGTAAGAGAAGAGCCACAGCGCCGCATCGGCTTCGCCCGACTCGACAAGCCGCCCGGCCTCGAACCGCCAAATGTCATGTTCTGGATAGCCGCGACAGAAACCCGTGCGCATCGGAAATCCGGTCATCCAACCAGAGGCCTGCGCCACGCCCATCGCATTCGCGCGCGAAGAAACCGGCAATCCGCTGAAGCGCGTTTCTTTGTTCAGATCGAGTAGCAAACCGTGGATCATTTCGATCGTCAATCGGCCGATCGACTCGCCCGACCAGATCATCACGCCGAAGCGCGCCGCCTTGAGCGCCGGCGCAATCTCCGCGACCTTGAGCACGAGCGGTGAGTCCTTGCGGATTTTGCGGCCGGCGACTTCGGCTCTCAATGCGGCAAGGAAACTCGCGAGCTCCGAACGCGGCGCTGCAATTTCGGTCGCGCCGACACTCGCGGCTTCGCCCTTGCCAGGCCCAAGCCAGAACACTTTGCGCGGCTCCTGAAAATCATCGAAGCGCGCCGGCGACGTCAGATTGAGCCGCGCGGCCATATCCGGCCAGACAGAAGTGAGATCGTCGCCAATCAGAAGAACGCAATCGGCGCGCACGCGCGCCTCATTGGCGGTGGTCACGAATTGTCCCGCCTGACGCAGAACATCGATGTCGCGCAGAAGAATTTCGCTATGCATATGGTCGTAGGCGCCGCGCAGCGTCTCGGCGAGAGAAATGGCGGCGCGTGCGCCCTCGACATCGGTGCCGAGCCCCGCCACGAGCGGCAGGCGGGCTTGCTCGAGCAAACGCGCAGCGGCTGCGGCGGCCGTTTCGAGCGAGGCCGTCGCTCCGTCGACAAGAACTTTCATCTCAACCCTCTTCGGAGCGCAATGCGCAGCGGCAGGCTTTTTCGCTCGGGAATCATGGTGCGCGCGCGCCTATTTATCGTATTTTATGTAGGCGAAGCGCTGGTCGTCCTGTGGCGTTCCTTCGAGGGCGGCGCCCTCTTTGCCAGGTTGCCACGCCACGACGTCTTCGATTTTTTTGGCGAGTTGAAAATCCTTGTCCGTAATCCCTTTTGCTGTATGGGTTTGCAGACGAACTTCAACCCAGGCATAGGAGGCCGTCAGGTCCGGGTGGTGCCAAGCCGCCTCGGCGAGATGGCCGACCGTATTGATCACCATAAGCGTGCTCTTCCACCCGTGGGTGCGATAGGTACGCCGTATCCATCCCCCTTCCAAGTGCCAATGCGGCAACTCCTTTCGGAGACGCTTCTCGATCTCGTCATCGGCATAGGCGTGCTCTTTACCCGTACTCATCACGGAGGCCCCTTCCGTTCGACTGCGCCGCACGTCGCCGTTTGATAAGGACAACGCGCTGCGCAAAAAAACATCAATGAACGGTGGTTCGAATAGATAGGGCAGTCTAGACAGGTGGTAAGCCGATGCAAGAGCACAGCCCCCTAATGTTTCCAATGGCATGCTCAAGCTGGCTCTTTTTCCTGGTTTTCAATTCTATGTGCAATGCGGAAAGATCGATGCCAGAGTTCACAGTTCCTACGTGTGCTCGTGCCTGAGTTGCAGACACACGCCTTGGTCCGAAAGTCTCATCGAGGATCCATGCCAACCCTTGTCACAGTAGAGACATCGGCGCGTCTCCACCTCGGATTTCTCGATCTTAACGGTGAGAGTGGACGCAAGTTCGGGAGCATCGGTCTCGCTCTCGATCAGCCCCGCACGCGGCTGTCGATCCGGCGCTCGCCCGCGCTTGCGATCGAAGGGCCGGAGAGCGACCGCGTCGCCGGCCATCTCAATTTATTGCGCAACCGCCTCGGGCTCGCTCAAGACTATCGCATCGTCATCGAAGAGGCGGTTCCCGCCCATGCGGGTCTCGGCTCCGGTACGCAGCTTGCGCTCGCGGTCGCGGCCGGCGTCCGGCGGCTCGACTCCCTGCCGCTGGAAATCGACAGCGATTCCCTCCTTCTCCAGCGCGGCGCGCGCTCCGGCATCGGCGCGGCGCTCTTTTCGCGCGGCGGCTTCGTCGTCGATGGCGGTCACGGTCACGCCAAGAGCCTGCCTCCCGTTGTCGCATCGCTTCCGTTCCCGGAAGACTGGCGCATCATTCTTGTCATGGACGGCGAAACGAAAGGCGTCCATGGGGATGCGGAACGCGAAGCCTTTGCCAAATTGCCGCTCTTCCCAGAATCCGAGGCGGCGCGTATTTGCCACTCCGTGCTGATGGGCGCCTTGCCCGCGCTGGTCGAACGCGATCTTGTCACGTTCGGCCGCGCCATCGCCGACATCCAGATGCGGCTCGGCGACTATTTTGCCCCGGCTCAGGGCGGGGCGCGTTATACCAGCGCAAAGGTCGCGGCTGTCATGGACCGGCTCGAACGTCTTGGCGCGAAAGGGGTTGGACAGAGTTCCTGGGGGCCGACAGGCTTCGCCTTCGTCGAAAATGAGAAAGAGGCGAAGCGCCTCATTGGCCTTATCCAGGAAAACAGCCCACAAGCAAATCCGACCATGCTAATCTGCAAAGGGATCAATCACGGCGCGCGGATCGAGGCGATCCAAGCCCCATAATAGAAGGACGGGACCGATCTAATGGCGAAACTCATTTTACATATGTTGAGCCCGCTGAAGCACATGAGCCCCTTCGACGTGAATATGGCGCTCGATGCCGGCTATGATTCCGTCACGCCCTACGTGAATGTCACGTTGGATGAAGTGATGCCGCTCGTCCAGGACGCGATGTTCTCGCGCTCGCCGCGCGATGCCGTGAAGACCGCCGTGTTCTTCGCCGGCAAGGACGCGATTCTCGCGCTCGACATGATCGGCAAGGCCAAGGGCGCGCTGCTCAAGCCTTTCGAAATCTCGATCTTCGCCGATCCGGCCGGCTCCTTCACGACCGCCGCAGCCATGGTCGCCTGTGTCGAAAAAGTGCTGAAGGAAAAAAAGAAGCGGACGCTCAGCGGCACCAAAGTCATCATCTTCGGCGCAACCGGCGTCGTCGGCTTTTCTTCGGGAGTCATCGCCGCGCTCGAAGGCGCGAAGGTCATGCTCGCGGGACATGATGGTGCGGCGCGCGTCGAGAAAAGCGCCGGCGAAATCAAAAAGCGCTTCGGCGTCGATGTCGATTTCATGGACGCGAGCACGGACGAGAAAAAGCTCGAAGGCCTCATCCATTCCGAAGTGGTGCTCTGCGCCGGCCGAGCTGGCGTGCAGATCTTTTCCGCCGACCAAGTGAAGAAGGCGACCAATCTCTTGGTTTCCGCCGACGTCAATGCCGTGCCGCCTTATGGAATCGAAGGGCTCGATCTGCAGGATTATGGCAAGGAATTGCCGGGCGGCAGCCTCGGCATCGGCGCACTCGCCATCGGCGACATCAAATACAAGACGGAGTCGGGTCTCTTCAAGAAGATGGCGACCTCCGACAAAGCTCTGTGCCTCGATTTCCGCGACGCGTTCAAACTTGCACGCGAACTCGTCTGAATCGCCTGACATTCTGATCGTCGCCCCTTCGGGGCGCGCCATGGCCTCGGCGGCGCGGCGGGCGGGTTATCGTCCGCTCGTCGTCGATTTCTTTGACGATCTCGATACGCGCCGCCTTGCCGGGGCGACGGCCCAGATGTCGGACCCGGAGCAAGGTTTCGTCTCCGAAGAACTGATGACGCATTTGCACGATTTAGCGCGCGACCGCGCGCCAATCGGCGTCGTCTATGGCAGCGGATTCGAAGACCGGCCGCATCTCATCGCGGAGATGGAAAAGCATTTCCCTATCTTTGGAAATTCCGCGGCGGTCGTGGCGCGCGTCAAAGACCCAGGGCACCTGGCCGAACTCTGCAAGGCGCTCGCCGTTCCGCATCCCGAAATCGCCCTGTCGCCGCCGGCCGATCCGGAGCATTGGCTGATCAAGCATAGTGGCGGCGGCGGCGGCCTTCATGTCGGGACGGCGCTCGGCCGGCAGGCGGCTGAGGGTGATTATTATCAACGCAAAGTCGACGGCGGGCCGGTCTCGGTTCTTCTCATCGCCACGGGCAGCCGCGCCCATGCTCTCGGATTGAGCACGCAATGGACAGCGCCCGATGATGGAAAGCCCTTTCGTTTCGGCGGTGCAGCGCGGCCGGCGGCAATCGGGGCGTCGCTCGGCGCGGCGATGACCGCCGCCGCGGAACGGATTGCAGTGGAAGCGCAACTCGTCGGCTTGAACAGCGTCGATTTTCTGGTTGGTCCGAAAGGGTTTCACCTGCTCGAAATCAATCCGCGGCCTGGCGCGACGCTCGATATTTTCGAAGATCGCGACGGCCAGATCTTTGCCGCGCATTGCGATGCCTGCAGGGGTGCATTGCCGAAAAGCCCGCTCGCCTTTTCGCCGGCCGCTGCCAGCGCTATTTACTATGCGCCCTTCGAGGTTGCGGTGATGCCGCGTCTCGATTGGCCGGGATGGTGCCACGACCAACAAAAACCGGGAACCCGCTTGCACAAAGGCGATCCTGTCTGCACAGTCACCGCCGAGGCCGAAACCTCAGCGGCCGCGCGAGCGCTCCTGACCGAGCGCCTCGCTTCATTCCACAAACTCCTGACCGAGAGCGCTAGCAAGGAAGCCGCTGCATGAGCAAGCCAGCCAAGATCAGTGTCAATTTAGGGGCCCGCGTCCTTGTCGAGCGAATGATCGCCGAGGCCGACCGCCTGCGGGTCCTCGCAACGAAAGGATCGCGCGGCGAAACCTTGATCGATGCCGGCGCGGCAGCAAAAGGCGGCATCGATGCCGGGCTTATGATTGCGAAAATCTGCCTGGGTGGTCTCGGCCATATCGATCTGACGCCCTATTCCGGCGTGCCACGATGGCCGTTTCATCTCACCGTGCGGACGGCCGATCCCGTCATTGCCTGCCTCGCCAGTCAATATGCCGGCTGGTCGCTTTCGCATGGTGATTTTCATGCGCTTGGCTCCGGCCCTGGGCGCGCCTTGGCATGCAAAGAGCCGCTGTTTCAAGATCTCGACTATAAGGATCACGCCGATTGCGCGACGCTCGTGCTTGAGACCGACAAGCCGCCGCCGGCCGAAGTCGTCGATAAGGTCGCGCAGGATTGCGGCGTCAAGCCTGAGCGGCTGACCTTCATCTATGCGCCGACGCGGAGCCTCGCCGGCAGCGTCCAAGTGGTGGCGCGCGTGCTCGAAGTCGCACTGCACAAAGCGCATGAGCTCAAATTTCCGCTGGCCAATGTTTTGGACGGCCTTGCCAGCGCGCCGCTTTCGCCGCCCTCTCCCGATTTCATCACCGCCATGGGCCGCACCAATGATGCGATCATCTATGGCGGCGTGGTCCACCTCTTCGTGAAGGGCCCTGTCGACGCCGCGCGCGACCTCGCCAAGGCGTTGCCGAGCAGCAATTCGCGCGATCACGGCAAGCCCTTCGCCGAGACCTTCAAGGCCTTCGGTTACGATTTCTACAAAGTCGATCCGATGCTGTTCAGCCCGGCCGTGGCGCTTGTCACCGCCATCGAAAGTGGCGAGACCTTCCGGGCCGGGCACATTTCGGAAGATCTGCTCGACGCCTCTTTTGGGTGAGATGGGGCAGAGGATGACGGCAGGCCCGCAGATCGCGCTTTTCGTCGACCGTTTCGAATGGCATGCGCGCGAAATGCTGCGCGCTTTCACGCGGCTCGGCGCGCATTGCGTGCCGATGCGGCTCTCCGTCTGCCGTTTCGATACGCGCCGGCCGAACGGCATTGTCATTCCGGGCTTCGGACCGCAGTTGCCCGATCTCGCGCTCGTGCGCGCCATTGGTCTCGGCACATTCGAGGCGGTGACACTTCGGCTGGGTCTGCTCCATGCGCTGGCTGAAATCGGGCTTCCCGTCGTCAATTCGGCGCGCAGCATCGAGCGCTGCGTCGATAAATCGACGACGAGTTTTCTCCTGCATAAACAAGGAATTCCGACGCCTGAGACCTTCGCCTTGCAGAGCCCGCGCGCGGCGAGGGCCTTGATCAAACAGGAGTGTCAATCGGGACCCTTGGTGCTGAAGCCTCTCTTCGGCGCGCAAGGGCGCGGGCTCAAACTCATCCGGCATGAATCCGACTTACCGCCGATCGAAGAACTGGCCGGCGTCTATTATCTGCAGCGCTTCGTCGGCCATTGGCAAAACGGCTATTCCGACATTCGCGTGCTCGTCTCGCATGGCCGGCTCGTCGCCGCGATGACGCGCCGCGCCGAACACTGGATCACAAACGTCAAACTCGGCGCCAAGCCCGAAGCATTGGCGGCCGATGCCGAGATCGAAGATCTGTCGCTGCGATCCGCCGAGGCCGTCGGCGCGGATTTTGCCGGTGTCGATCTACTGCGCACGAGCGACGGACGGCTCACCGTCATCGAAGTCAACAGCATGCCGGGTTGGCAGGGGCTGCAAAGCGTGACGGATTTTTCGATCGCCGATGTGCTGGCCGGCGATCTTCTGGCACGCCATGGGCTTTCCGCACCGCCCCTGGCTGAGCTCGCATCTTGACTTTAACGGACGAGATCGAGGCCGCCTTCCTTGCCGCCTGCCTGGAGGAGGTGGAGGCGCTGAAGCCCGGAAATGTCCATATTTTCAGCAGCGGCCATGGGATGACGGCGGAGCAATTCTTTGTGAGTGCCGAAGCGGCTGCCCCGGCCCTCTGCGCGCCTGGCAAGCCTGTCGGCGAGCGCGTTTACGATGCTGTCTCTGCGAGCTTCGCCGCCGTGGGGCTCAACACCAATCTCGGCATTCTGCTTCTCTGCGCGCCGCTCGCGGCGTCGGCCGAGAGCGCCAGTGCGGCGCTGCAAACGGAATTGGCGCGCGTGCTGGCCGGCCTCGACCGGAATGATGCCGAAAAGGTCTTTGCCGCAATTCGGCTCGCCAATCCGGGCGGCCTTGGCTCCGCGCCGCGCCACGACGTCCATGGGCCCGCCACAGTCACTCTGCTTCTCGCCATGGCGGAAGCGGCGGATCGCGATCTGATTGCAGCGCAATATGCGACGAATTTTCGTGATGTTTTCGTGACGGGTCTCGCTGCCCTCGAAAAGGCACATGCGTGTGGCCTGAAATCACCATGGACCGCTGTTGTGGTCTATCTGACGTTTCTCTCGGCTTTCCCTGACTCGCATATTGTGCGAAAGCACGGGACCGCCGCGGCAGTCGAAACTCAGCATCAAGCGTCAGCGATGCTTTCGCTTTTGCGAACCAAAAAAGAGGAGAGTTTCGACGCGCTTCTGGCGTTTGACAAAGAGCTGAAATTGCAGCGGCGCAACCCAGGAACCAGCGCCGATTTGACGGTCGCGACGCTTTTTGCCGACCGGCTGCGCAACATCTTGCTCAAGCGTCACAATGATGGTTGATTTAGGCCCCGTGCGGGCCTAACCCGCCGCTATCTGGCCAACCGGCCCGTCCGATCCGCGCTTTTGGCGTGTGGTGGGCGCTGATAACAAGGATAGGTCTTCTGCCGAGAACAGTCTCGGCAGCTTTTTAAAATAGTATTCCTACCGGAGGGAGAAGTTCATGGCCAAGATAACGAAACTTTGCGTCGGCGAGTCGCTCGTCGGCGACGGCAATGAGATCGCGCACATCGATCTCATCATGGGTCCGCGCGGCAGTGTCGCCGAGTCTGCTTTCGCCAACGCGCTCGTCAACAACAAGGACGGCTTCACCACCCTGCTCGCGGTGGTCGCGCCGAACCTGCTCGCCAAGCCGAACACGATTTTGTTCAACAAGGTCACGATCAAAGGCGCCAAACAGGCGGTGCAGATGTTCGGACCGGCCCAGCATGCCGTCGGCAAGGCCGTCGCGGACAGCGTCGCGGAAGGCGTGATCCCGATCAAGGAAGCCGACGATCTCTTCATCTGCGTTGGCGTCTTCATCCATTGGGAAGCCGACGACGACAAGAAGATACACGACTTCAACTATCGCGCCACCAAGGAAGCGATTGCGCGCGCCGTCAACGGCGAGCCGAAGGCGTCCGAAGTCGTCGCCAAGCGCGACACGGCCAAGCATCCTTTCTCGCCGTCCTGATCAGGTTCGGCCAATCGCGCGGCCACGCTGCGGCCAAAGCGCGAAACGGATCAAGGGGAGCTCATCGAGCTCCCCTTTTTCATGGCACTTTTTTCATTTCATCCACTGCGCGAGCGCTTTGGAATCGAGACGCCCGTCATGCAGCGCCGATGCGACGAGCACGCCCTCGACGCCGATCGCCGATAGCGGCGCAATATCCTCAGCTCCGCGCAGGCCGCCTGCGGCATAGACCTTATGCACGCCGCCCGCTTTGCCCAAGATCTCACTAAGACGCGTGAGATCGGGACCCTCATGGCTGCCGACGCGGGCCAATGTCATCACGATCACGCCGGCAGGCCACAGCGCGCTGTCGGCGAGAAGTTTTTGCGGCCCCTGAAAATCCTCGCCGCGAAAGTCGAGCGAGAGAAGAATTCGCGGGTTTTGCGCGAGTGCGGCAAGCACGTCGATGTCCCGCAGGCTTTCGCTGCCGAGCACGAGCGCGCTGCGACCCTTGGCAAGAAAGTTTTGTGCGGCATTCAATTCGCCGATGCCGGCATCGACCCAAAATGTCACCCGCGGAAACGCGTCTTCGAGCGCGAGAATCGTATCTTGATGGCTTCCACGCCCTTCGATCGCATCGAGATCGGCGATATAGAGAACCGGGAAATCATGGAGCGCCAGAAAGCCCGCGACCACATCCGCCGGCTGGCTCGATGCGGCCAATCGCGTCTTGATCGGGGCATAACTGTCGCGTGCGCCGCGCTCCGCGCGCACGACCTGGCCGCCCTTGAGATCGATCACCGGAATGATGTTCATGGCATCCGCTTTTCGCCCCATGCGTCTGCCGGCGCAAAGTGGCATAAGGTGAGGCACCCTCATCGCATGCGAGGAGAGACATGAAAAGCATCATCGGATGGGACATTGGCGGCGCGCATTTGAAGGCGGCTCGCCTCGAAGCGGGCCGGATCGTCAAGGTCGTGCAAATTGCCTCGCCGCTCTGGGAGGGCATCCAGAATTTGAATCGCGCCTTTGCCGAGGCCAAGGCCGCGCTCGGCCCGGCCGATCTCAATGCGGCGACGATGACCGCTGAACTCGCCGATGCTTTTCCCGATCGCAGCGAAGGCGTTGCGCGCGTCGCCGAGATCGCGCACGCGGAACTGAAGCCTCAAAAGCTGATCTTCTATGCCGGCCCCGCCGGCATGATTTCGGGCGACGCGGTTGCCGATCATGCGCAGGCCGTCGCATCGGCGAATTGGCACGCGAGCGCAGCCTTCGTCGCCCGCCGTCATCACACGGCACTGTTCGCCGATATGGGGTCGACCACCACCGATCTCATTCCGATCCGCAACGGAAAAGTGGCGGCGCGAGGCTATAGCGATGCCGAGCGCATGGCGCATGGCGAATTGGTCTATGCCGGTGTCGTCCGCAGCTTTCTGATGGCGGGGCTGCAGCTCGTTCCCTTTCGCGGCCGATGGGTGCCGCTGATGAACGAATGGTTCGCGAATATGAGCGACGTCTATCGCATTCTCGGAGAATTGCCGGAAGGCGCTGATGTGATGCAGACCGCCGATCAGCGCGACAAATCCATTGCGGCGTCAGAAGCGCGGCTTGCGCGGCAGATCGGCTTGGACGCGAAAGACGCGAAACCCTGGGAGCTCGCGCAGCTCGCAAGTTTCTTCGCCGAGGTACAGCTTCGAACGATTATCGACGGTGCGCATCTTGTTCTATCACATGAAGAATTCGCGGAGGATACGCCGATTGTCGGCGCCGGCGTGGGCCGTTTTGTCGTCAAGCGCCTGGCGCAGCGATTGGGCTTTCTCTATGTCGATTTCAGCGATCTCATCGCGGCAATGCCGGAGGTTTGGCACAAGGCCGGCGATTGCGCGCCAGCTTGCGCGGTGGCGCTGTTGGCCGCCGACATTCACTGAGGCGATTTCTCGACGCCCGCATAAAAATCCGAAACCTTATGCAGCAGCCAATCCCAGGCTTCGCGCTCCTCGGGCCCCGCGGTCTTGTCGATCGCAACTTCCAGATAATCGATATCGTGCTCGATTTTCTCGCGCGGCAGCATGGTGAGCCGGCTGACCAGAATGCAGAGTTCGAGCACGGCGGCCTTGGCGCGGTTGAGCCCGCGAAAGGGCGCGTGCTCTTCGATTTTTTTGACGTGGCAAAAGAAACGCGGACGCTGCGGATCGTCTTCCATGCGCTCAACACTGAGTTCCGCATGCGATAGCGCAGCAACCAAGCGTGGCACGGGACAATCCGCGATCGCCTTCAGCGGCCAATCGCGCCGGCCTGTGAGACAGCCGGCGAAGATACGCACATCATCCGTGTAATTCGCGACGGCGACGGGAACGGCAGTGAGATTATCGAGCGACTTCGACGGCCGAAAAGGCGCGATGATCCAGAATTCGCCCTGCTCCGTAAGTCCAAAGGGCGCGATATGCACTTGGCCTTGTTGATCGACCGTCGTCACGATCACTTCGCGAATCATCGGCATCGATCGTCACTCACATGCGTCATGCGTCACCGTCTTTCTTCGCCCTGAGCGTGTGGCCGATCTCGCGCAGTTTCGAGAGATCTTCGGCTGATTTTTCCGTTGCGCAGCCAAAATCGAGTGGCTCGTCCTGCACATAGCGTTTGCCGAGCGTAAATGCGATCTCGGCTTTTGCGAGCTCGGCGCCGAGATAGAAAGCGTGCGCGCCATCCGCCGCGACGTCGAGCAGAGGGTAAAGGCTCAGAGCATCGCGCGCGACGCGATGCATGTCGCGATTATAGATGTGAATGCCGTCTTCCGCCGTTTCAATACGAAAATTCTTGTCGCGTACATCGGCGGCGCGTTCCTGAATCTCGGCGGGCGAAGACGGAAAAGGCTTCACATCATGGAGTTGCAGCAGCCCCGCGCCATAGCCTTTGGGCAGGCCTTCGTCGCGGCGCGCAGCGAACATCAAACGGCGCGCCGCGTCATGCTCGGCGACAGTGCGCCGCGTGTGCGGGCTCACTTGCACGACCAGAACATTGCGAATGGCGAGTTCGGAACAAAAACCGAGAAGCACGGTGGTGATGCCGCTCGTATCGGCCTCCGTCAATTCTGTGAGATTGCCCGTCCCCATCATGATCTCGGTATCGGGCAAGAGACGGCGCGTTTCCATATAGCGCGCGAGCGAGGCGGTGAAGCCGAAATTGATGGGATCGAGAATCGGATCGACAATGAAGGGAATCTTTGCTGCCGCCGCCGCGTCTGCGACGCGGACGAGAGAGGAAAGGTCGCTGTGCGGCTTAGGAATCAGAATCGGCGTGACTTTATATTGGCGCGCGATGTCCAGCGTCTCTTCCGTGAGGCTGAGGAGATAATCTGCGCCCGCGGAAGCGCCGCGCTCCAATTCCGTCCGATCGGCTGAATCGACGCTGACGCGATGGCTCGCGGCTTTCAAGGCTCGCACCGTGTCTTCCAGATGTGGAAAAGGCGTATCGGGCAGGCAGCCGAGATCGATAACTTCGGCGCCGTCGCGCCGCATTTTGTCCGCGCGAGCGAGAATCACATCGATCGACAGCGACGAGGCATCGACAATCTCGCTGAAAATGCGGATGTCTTGGCCCGAAAGATCGGGCGGCTGGCCGCCGCGTCCGAGATATCCAGGCAGATCGACGAGCTCATCGGGACCACGCGCGAAGGCGACGCCGAATTCCTGCGCGAGATGATCGAGATTGGCGCGGCATCGCCCGGGCACAATGATGCGATCGGCCTCGACCGGCCGCGGCAGGCGCCGCAGAATGATCGCTTCCGTCATCAGAGCGGCGACCTGGACGCCAATATCGAACACGGCCCATTCAAAGGGAACCGTGCCCAGTCCCTCCATCAATTTGACGAGGCGCGAATGGGCGAGATGTCCTGTCAGAAGCAGCAGACGTTCGGCCATGAAATCGTGATCTCTCCGACGCGGCTCAAGGCGCGCCAGACGTTGCGGCTAATTGGCCTTGGTTTCAAGCTGCTTGACGGAGCCGAGGTCGGATTGGGCCCGCTCGTCGTCGCCCTTGGCCTGATAGGCCGCAGCGCGGCGCGCATAGGCCTCTGTGTTGCGCGGATCGAGCTGCAGCGCCTCAGTATAATCGGCGATGGCGCGATCCATATCTCCGCTCTCGGCGAAGGCGTGGCCGCGATTGACATAAAGTCGGACGTTCTTCGGATCGACGCTAAGCGCCGCATCGTAATCCTCGGTCGCTTTGGGGAAGTCGCCTTTCTGCGCCCAGGCACTGCCCCGATTGGCCAAAGCGATCGCGTGATGCGGATCGATGCGCAACGCTTCGCCGCAATCGGCCAGCGCATTGTCCCATTGGCCTTTCTCTATAAAGGCGCCGGCGCGATCGGCATAGGCATCGGCATTGTACGGAGCCAGGTGGATGATGGCTGTATAATCCGCAATCGCCGCATCGAGCTCGTGCGCCGCGTTTAGAGCATGGGCGCGCGCGCTGAGGCTCGCGATGTCGTTCGGGCTGATGCGAAGCGCCGCATCGTCATCGGCGAGGGCGCGCTTCACGTCGCCTTTGGCGCGATAGGCGATGCCGCGCATGCGATAGGCATCCGCCGCGGGGCGGAGCGCGAGCGCGGCGGAGAAATCCGCGACCGCATGATCCTCGTTGCCTTCGCCATGGTAGAGAACGCCGCGATTGTAATAAGCGTCGGCGTTTCCTTTATCCAGTTGCAGAGCCATGTTGTAATCGGCAAGCGCGCGCGCGTTGTCGCCCTTGTCGCTCCACTCCAAGCCGCGGCTGCCGAAAGCGGCCGCATAGGTCGGTTCGATGCGGATCGCCGCGGTGAATTCGGCGATGGCGCGATCATGATCGCCCTTTTCGTGCCAGGCGAGGCCACGGTTGAAAGCGATCGACGCGTTGCCGGCGTCGAGCGCGCTCGCTTGATCGTAATCCGAAATCGCGCCGTCCGGATCGCCGCCGGTGTCGCGGATATTGCCGAGCATCATCAGGCCCCAGGCGCGCTCTTGCGCGCTCTGTTTCTTGTCCGCGATGATCCGCAGACAGGCGGGGATGGCCTTGTCGTCTTGGCTCTGGCACAGCGCATGATCCGTCGGCTCGGCTGTCGCCGCCGATCCAACAAGCAATGGAACCATGATGAGCGAAGTGATCCAGCGCATCGAGCCTGCCGACGGAGTATTGCGGCTGTTTTCGATTTTAGGCCCGATTCGCGCGGGGGCACAGCGCTAACGGAGCGTCATCCAAGGCGAATTTCGCTTCCGGGAACAAGGCCTTGCGCTAAAAGAGCGCGTGCGTCGGCGAGCGCCGTAGGCCCGGCGACAAAAACCTTCGTGCCGCTTGCCCTCGCATATTTGGGGAACAAAGGATCGACGATGCCGGCGCGCGCAAGCTCCGCCATCGTTGGGCCCGGCGCCGGCAGATCGAGGCTTTTGATGAGAAGAAGTCGTTCAGCTTTGATCCCGCCTGCAAGCCAGGCCGCCAACGTGTCCGACGTCACCTCCCATGTTTTTGGCAGTGTCTTATCGAGCGCGCTTACCGAAGGGAACCAACAGGGGATTTCACGGCGTTTGAGCGCTTTGATCACTTTGCTTGACTTTTCGACGCAGACAAGCTGCGGCCAGAGGAAGGCGAGCGCAAGCGCATATTGCTGCATGGCGAGCAACGCCATGGCATGCGCGGTCGCATTGTCATAACCCATGTCAGGCTGCATGGCGCGGACAATATCGGCGAAGGCGCCACCGCCGGGAACGATCACAAGCGGCCGGCTGTAAGCGGCAAGCGCCTTGAGCCAGCTCTTCAAGGTGGAGGTCTCAGCAAGGCTGCCGCCCAGTTTGACGACGAGAGCGGAGCGAGCGTGCTGCTCTCCCATCAGCCACTGCTCTTTGTGGCAGTGAAGTCCGAAAATCCCGAAGCGAAGGGCCGAAGTTTGCCTGCTTCCGCCGTTCGCTCGCGCATGATTTCGACGCCGACGCGGCCATCGATAACATCAAGCTTCTCGACGCGGGCGATCACGCGGAAGACGCGTGGATAGGCGAGCAGCGCATCGGCGATGCGCTCCGCCAACGTCTCGACAAGATCGATATGGCCGCGGCTGAGAATGAGCCTGATCGTATCGACGACAATGTCGTAAGAAAACACATCGCGCATATCCTCGGCGTGATGCGTGCTCCGTCTGATATCGACGTCGATGCTGAAACGCACGCGCTGCGCGTTGCCGCGCTCGAAATCATAGGCGCCGATGAAAACGGGCAAGATCAGATCATGCACGAAGAGGCGGTCGGTCTCGACCCGACTCGCCTCTTGCGCATAGCCGCGCGCGGCAAGCAGCCGCAAATCGACATTGGCGTCCTCGATGCCTTGCTTTGTCGCGCGTTCGCGCGGAATGAGATCGCGCACCAGCTTAACATGATCGGCATCGAGCTTCGCTGTTCTGTCCCGCCCAGTGCAAAGCGCACCGCGAAAGCCGAGAAGCGTCGGCTCGAGCGGCAGCAACCGCGCGATATCCGGCGGCTCCAATGAGCCGGCAAGTCCTGAGCCGAACTGCAGATCGCGGCATGTCTCGACAAAATTCTGCAAGGCTGGAATGGCCATGAAATCGAGAAGGCGCCCCTTGCCCTTGGAGGCCGTGTCGAGCATAACGCCGGCGAATTGCGCGGCGGCGAAACGCGGCAGAAGCGCAAGATCGGGCGCAAGATCGGCAAAGAGCACGGCGATCATGCGCACACGCGCGGCGATCGGCGCCAAGGCCGCGATGCAGGCTGGGAGATCCGCCGAGGGAAAGAAACCGATCTTGACGTAATCGACACCCGTCGCGGCGAGCGCCTCCGCAGCCTCGGCAAGCACGGCAGGCTTCATCTCAAGGTTGCCGGCAACCGCGCTGACGGGGCGCCGACCAGCTGCCGCACTGACGATCGCGCGAATGGCAGGCTGAGACAATGCACCGAGCGGTCCCTGCGAAGGGTCCTTGAGATCGATAATATCCGCGCCTTCGATGATCGCGATTTCGGCTTCCGCGACATCGGCGACGCTGGCAAGCATCAAGGTCATTCTACACCGACTGTTGTGAAGTGATCGGCTGAAGCGTCAGGGGTCGACGTCCGAGGGCGCTTCATAGCCCAGTCTCCTTGGCGCGACAAAGCCACCATTGCACCGCTCCCATATGTAAGCAATCTGTCACGACAGGTCCATTCGCGCCTCATAGGCGAGCCCACAATCCTCGTCAAAGTGATCCACCCTTGCCGCTCGGGCGTTGCAAGACTATAGGAACGCTTCGAGGAGACGCGGAATGAAAAAGAAGATCATCGGCAGCGGCCTTGTTCTGCTTGCAAGCGCAAGTCTGTCCGCTGCGGCCGTGGCCGCCTACACGCCGCCCGGCAAAAGCAATCCAGATTGGCCATGCCAGCAAATTTTGGTGAGCCATCTTTCGCCGGCGCAGATGTGGACCGGTCCGTCTATTCAAGGGCTTGATGGAAGCTCCGATCCGCAGGTCGATGAGCTTGCCGGCACGCTGTCGCAGCGCCGCGTCTCCATCGACGATGCGAAAGCGCAGATCGATGCCTTCGCCGCCTCAACCGGCGCCAATAAGCAACAGAAGCTGACGCTGCTCTTCGCGGCCTTATTCAACAGACTCGACGGCGAGCGCGCGGAAGTGATCCAGGGACTCATTCGCTTCGGTCACCGACAAAAGGATGCGGCCGACCAAATCCGGGCCGAGAATGAAAAACTCCACGAAGAGGAGGATAAATCCACTTCGCCCGAACAGGCGAACGATCCGAACAGCCCAGTCTCCGCTGCCGCCAAACAATTGCAGTGGGATATGCGCATCTTCCAAGACCGACACAAGACTTTGAGCTATGTCTGCGAAGTGCCGGTGACGATCGAGCAAAGGCTCTTTGCGCTGGCGCGCGAAATCCAAAGCAAGATGTAAGGACGCGCGCGGGCTGCGCTTCAGTCGCGCTTCAAAGGCTCGCGAAATTCGAGCGGATAGCCGGCTTCCGACCAGCCTTCGGTTCCATCCGAATACCAGAAGGTATGGCCGTAGCCCATGCTCCTCGCGCGCTTCGTCGCGTTCCACGACATCCAGCATTGGCGCAGACAATAAAAGACGATCTCTTTGTCCTTCTGGCCGCCGGTGATCTGGTCGAGCCCGCGACGGAAATAGGCTTGGGTTTCCGGCGAGATCGCGCCATAGCCGGTGTCGGGCAGCCAAAGGCTGCCGGGAATGTCGTTGCGCGGCTTGTCGCGCCAGATCGTGCCCGGCACGAGATTGGCGGGCCGCGGCGGGCGCGGCAGCACATCGACGAACACGGCCTTCTTATTCGCCCAGAGATCATGCGCCTCGGCCGTCGTCAGAGCCTTTTGACCGTCGACGGTCGCGGGCGTCGGCGCGCGATAATCCGAGAGTCGATAAGAGGAGGGCTCGGGCACGGTCTCGGCCATGGCAGCGGCCGAGAGCATGATTGCCCAAACGATGAGGCTTGTCTTGAACGCGGTCAACATCGTGGTCTGGGAATGACGATCAGCGGGTAATCGGCTGGTCTTTTTCGTCGAGCAGCGGAACGCCGTAGCTCTTCAGAATATCATTGATATCCGACGCATTGGCCGCGATCAGCGTGTTCAGCGTCCGCTTCCAATTCTGATCGCTTTGCCGCACGCCCATGCTGATGCGGAAGACCATCTGCGGTCCATTCTTTTCCTTAACCAAAGGCGTGACAACCACTGGCACTTTGGAATTCTTGGCGAGATAGCCGGCCATGGGGCCCCAAAGAATCGCACCGTCGATTTCGCCGCTCATCAAATCTTTCATCATATCCTGATCGGGCGAGGAGAAGCGCGTATCGATGACCAGCGGATAGGGCTTAGCCTTGGCGATCAAGCCATATTCGACAAAATAGTTGGCCGGGGGCGTGCCCGCGGTAATGCCGAGCCGTTTGCCCTTGAGCTTCGGATCGGCCAGCGTATCGACGCCCGCGATATCGGAACCCTTCTTGGTCACGAGCACATAGCTCGCGCGATAATAGGCATTCGTTGTCTGCACGATGGGGTCGCCCTGCACAATGCCCACGACGACGTCGCAACGCAACGCATCGAGCGTGCTTTTGATGAAACCGCTGCTGTCCGGATAAAAAGTATAGGCCAAGCGCTTTCCAAGCTTCTTAGCGAAGAGCTCCGCGATCTTGTTCTCGAATCCCTCATGTTCCGTGTTGGAATAGGGCAGGTGATGCGGATCGGCGCAGACGCGCAGAACCTTGGGATCGACGAGTTCGATGGCGCCGTTGTCATCGCCGCCCGTTTGGGCCATTGCGTGATGGGCTTGCCAAAAAGCCAGCGCCGCAAAGGCTGCAACCGAGATCGCGGCCAGGCCCGCGAAATGGCGGTATTTCGTTCCGATCGCGCGCATTGTCTCTCCGCTTCTTTCTTTAATAAAACGCGGCATCTTATCGAAAGAGCGCCGCCTCCCTAGCCTTCTTGCCTTGCGAACTGTCGCAGCGATTGCGCTGTCTGAGCAGGCCCACGCAAGGGTGAAGTTGCCGTCCGAATAGCATATCGCCTTTCGATTGTCTCAAAAGGCGTCATTACATTTTCGTAGCCTGCGCGAGGGCCAAAAAGCAGCGAAGCTACGACATTTGCGGCCGATCGTTCTGCGAAAATGTAAGGGCGATGTCAGATCGCGCGGTGCGCGGCATACGGGCTTTGCCGCACGGGCCTTTGCGAATGCAATGACGCGTCGTTTGGAAAAGGAACCTGCCGCACAATCGGCGCCATAAAAAAAGACGCCCGGCATATCCGAAGATATGCCGGGCGCTTTTTACTCAACTGTCTCGATTATTCGCTCGGCAGAGCGAAAACCGTGAGCTGACCGCCGAGAGCGGTGTAGTTCGACAGAGCAGCGTAACCGCCGACCGCGCCGAGACCGTCGGTGGGCTTCGTCAGGCCAGCCGCGAGGCCGATACCTGCCCAACCACCTACGCCGGAGAGAATGGCGATGTACTCTTTACCATCGTGCTCATAGGCATTGACGTTGCCGATGATGCCCGACGGAGTCTTGAACTTCCAGAGCTCCTTGCCGGTCTTCGCATCGACAGCCTTCAGATAACCTTCGAGCGTGCCGTAGAAGACCAGACCCGAGGCGGTGGCAAGAGCGCCAGACCACACCGAGAACTGCTCCGGATCCGACCACACGATTTTACCCTTCGTGCCGTTCCAAGCGATGAAGTTACCCATGTTGGTTTCGCCGGGCGGCGGATACATGGACAACGTGGCGCCGACATAAGGCTGGCCGGCGGTGTAGCTCACCCGGAAGGGCTCGTAATCCATGCAGACGTGATTCGTCGGCACGTAGAACAATTTGGTCACAGGCGAGTAAGCCGCTGGCTGCTCGTCCTTGGAGCCGAGAGCCGCAGGGCAGATGCCGGTATAGTTGACATCCGCACCCTTTGAGCCGGGCGCGTATTGATCAACAACCATCGGCCGGCCGTAGGTCGACGAGGACTTGTCCATGTCGATCTTGGTCGCCCAGTTCACCTTCGGATCATACTTCTCGGCAACCAGCAGATCGCCGTTGGTGCGATCGAGTGTGTAGCCGAAGCCGTTACGGTCGAAGTGGGTGAGCAGTTTCTTGCCACCCTGGTCGGTGAGGATCATCTCATTGATGCCGTCATAATCCCACTGATCATGGGGCGTCATCTGATAGACCCACTTGGCCATACCCGTGTCGGCGTCGCGCGCCCAAATGGTCATCGACCATTTGTTGTCGCCCGGACGCTGAACCGGGTTCCACGTCGAGGGATTGCCGGACCCGTAGTAAATCAGGTTCAGGTCGGCATCATAGGTGATCCAGCCCCAAGTGGCGCCGCCACCGATCTTCCACTCGTCGCCTTCCCAGGTCTTGATCGAGGAGTCCGCACCGACCGGCTTGCCGAGCGACGTGGTCTTCTCGCCGTCGATCAGAGTGTCGGAGTCCGGACCTTCCGAATAGCCGCGCCAAGCGAGCGAGCCATCCTTAATGTTGTAGGCCGAAACCCAAGCGCGGACGCCGAATTCGCCACCCGACACGCCGATCAGGACCTTGTCCTTGATGACGAAGGGAGCCGAAGTGCCGGTCTGACCCTTGGCCGGATCGCCGTCCTTGACGGACCACTTCACCGCGCCAGTTTCGGCATCGAGCGCCACGAGAGTCGTGTCGGCTTGGTGCAAGAAGATCATGCCTTCGCCATATGACACGCCACGGTTAACCGTGTCGCAGCACATCACCGGAATGACGGACGGATCTTGCGTGGGCTTATAGACCCACTTGATCTTGGCGTCATGCGCGAGATCGAGCGCGTAGACATTGTTCGGGAACGGCGTCGAGAAATACATCGTGTCGCCGATCACGAGCGGGCCGCCTTCATGACCGCGCAGAACGCCGGTCGAGAAGGTCCACGCAGGAACCAAGCTCTTCACGTTAGAAGGCGTGATTTGCTTGAGCTCAGTAAAACGCTGGCCGTAGTAGTTGCCAGCGGGCATCACCCAGTCCTTGGGGTTCTTCGACATTTTGGCGAGTTCTTCATTGGCTGAGGCAGCGCCATTCACCAACAAAGCACCAACACCAACACAAGACAGTAGCAAAAGTTTACGCATCAGATTTCCTCCCGACGCTCTCGTCGTGGACGTAACGATGCGTCCCTAAGGAATACGCATCGGTAGCGGCCCTTGATAGTGGGAAACCGTTCCGGCAGCGTGTCACGATAGAAGCGAGACGTTGGATCATTTGATGATTGTCTTCGTCGACACTTCGAAAAGTATTCGACACATCACCAATCATAATGGTCCGCCACCCTAGACCTTCGACGAAGCACCAGCGTTCCCGTCCGCTGGGTTCTTGAAGCCGGAAACGGAGCGCAGTCTATGATGAGGTTCTTGAGTATGCAATAGGAAGATTGCATCAAACTCTAAGTTCACATCGGCATTTAGTCAGTTGGTCTGTCGCTGCGTGCGCAATTAAGGAGCAGCCGTGCAGTTGAATTGGTTCGCGCGTCTGCATAAAACTTTCGCCGCAAGAATCTTGGTCATCATCACTGTCGCAATAGCCTGTGCAACTGCATCGCTTGATGTTGCGGCGCAAGATAACCCTGACCAAGTGAAGCCACTTGACATCCGCGAAATCGCGCCGGGCGTTTACGCGCATCAAGCGCCTGTCACGCTGATGGATGAGGCGAGCCGCGGCGACATCGCGAATATCGGCTTCATCGTCGGTGACGATGCCGTCGCAGTCATCGATACGGGCGGTGCGGTCAGCATTGGGCGGCGCCTGCTCAAGGCCATCAAAACCGTCACCAGCAAACCCGTCCGTTATGTGATCAATACCCACGAACATCCCGATCATGTTTTCGGCAATGCAGCATTCGATTTCGCGGGCGTGACATTCGTCGGTCATAAAAATCTGCCGCATTCGCTCATGGAGCGCGAGCCGCATTACATCGAGACCTTGCGCCATGACATGGGCGAAGCGCTGCTCAAGGATGTCCGCCTAATTGTACCGACGCTGTTGGTCGACCACGAGATGCGTCTCGATCTGGGCCACCGGGTTCTTCTGCTGCAAGCCTGGCCGCCGATGCATACGGATTGCGATCTGACCATCCTGGACGAAACCACGAGTACGCTTTTCGCCGGCGATCTCCTCTTTCTCCAACATGTCCCGGTCATCGATGGCAGCGTCATAGGCTGGCTGAAATCCATTGATGTTCTGGCCAAGATTCCGGCGCGCCGTGTCATTCCGGGGCATGGCCCGATCGGCGTGGATTGGCCGCAAGCGCTGGAGGCGGAGAAGACCTATTTCCTGAAGCTCACGCAGGATCTGCGCGGGCTGATCAACGAGGGTGCAGACATCAATGCCGCAGCGCACGAAGCTGCACAGTCGGAAGCCGGCAAATGGCAGCTCTTCGATGCCTATAATCCGCGCAATGCAACGACCGCCTATGCCGAACTCGAATGGGAGTGAGGCGCGGACCCGATCGGCGCCGCCATTCTCCAGTTTCGCGACGAAGATTGCCCTTCCGACGATCCGCCCTCGTCGTTATATTGCCCAAAAAGCGCGCAAGGAGAATATCATGACCGCGTCGCGACACGTCTTATTGCTGGCCTTCACCTCGCTGATTTTCGCGGCGCCGGCATTCGCCGACGCGCCCTATGACCCGTGGCCGGGTCTCGTCACCGATATCTTCCACGACAAGAAGATGACCGAGGACAAGGCCGTCGTTTCGCTCGACGCTCCGGCGCGCGCCGAAGATGCCGGTCTTGTACCGATGACGATCCATCTCGGCAAGGGACAGCGAATCACCAAAGTGTCGCTCGTCATCGATGGCAATCCGTCGCCGCTTGCGGCTGTGTTCGAGCCGGGCGCGAAGGCCGACGTCACCATGATCGAGACGCGCGTGCGTGTCGATCAATACACGAATGTGCACGCAGTCGCCGAAACGGCGGACGGCCAACTCTTCTACAGCGTCGCTTATGTCAAAGCAGCCGGCGGCTGTTCAGCGCCGGCGCCGAAGGATGAGGCTGGAGCTGCGCATCTCGGCGACATGCGGCTGCGCGCTCTGCCCAATCCGCAGAACGCGGAAGCCGCGCGGCGCGAAGTCTTACTAATGATTCGCCACCCGAACAATTCGGGCATGCAGATGGATCAGATCACGCATTACTATATTCCTGCGCGCTATGTGAATCTGGTGAAGATCTCCCAGGGCAACGATCCGGTGCTCACCGTGACGGGCGGAATTTCGCTGTCGCAGGATCCGAACTTCCGCTTCGACTATCTGTCGAACGGCGCCGGCACGATGCGCGTCGAGGCAACCGATTCGTCGGGCGCCAAATTCCAGCAAGAATGGCCGCTGAGCCAACCGATGTGACGCGCCGCCGCCCACAACAGGCGGCGGCTTCACGCATCTCCTAGAAGCAACGCACTTCGGCTTCCGCCTGCGCACGGCGGAGATCGGTCAGCTGTTGCCGAGCCAAGGCCGAATCGCGGAACAGCGCGCCAACCTGACCTGCGCCCTGATCCATGCTCGCGACCGTCTCGCCGGAGACATATTTGTCGTAAGGCAAGAGTGTGGCGATGATGTCGATCGAGCATGAGCAGCGCTGCAGGCTGTCCTGCGTTTCGCCGTTCACCTTCATGCAAGCGAAGACATAGTCCGAGCGCGCGGAGGTCGGATAATCATTGGTGCAGTCGGCCGCGGCAAAGGCGCTGGGCAGCGTGGCGAGGCCGAAGCAGCTCGCGGCGGCCAGAATGGCAATCGTCTTTTTCATAGGGGCGTCTCCGAGGGAATGGGTCTTTTGCCACCATTCTATCGGATTTTTCCGCGCAAGGAACTGCGGTTGCGTTGGCGGCTAAAAGAAGTCGCAGTCGCCGGAGAGAGGCTTCGCCGTCGGCTCCGTGCTTTCAATAAAGCCGAGCCGCGAAGCCAAGGCTGACAAAGTGATCGCCTGCGAGGCGGTTGAGGGATCGAGAACCCAATCCTTCGGCAGGGTCAAAGCAAGCGCCGCCAGAAACTCCGCGAGATTGCCGACCTTCTGATAGATGTGATCGATATCCTGCAATTCCTGCAGATGCGCCGGGTTGCGCAGCGCCGCTTCGTTCAGCAGGGGACTGATCAGAATCTGCAGGCGATGAATGGCGCCGGCAAGCTCTGCCAACTCATTGCCGATGCGATCGGCGACATCGCGCATCGCCATGGTCGGAGCATCGGAGGATTCGTATTGCGGTGCAGTGAGAGACATAATCGGAACTCGCTGGCGATAAGACAAACATCTAATCAGAAGAATTCGACTTCGCCGCCATCGGGCGCTTTCGGCACGACGGACACGACGGGCAGTGGCAGGTTCTTGTCGGCCGACATGATGGCCTGGCGGGCGCGGCCGGAGACTGGCCAATATTGCACGCGGCGTCCGCTCTCGCCGCCGAGGCTGCCGCCCACGATGACAATGTCTTCGTTGCGCAGAAAGCGTTCCGCGAAGGCGGCATTGCGGGCGCCGATGTCGGAGAGGCCTTCGACCGTCCGCGCACCACCGAAAAGTTTGGCCTCCAGCCGGTCGCGCCGCGCGCCGCGCTGAAGCAAACCGTTGACGAGAAGCTCCATCAGATGGACGCCATAGCGTTCGGCGTCGTTGTCTCTGACGCGCACTTCGGGCGCCGGCAAAAGAAAATGATTCATGCCGCCGACCCGAGCGATCGGGTCTCGGATGCAGGCCGCAACGCAGGAGCCGAGCAAAGTCGTGACCACGACATTGCCATCGTCGGTCACGAAATACTCGCCCTGGACGATATTCACCTTTTGATGCCGCAGCTCGGGCGCACCCGATTCTTTCGGCATCTTGCGCAGGTCCTGCTTCACTTCAACTTTCCCAGAACGGCTTCGATTGCACTCTTCAGAGTTGGCATCGTGAATGGCTTCACGAGATAATTGTTCACGCCATATTTCGCCGCCGTTGCGATGATGTCGCGGTCGCCGCGCCCCGTCAGCATGATGAAGGCAGCGTTTTTCGTCGGCGCATTGGCGCGCACTGCACGCAAAAAGCCGATGCCGTCGAGCTTCGGCATATTGAGATCTGAAATGACGAGATGCACGGGCTTGTGCATCATGACTTTGAGGCCCTCCTCGCCGTCCCCCGCCATCTCGATGTCCACGATCCCAAGCTGCTGCAGGCCGTCGCGGATAAGCGCTCGGCTGGTGAGCTGATCATCGACGATCAGCGCCTTTATGGCTGATGCCGTTGGCATGACCGACCTCCTTCTTCATTACTAGCAGTGAGACTCAGAATGCCGTCGCCAATCTTGTTGAGTGGCAATTGTTTTTCGACGGCACCTCGCTCAAACGCAACTTTCGGCATTCCATAGACGAGACTCGTCGCCTGGTTTTGCCCGATGGTATTGGCCCCCGCCTCGCGCATGTCGCGCAAACCTTCTGCGCCGTCGCGGCCCATTCCTGTCAGAATGACGCCGACGGCATTGGCGCCAGCCGCCGCCGCGACCGAACGGAACAGAACATCGACCGAAGGACGATGGCCGTTAACGAGATCGCCGGACGAGAGGCTACAGATCAATTCGGATTTCTTCGCAAGCACTTCGAGATGGGTGGCGCTGCCCGGCGCAAGATAGACCTGGCCCACGGCAAGCGGCGCGCCATGACTTGCCTCGGAAACGCGCGGCTTGCAGACGCGGTTCAGCCGCTCCGCAAAAGTTTTTGTGAACGTCGAGGGCATGTGCTGCGTGACGACGGTCGGCGGACAATTTTCCGGAAAGCGCGAGAGCACCGAGATCAGAGCCTCGACGCCGCCGGTCGAGGCGCCGATGGCGACGATCTTGCCATTCGGCATGAAGTTCTGGATCTTCGCGGTGCCTGAGTCCGCTCCACGCATTTTGCCGACGACAAGCCGCAGACGGGCGCGCGCGGCGATCTTCACCTTCTGCGGCAGATCGGCGAAGATTTCTTCGCCCGGAACGGGTTTGCATACGCAGTCGAAGGCGCCGATTTCCAGCGCCTTGATCGTCGCCTCCGTGCCTTCGCTCGTGAGATTCGAAACCATGATGACGGGCGTCGGCCGCAGCCGCATGATCTTTTCGAGGAACTCGATGCCGTTCATATTCGGCATTTCGACATCGAGCGTCACCACGTCCGGGTCGAGCGCCTTCATCTGCTCGCGCGCCTCAAGCGGATCGGCCGCTTCACCCACGACGTCAATTTCCGGATCGCGCGCAAGCGCCATGCGGATCAGGCCGCGCATGGTGCGCGAGTCATCGACGACAAGAACGCGGATTTGCTTCATTTTGCCCGAGCCCCTTCCTTCAGGCGATAGGTCGTGATCGCTTCGCTTTCGAACATCGTGGCGGCGGGGCCGGAAAGGCGTTCCGAGTGCCCGATGTAAAGCCGCCCGCCCGGTGCGAGATGCGGCACGAAACGGTTCCAGAGTCGCCCCTGCGTGTCTTCTTCAAAATAGATGACGACGTTCCGGCAGAAGATGACGTCGAATTTGCCGTGCATCGGCCAGCTGCCGACGAGGTTCAGTTCGCGGAAGGAGACGAGCGAGCGCAGCGCGTCTCCCGCTTGCCACATCTTGCCCTCTTCACGGCGCGTCGCTGTGAAGTAGCGCAGGCGCAGATCGGCCGGCACGGGCTGCAGGGCGGCGTCGTTATAAAGTCCCGCGCTCGCCTCGGCGATCATGTGCTGATCGATATCGGTCGCCAAAATCTTCACGTCGAAGGAGGTGACGGTCGGAAAAACGGACAAAAGCGTGAGCGCGATCGAATACGGTTCGGCACCGTTCGAACAGGCGGCCGACCAGATGCGTACGCGGCCGCCGCGCTTTGCGGTTTCCATGAGTGAGGGCAGCACCTGCTTGCGCAGATGCTCGAAATGATGCGGCTCGCGGAAGAAGCGGGTGACATTGGTCGTCAGCGCGGCCAGCATTTGCTGGCGCTCGTCGGCCCCGCCGCGCTCGCTGACGAGGGCGCAATAATCGCGGAAACTCTTCAGCCCCAGCGTGCGCAGCCGCTTGATGAGCCGCGAATAGACGAGCGTCGCCTTAGACTCCGGCAGATGAATGCCGGCGTCGGCGTGCAGCATGGCGGCGATCTGCTTGAAATCAGCAGGCGTCATCAGGAATTCGCCGGATGCGAGACCCTGCGATTCGTCGCCTTCGATGTCGCTGGTGCGAACGGGCTTCATGCCGCCTCGCTTTCCATGGCGGGAAGGACATTGTCGAGCGCGATCAGGCTGATCATCCGCCCATCGATGGCCAGCACGCCGCGGACAAAACTCTTGGTCATCTCGGAGGCGACATCGGGCGTCGGCTGGATCGATTCGCTGGCGACCGTCAAAATGTCGGAGACCGCATCGACGAGAAGCCCGACCGTCTGATGGCCGACTTGGACGAC
>JBEKNV010000009.1:0-76480 GCA_049522395.1 Methylovirgula sp.
GCCCGCGCGCGCTCAAGTTTCGATGCCGATGTCAGCGCATCGGCCTGTGGCTGACTGCGGAGTTCATTGTCTTTCTCGACATCGAAGAGCCGCGCGAATTCGCCGTCGTGCGGGGTGATGACGACCTGTCCGCCAAAGCCGTGGATCGCCGCCGCAAGCTGCATCACGTTGCCGGTGAAACTTGTCAGAGCGTCCGCATCGAGCACGACCGAACGCGGCTGCGTCTTGGATTGCCGCGCGAGCGCCGTTACCGCCATCGCGGCTGTCGCCGCGCCGACGCCCATGCCCGGGCCCATGACGACGGCATTCTTGCGCGCATCGCTCAAGAGCTCGAAGAATTCGGCCGAACCGTCGCAGACGCGAGTCATGATGGCCTCAAGCGCCGCGGCATGCACGGCAAGCGCCGCCGAGGGCGTTGCGACTGTGACGAGACCCGCGCCCGCGCGCAAAGCGCCGCGCGCCGCAAGCCGCGCCGCGCCGGTCGAGACGAGCGGCCCGGACACGACGGCGGCATGGCCGCGTCCATATTTATTGCCTTCGAGTCGCGGACGCGGAAACTGCGCCGCCCAGAGCGGCGGCCGATTGATGAACGTCTTCGGCGCAATCGCTTCGAGAACGAAATCCGGAATGCCGATATCGGTGAGGGTGATTTCGCCGCAATAGATGCGGCCCGGCAAAAGGAGATGCCCGGGCTTCAGACGAAAGAACGTCACCGTCTGGCTGGCTTCGATCGCAACGCCACGGATTTGTCCGGTCGAGCCGTCGATGCCAGAGGGAATATCGATCGCAACGATCGGCTTATGCGTGCGTCGCGTCCATTCGTTCAAGCGCAGGATCGTCGCGCGCGCCACGCCGTCGATGTCGCGACTGAGACCCGCGCCGAAGATCGCCGCGATCGCGAGATCGACATCGTCGAACTGAATGTCGTCGAATGCCGCGCAAGGTCCTGACCACACGCGCGCGGCCAGCGCCGCATCGCCCTTCAGGTCTTCGATCTTGCCGAGAAGTCCGAGCGAAACCTGACAGCCTTCCGCTTTCAGATGTTGCGCGGCGACGAAACCGTCTCCGCCGTTGTTTCCCGGCCCACAGAAGACAGCAACGCGCCCGGCGCGGACCCGGCGCGCCGCAAGAAGCCGCAACGCCGATTTCGCGACCGCAGCGCCGGCGTGCTGCATGAGAACTGTTCCCGGAATTCCGGAACGGATCGCCGCTTGATCGGCCACGGCCATCTCGACGGTCGAAAGGAGTTCGAGAGGAAGAGTATCCGGCAATATCACGAAATTGTGCCTCGAAAGGAGGAGGTAAACGAAATCACTATCTCGGCCGCATTCGAAAGCTCAACCGCGCAGCGCTTGCCGAGCCGGCAGTCCGCGCGCCCAAGATCAATGGGACGTCAGTCCGCACCTGCCTAAGCAAAGAGCGACGGCGGTTAAGGATCTGGCGCGACGCAGCTGAGTTCGCTCACGCAACCTATAATTGACATTGGAGGCGGTGCGAAATAATCCATGGCCCGGCAGGGTGTTTTTGCCTCGCGAATTCAATTTTCTGCTCGAGTTTATGATTGGCCAATCCATTGCAAATGCGGGTTCGGCAGCGATTGAGGCCATAGGGATCGCGAAACAAAAGCAGCAAGCCTGCAGGGTGATTATAGCCAGAAGGATGATTACCGTCATTGGGTGCATTCAGCCGAAAAGTCGCGCTGCTTTTCGGGGCTCCATGAGAATTGTCGGTGAGTTTGGCGCAGCTCGTAACGTGTACGGGGGCTTTCCCCGGTGTCCATGAAACCGCGCACAGCCAAATACGGGATCGGCCAAGTGGTGCGTCATCGTAAATATCCCTTCCGCGGGATTATTTACGATGTCGATCCCGTTTTTTCGAACACGGATGAATGGTGGCTTGCAATTCCCGAAGAAGTCCGGCCGCACAAAGACCAGCCGTTCTATCATCTCTTCGCCGAAAACGCCGATACGGAATATGTCGCCTATGTTTCGGAGCAGAACCTGCTGCCGGACACAACCGGCGATCCGATCCGCCATCCACAAGTCGATGAAATGTTCACCCGCGCCCAGGATGGCGGCTATCACATCAAGACCGTGTTGATGAATTAGCGCGTTTGCGCGACGCGCGGCGCTTTGTGCAGCCAGACACTTCTCCACAAAGAAAAGGCGCGACGCTCTCTTTTCGAGGGCGTCGCGCATCATCACATTCGTAGGATCGCGATTACTTACCGGCGGGATTAGGCGCGCCAGCCTGACGCGCGGCTTCCATGCGCTTGCGCTCTTCATCGGCGCGCTTTTGCAATTCTTCTTGCAGTTTCTTCTGCTGCTCGGCGAGAACCTTCGGATCGACCGCAGGACCGTCGAAAGCTTTGCCGAAGCCGGTGAGCGGCACGCCGAAGGTCACTTCGTTGTTGGCCTGGTTGCGTACCGCAATGTCCAACTTGGTGCCCTTCTTCATCTGGTCGACCGTCGCGCCGGGGACCCGCGATTCAGCGAAGCAACCGTTCGGGAAGCAGATCTCAAAGGTCCCTTCGAGCGGGCTGCCGCCATCGACATCAAAGCGGAATCCGGGGCGCAACATCAGGCCGACGGGCGTCAACAGACGCACGATGCGCGTGTCATCGCCCTTGATCTCGTAAATTGCGACGGCAAGCACCGGCGGCTTGTCGGCCGCGGCGCTGAAATCGCGCGTCGTATAGCAAATGTCCTTGTTCGCCGATTGATCGTGGCCGCAGACTTTCGTCCAATCATTTTGGGTTGGAATCAAATCGACATGAATGGGGCCAGGCGGAGCGACCGTCACAGGCGACGGAGCCTGGTCGGTGGGCTGCGCCGGCTTCTTCGCGTCCGCGAAGGCCTGCCCACCTACGAGGACCTGCGCGCCCACCAGGAGCAACAGACCGGCCAGACCTACGAATCCGAGACGCTTCAACGAAAACGCCATAAGTAATCCTTTCCAGTAGTCAGCCAGCGCAAAGACGGCATCGCCGGCTGGCAAGAGAATGCGGCACTCTGGGACCGCAGGCTACAAAGACGAAACGCCGGCTGCCGTCAAGAAATGCACCTCGCACATCAGCTGCGATTAAGGCGACAAATTGGCATTTCGGACGGTCTTGCCTCACCCGGTCATGTTTTTGAGCGGAAAGCCTACCGTCCCGCGAAGAGACAGGCCTAGCATGGCCGGCCACCGCCTTCGACGCTACAGTTGGGTATGAAATCACACGCGATTCGCTTGGTCTCTCCCCCCATTCGCATTTTTCTTGAATTGTTGGCGGTATTGCTAATCGGTATCGGTGCGCAGGCGGCACCAAGACCTCCTGCCCTGGCGCGGGCGATCTATGCCAGCTCCTTCGCATTGCAGCAAGTCGCGATTGCGGCCGACAACACCGCACCAACCGGCCCGCAATATGCCATCGCCATGCATGGTCGGCCGGCGTTGCCCGAAAACTTCACCCATTTGCCGTATGCCAACCCGGATGCGCTCAAAGGCGGCCGTCTTGTCATCGGGTTTGAGGGCACATTCGACAGCCTCAACCCTTTCAACCTCAAAGCGGGCTCCACCGCGCAGGGATTGAATACGAACGTCTTCCAGACCTTGATGGCGCGCTCGCAGGACGAGCCCTTTACGCTCTATGGCCAGATCGCCAAGACGATCGAGACCGATGCGGATCGCACTTATGCGATTTTCCGGCTCGATCCGCGGGCGCGTTTTTCGGATGGCACCCCGATTACCTCCGCCGATGTCTTATTCAGCTTTGAACTCCTCCGCGACAAAGGCCGGCCGCAGCAGCGCGAAGCCTTTTCACTCGTCAAACATGTCGAGACGCCTGATGCGGAGACGATTCGCTTCGACTTTCCCGGTCTCGATGATCGCGAAATGCCGCTGACTTTGGCGCTGATGCCTGTGTTGCCGCGCCATGGCGTCGATGTCGCGGCCTTCGATCTGGCGACACTCGTTCCGCCGATCGGCTCCGGGCCTTATCGCGTCGCGGAAGTCGATCCCGGCCGTCGGCTCATTCTCCGCCGCAATAAGGACTATTGGGGCAAAGATTTGCCGACCGCCCGCGGCCTATTCAATTTCGACGAGATCGACATCGACTATTATCGCGACGCCAATGCGCTGTTTGAAGCCTTCCGCGCCGGGCTCATCGACTTCCGCACCGAGACGAGCCCGTTGCGGTGGACGACGGGTTATGACTTTCCCCGCCTCAACACTCATCAAGTCTTTCGCGCGAGCCTGCCGGTCGGCGGACCGAAAGGAATGGAAGGTTTCGTCTTCAACCTGCGTCGGCCCCTCTTCGACGATGTTCGCGTCAGAGAAGCCTTGGGGATGATATTCGATTTCGAATGGATCAACGCCAATCTGTTCGACGGACTTTACACACGCACGAGGAGCTTTTTCGACGATTCGGAACTCGCTTCGACGGGACGGCCGGCGAGCGCCGCCGAGCGCGCTCTGCTCGCACCGTTTCCTGGCGCGGTGCGCGCGGACATTATGGAAGGACACTGGGCGCCGCCAAAAACGGACAGCACGGGCCATGATCGCCTCTGGGCCAAGCGCGCGCTCGATCTCTTGGCAGCGGCCGGCTATCGCCTCGACGGTGAAACGCTCAAAAAAGACGGCGCACCCCTGCAATTCGAAATCCTGGTGCAAACGCTCGCCCAGGAACGATTAGCGCTTGCCTATGCCGCCTCGCTTGCCAGAATCGGCGTCGAGGCAAAAGTGCGCGCGGTCGACGAGGTGCAATATCAGCGCCAGCGACAAAATTTCGATTTCGACGTGATGATGGGCACTTGGCTGGCGTCCGCCTCTCCTGGCAATGAGCAGCGCGGGCGTTGGGGGTCGGGTGCCGCAGATCAGCCAGGCTCATACAACCTTGCCGGGGTCAAATCTCCGGCGCTCGATGCGATGATCGCGGCCTTGCTCGCGGCGCGCACAGAAGAGGAGTTCATCACCGCCGTGCGCGCCTATGATCGCGTTTTGCTCTCGGGCTTTTATATCGTGCCGCTCTTTCATGCGCGCGATCAATGGATCGCCGCCTCGGCCGATCTCGGCAAGCCCGACGCCCTTCCCGCTTATGGGGCGCCTGTCGGCTCGACGCTCGAAACATGGTGGAGGAAACCGCAATGACCGCGCAGCCAGCGCCGCCATATTCAGCCCAGTCTCCCGCGCCGCGCGACCTGTTCTCCTCCTATAGTTTCGATACCTTGATTTCAGGCGCGGCGCGGCTTCGCCCGCAAGGCCTCGCGCTCGTCGACCGCAACCACTCCGTGCCTTTCGATTTGCTTGCGGGACAGGCGACGGCACTCGCGCGGCTTTTGGCCGAATGCGGTTTGAAACCCGGCGAGCGGCTTCTCTTGATCGGCGGTGCGGAGGCAACACTCGTTATCGCAATAGTCGCCGCCTTGCGCGGCGGATTCGAGCCGGCGCTGGCGCCGCTCGATCTCGATCCCGGCGAATTGGCGGCCTATGCGCAGGCGATCAATGCCGCAGCGCTCGCCGGCCCAAGCCACTACGGCATGGCGATTTTGCCGGAGATGTATTTCGCCGCCGCCGCGGCGACACCCTCGATCCGTTTCGTCGCGACACTTGGCCCGCGGGAGATGGACGGCGCCGTCGATCTCACGACCGCCGCCACTCTGCGCTACGCGGCAGAGCGGTCCGAATCGGCGCTGGAGCGAGGCCGGCCAGCGCCAGCGGCGGCGCGTCTCATTACTTTCGATCGCGCGCGCAAGTCGCCTGTCTTTCACGATCAATCGACTTTGATGGCGGCGAGTCTCGATTTTGTCGCCCGCGCCAGCATCGGCCGCGAGACTCCTATTTTTTCGACGCTGCCGCCGACGACATTTGCCGGGCTTGTTGCCGGTCCGCTCGCGGCGCTGCTTTCGGGCGCAACGCTCCATCTCGATGGTCCGTTCGATGCGCAGAACCTCGTCAAGCGTATCGACGGGCTGGAGAACGCCCATCTCGTCATTCCCGCCAGTGTGGCGAAGGACTTTCTTGAGGCGGGACTCTTGGAGCGACTTGCGTCAGTGGTGCTGATGTTGCGTCTTGCCTCGACAAGCGACTTCGCGCCGTCCAATGCGCTGCGCGCGCCTTGCCCGATTCTCGATCTTTACGCGATCGACGAAGTGGCGGCGATCGGCGAATTGCGCCGCGCCGGCACGGCTGTGCCGCCTGCGCTCGCGCCGCATTATGTCGGCTTCGACGATAGCCGCATTCTGACCGTCGAATCCGCGCCGCAAGCCAGCCGCCCGCTCGCCTGCCGTGGCGCGGCCGTCACCGCGATGCGGTGAAGCGTTTTCACAATCGCCTTTCTGTCATGACGAGCGCATAATAGGAGAGCAGCTCGTCCTGCTCCTTTGCCGCGAGGCGATCCATGTATTTTTTTGCATTTCTAGTCTTTCTGGTCGTCCTTATCCTCGCATCCAGTGTTCGCGTTGCGAACCAATATGAGCGCGCCGTCGTCTTCCGCCTTGGGCGCTACCGGCGCACGGCGGGCCCCGGCCTTTATCTGCTTCTCCCTTTTATCGAATGGCAGACCAAAGTCGATTTGCGCACGCGGACGACTTCCGTCGAACCGCAAGAGGCGATTACGCTCGACAATGTGCCGATCAAGATCAACGCCGTCATCTGGCAGCGCGTCATCAATCCACAGCGCGCGGTAATCGAAGTGGCGGACGTCGGGAATGCCGTCATTCAAGTCGCGGTGACGGCGCTCCGCAATGTGATCGGCCAGCACGCGCTCGACGACGTGTTGAAAGCGCAGAGCGTCATCGCCAGCGCCTTGCAGACGTCGATCGACGATGTGACGGAGCCTTGGGGCGTCAAGGTCGAGCGCGTCCAAATGAAGGACGTCGAAATCCCCCAATCGATGCAGCGCGCTATGGCACAGGAAGCGGAAGCCGTGCGCGAGAAACGCGCGCGCCAGATCAAGGCCCAGGCCGAACTCGATGCCGCCCAGCTCCTGCGCCAAGCGGCCGAGACGATCATGGAGAGCCCGGCCGGGCTCGAACTGCGCCGCATGCAGATGATTACCGAGGTCGGCGCCGAGCAGAACACCATGACGATCATCATGATGCCGAGCGAATTTGTCGAAATGGCCCGCGCCATCGGCGCCCGGGCAACGACATCGGGTAGCTGACGCCTCCCCTCTATGAGGGAGGACCTAATTTTTTATTTTCGAATGCATTGAACCAACGCCGTCATTGTCTTGACCAAGTCGCAGAGCCAAGATGAAATTGGCAATCCGATTGAAGACAATTTGAAATTGAGAACCGCGCCAAAATCGCGGCGCCTATTGTGGGAGAGTCTCATGCGTAAGGTGATCCTGTCGGCCCTCCTCTCTCTTGCCCTTTCGTTTTTTGTATCCCCAGCCTTTTCGGCCCCCGCCCCCGACGAGATTTTTAATAACGACGAGCTCGCCAGCGATGCCGTTCACCTCGAAGATAAGGTGAAGCAGGATGGATCGGATCTCGCCGATAAGCCCGTCGCGGACCTTCGCCAAAGTCTGCAAGACGCTCTCGCCAAGAACAATGCCACCGACGCCGTGCATTGGCTCTCGGGGCTCATCGCCATCGATACGCAGGATTGGACGAACTGGCTCGCCTATTCACAACAGCTCGCGGCCACCAGCAAGGACATCGAGGTTCAGAGGGACGCGACGACCGCCGCCTATCTCGCCTATTTCTATGCCAAGGCCAAACCCGACGAGGCAAAAGCGCTGGCGCGCGTCGGCGAATTGTTGGCGAGCCGCGAACTGTGGCGTCCTTCGCTCGATGCCTACCGCATCAGCCTGATCCTCGCGGACGATCCCACTGTCCGCGACACCTATGTCAAGGAACGCCAGACCTATGGCTTCCGCATTCTGCAATATAAAGTCGATAAGGATTCCGCCTCACCCCGCGTCTGCTTCCAATTCTCTGAAAATCTCGCGCCGGGCCACGTCGATTTCGCGCCCTATGTCAGCGTCGCCGATATCGCCACGCCGGCGATCTCGACCGAAGACCAGCAGCTTTGCGTCGAAGGCCTGAAGCACGGCATCACCTATCACATCATTCTGCGCAAAGGCCTGCCCTCGGCAGTGCATGAATCGCTGCTCGCCAATGCCGAATACGACGTCTATGTCCGCGATCGCGCACCGCAGGTGCATTTCACCGGCAAGAACTATGTTCTGCCCCGCGTCGGCCAGGAAGGCATTCCCGTCGTTTCCGTCAACACGCAAAGCATTGCGGTCACGATCATCCGCGTCGGCGATCGCAATCTTCTGCCGACCGTGCGCTCCGAAGATTTTCTGGCACAGCTCTCGAATTATCGGCTGAAGCAATTCATCGACAGCGACGGCAAGAAAATCTGGTCCGGCACGCTTACTGTCGCCAATACGCTCAATCAAGATGTGACGACGGCCTTCCCCGTGCTCGAAGCGCTCGGCACGATGCAGCCCGGCATTTACATCATGACCGCCAAGGCGGCCGGCGACAAATCGGCGTCGAGCGATGACGATGAAGAAGGTCAAACCGCGACGCAATGGTTTCTCGTTTCCGATCTCGGCCTCACCGCGGTCTCGGGCCGCGACGGCGTGCATGTCTTCGTGCGCTCTCTGACGACCGCCAAACCCGTCGCCGGAATCGCCTTGCGGCTCGTCGCGCGAAACAATGATGTCCTGGCGAAGGAATCGACCGGGCCCGACGGCCAGGCGCATTTCGGGCCTGGGCTTGCGCGCGGCACGGGCGGCGATGCCGCCGGCCTCCTCATCGCCGAGGACGGCAAGGGCGATTACGGCTTCCTCGATCTTCAGCAATCGACTTTCGATCTCAGCGATCGCGGCGACATGGGCCGTCCGCCGGCGCAACCGCTCGATGCGCAAGTCTTCACCGAACGCGGCGTTTATCGTCCCGGCGAAAATGTCTTCATCACCGCGCTTCTGCGCGACGACAAGGGCATTGCCAAGCCGGGCCTGCCGATCACGATCGTTGTGAAACGTCCCGACGGAGTCGAATATAAGCGCCAGCAGCTCGACGACGAAGGCGACGGGGGCCGCAGCTTCCTGCTGCCTTTGCAATCGGGCGTCGGCAGCGGCACATGGCATGTCGAAGCCTATGTCGATCCGAAAGCCGATCCCGTCGGCGATGCGAGCTTCCTCGTCGAGGACTATGTTCCCGAACGGCTCGATTTCACTTTGAAGCCGCAACAGGACGCGGTCGCGCCCGGCACGAATGCCGTGATCGACACGGTTTCGCGCTTTCTCTATGGCGCGCCCGGCGCGGGGCTGGACATCACCGGCGAAGTCCATATCGAGGCCGCGACCACAGTCGGCATCAAAGCGCTTGCGGGCTATCAGGCCGGCCTGACCGATGAGAATTTCGACACGGTCACGAAGGAACTCGAAGATACGGTCACGACCGACGACAAGGGACTGGCGCAGATCAATGTGCCGATTCCCGATCTTTCTTCGCCCCAGCCGCTCGAAGCCAAGGTCATTCTGCGGGCCGGCGAGCCGGGCGGCCGAGCGGTGGAGCGCACGCTCGTTTTGCCGATCCTGCCGAAGACGGGACTCATCGGCGTCAAAAAGACGTTCGATACGCTTGGCGAAGGCGCGACAGCGACCTTCGACGTCATCGGCATCGGCACCGATGGCAAACGCACGGCACGCAAAGATGTCGGCTGGTCGCTCTACCGCGTCAGCACGGATTATCAATGGTACAATCAGGACGGCCACTGGGGCTTTGAGCAGATCAAATCCTCGCGCCGCATCGCCGAAGGCAAGATCGATCTTTCAACCGATGAAGCGGCAAAGATTTCCGTGCCTGTCGATTTCGGCAGTTATCGCCTCGATGTGACGAGCAGCGATCCAGGCGATGCGCCGACGAGCGTGAGCTTTTTCGCCGGCTGGGGCGGCAATGCCTCCGCCGACACGCCCGACGTTCTCGCTGTGACGCTCGATAAAGCCGATTACAAACCCGGCGACACGATGAAGGTCGGCGTCACCGCGCGGTTCGACGGCACGGCGACGATCGCCATCGTCGGCGACGAGATGCATTATTCGGCGATCACCGATTTGAAGAAAGGCGACAACACAATCCAGGTTCCGGTCGGAAACGATTGGGGCACAGGCGCCTATGCCGTTGTCTTCGCGCATCGCCCGCTCGATCAGGCGGCGAAGCGCATGCCGGGCCGCGCGTTAGGATTGGCCTGGTTTGCGATCGATCGCGCGAGCCACAAGCTCGATGTTTCGCTCGGCGTGCCGGAGAAAGTGAGCCCACGCCAGCATTGGCAGATTCCTGTCACCCTCGGCAATCTCGCGCCGGGCGATGAGGCCTATGTCACGCTCGCCGCCGTCGATATCGGCATTCTCAATCTTACGCATTATCAGGCGCCCGATCCCGGAAGTTATTTCTATGGCCAGCGGCAGCTCGGGCCCGAGGTCCGCGATCTCTACGGCTATCTGATCGACGGCATGCAGGCGACGGCCGGCGCGATCCGCTCCGGCGGCGATCAGGGCGCTTCGATCGAAGGCAATCTGCCGACGCAGGAGCCGCTTGCGCTGTTCTCGGGCGTCGTCAAAGTCGGACCCGATGGCAAGGCACAAATCGGCTTCGATCTTCCTGCCTTCAACGGCAGCGTCAGGCTGATGGCTGTCGCCTGGACCAAGACGAAGGTCGGGAGTGCCTCGACCGACGTGATCGTCCGCGATCCTGTCGTCGTGCAAGCAACGCTGCCGCGTTTCCTCGATCTCAACGATCACTCGCAGCTGACGCTCGACATCAACAATCTCGAAGGCCCCGCGGGCGATTATACGATCGATGTCGCTCTTAACGGTCCGCTCGCCGCCGATGCGGGCGCGAACCTGCATCGCACCGTGAAACTCGCGGTGGGAAAACGAACCTCGGTGATCTTCCCGCTCAGCGCGACGGGTGTCGGCCGCGCCGATCTCACCGTCACGCTCAAAGGCCCGAAGATCGAACTCGCGCAAGCGCTCGGCATCAGTGTCGAACCCGGCACATCGCAACTCTATCGGCGCATCGTTAAATCGCTGGCACCGGGCGACAGTCTTGTCGTCTCAAGCGATCTCTTGGCCGAATTCATCCCCGGCACGGGATCGGTCGCGACCGCCGTCTCCTCGATCACCGGCATCAATGTCGCGGCGCTTTTGCAGGCGCTCGATCGCTATCCTTACGGCTGCTCGGAGCAGCTCGTCAGCCGCGCGCTGCCGCTCCTTTATGTCAATAAGCTTGCCAATCTGGAGCAGCTCGCGGTCGATACCGGCATTTCGGATCGCATTAAGGTCGTCATCGACAAACTGCTTGCGCGGCAGGATTCGAACGGCACATTTGGCCTATGGGCCGCGAACGATCCGGACGATATGTGGCTCCATGCCTATGTCACGGATTTTCTGACGCGCGCGCGCGAACAGAAATACGACGTGCCGCAAAAGGCCTTCGATGCCGCGCTCGAACGGTTGCGCAATTACGTCGCCAATACGAGCGAGGTCGAAGCCGGCCAAGCCGCGCCGCTTGCTTATGCCGCCTATGTGCTGGCGCGCAATGGGCGCCCTGTGATGAGCGATCTGCGCTATCTCGCCGACACGCAGCTCGCCGTCTTCGATAGTCCGCTGGCGCGCGCGCAACTGGGCGCTGCCCTGGCGCTGCTCGGCGATCGCAATCGCTCGGCAAAAGTCTTCCAAGCTGCCGATACGACTCTCGCGAGCGAGCAGGACACGCTCTTCTCGCGCGAAGATTATGGCTCGCGACTGCGCGACGGCGCGGGCATTCTGGCGTTGGCGCTTGAATCGAATGCCGACCCGGCCGGGATCGCCAATGTCGTCAAAATCGTCGAGGCCGCGCAAGAGACCTCGGACTACACGACGACGCAGGAAGATGCCTGGATGGTTGTCGCCGCCGAAGCCATGGCCGATCGCGCGACCGCCATCGACATCAGTGTCGACGGCGTCGAGCGCAAGGGCAGTTTCTATCGCATCTGGAAAGCAGCGGCATTGCAGAACAAGGCGGTGAAGATCACCAATAACAGCAAAGCCGAGACGAAAGTCGTGCTCACGACGATCGGCAATCCTATCATGCCGGAACCTGCGGGCTCGCAAGGCTATCAAATTGAACGCGTCTATTTCACGCTCGCCGGTGATCCGCTCGATCTGACGAAGATCAAGCAGAACGATCGCTTCGTCGTCACTTTGAAAGTGACGGAGACGGAGGCGGCCTATGCGCGGCTCGTCCTCACCGATCCTCTGCCCGCCGGACTCGAAATCGAAAATCCCGATCTCTTCGATGGCGGCTCGATCGACGCGCTCTCTTGGATCAAGAGCGATATTCAGCCGGCCTATACGGAGTTCCGCGACGATCGCTTTGCGGCGGCTTTCAACCGCGACGGCAAGGACAAGGCGACGTTCAGCCTTGCCTATATCGTCCGCGCGGTGACTCCGGGACATTACACATTGCCGGCCGCGACGATCGAAGACATGTATCGGCCGCAACGTTTCGGACGGTCCGGCTTTTCGACCCTTGACGTGATTCCCGCAAAATGAGGCGCCGGTCTGCTGCCTTTTTGCTGCTCGCCGCCAGTCTCGCACTGGCGGTCCCGCTTGCCGCGCGCTTCTATCTCGCCTCGCTCGGGCCTTTGAGGCTCGAAGAGGCGCAGCGCGGCTCGCCCGTCGTGCTCGACCGCAATGGCGTTCTGCTGCGCGCTTTCACCATGCCGGACGGGCGCTGGCGTCTGCCGGCGACAAGCGATGAGATCGACAAGCGCTACATCGCCATGCTGCTCGCCTATGAGGACCGGCGCTTCTATCGTCATCATGGCGTCGATTTCGGATCCTTGGGACGCGCCGTCGGCCAATTGCTCACACACGGCCATGTCGTCTCCGGCGGTTCGACTTTGACGATGCAGGTCGCGCGGCTTTTGGAACCGCGCACGGAAAAATCCTTCGGCGCGAAATTGCGCCAGATCGTCCGCGCGCTCGAACTCGAGCACCATCACAGCAAGAAAGAAATTCTCGATCTTTATTTCGCGCTTGCGCCTTATGGCGGCAATATCGAGGGCGTGCGCGCCGCGAGCCTCGCCTATTTCGGCAAGGAACCGCGCCGGCTCTCGATTGCGGAAGCGGCGCTTCTCGTGGCGCTGCCCCAATCACCGGAGACTCGGCGGCCGGACCGCTTTCCCGAAATTGCGCGCGCGGCCCGCAACCGCGTGCTCGATCGCGCCTTCGCCCGTCACATTATTACGCGCGCCGAGCGCGATGCCGCCGAACATGAGGCGGTCCCGAGAGAACGCCGCCCGGTTCCGACGCTGGCCGCTCATGCGGCCGAAGAAGCGCTGAAAGCGGAGCCGAACCAGCGCGTCCATCATCTGACCTTGGACGCGACATGGCAGCAATCACTCGAAGAACTCGCGCGCGACAACGCCGAGCGTCTCGGCCCAAAACTTTCGATCGCCATTCTTGTGATCGACAACGATACCGGCGAAATCCGCGTCCATGTCGGCAGCGCCGATTATTTTTCCGCGGCACGCGGCGGCGCAATCGATATGACGCAAGCCTTGCGCTCGCCGGGCTCGGCGCTCAAGCCTTTCATTTATGCGCTCGCTTTCGAATCCGGCCTCGCGCATCCTGAGACCATGCTCGAAGACCGGCCGACGCGTTACGGCCTCTACGCTCCGGAAGATTTCAACCTCGGCTTCGAAGGCAATGTGACGGCACGCCATGCGCTGCAAATGTCGCTCAATCTGCCGGCTGTCGAATTGCTCGATGCGGTCGGCGTCGCGCGCTTTTTGGCGCGGCTCCATAATGCGGGAGCCGATGTGGTGCTGCCGAAAGATTCGCCCGAGGGTCTCGCCGTCGGCCTCGGCGGCCTTGGCATCAGGCTCATCGATCTCACACGGCTTTATGTAGGCCTTGCGCGCGGCGGCAGCGTGCCCGAATTGATCGAGCGCGCATCGCAGAGGCGGAACGAGCCCTTGCGCCGCGTGACGGAACCGGTCGCCGCTTGGTATGTCGCCGATATTCTGCGCGGCGCGCCGCCGCCCGACAATGCGCCCTTTGGCAAGATCGCCTTCAAGACCGGCACATCCTACGGCTATCGCGATGCTTTTGCCGTCGGCTTCGACAAGGCGAACACGATCGGCGTCTGGGTGGGGCGCCCAGACAATGCAGCCGTCCCCGGCCTCATCGGCCGGATCGCGGCGGCGCCGATTCTCTTCGATGCTTTTTCGCGCATCGGAAGCGCCTATGAAAATCCGCCGCAGCCGCCGGGCGTTCTGGTTGTCACCAACAATGCCGATCTGCCGCCGCCACTGCGCAATCTGCGTCTCGACATCCCGAAGACATCGGATGCGACGGATACGGCGGCCCTCAAGATCGTCTATCCACCGGCGGGAGCCGCGATCGATCTCGGCATCGTCGATGCAAAGAATGCAGCGAATGCGCTCGCATTGAAAGCGCAAGGCGGCGTGCCGCCTTTCACCTGGATGGTGAACGGCGCACCCATCGGCGCGCCGGATCTGCGCCGGCAATCGAGCTGGATGCCGGATGGCGCGGGCTTCGCGCGCGTCTCGGTGATCGATGCCAAAGGCGCGTCCGACAGCGTCGTCGTGCGGCTGGAATAGACGCGCCTTCGATCGAAACAGAAACTCGCGTCTACTGCGGCGGCTTCTCTCCGGGCTTTTGCGGATGCGGCGCCGGATGGGGCGCGGGATGCGGCGCAGCCATGGGATGGGGTGCCGGATGCGGCGTGGCCATCGGATGCGGCGCGGGATGCGGAGCAGCCATCGGATGGGGCACTGGATGCGGCGTAGCCATCGGATGAGGCATAGGGTGCGGCCCCGCCATCGGATGCGGGCCCGGATGGGGCGCAGCCATCGGATGCAATGGATGCGTCACAACCTTCGGCTTGTGAGACAACGGTTTCGGCCCCGTTTCCATATGCATCTGCGGATGCTGCCCTGCGCCTGCGGGATTCAAAGGATGCATGGCGCCTGATCCCGCCGGATGCGGCGGCGGCAATACGCCGCTATTGCCAGGATGCGGTTCGATCTCGTGTTTTTGGACGCCTTCGGGCGCCGGCGCATTGTTTCCGGCAGGCGCGCCGCCCGGCTGTTGGCCGCCGTTGGTTGCGCCGGTCTTCACTGTCGTGACGCCAGCACCTTTGAACACGCCGGGTTTGGACGTTGCCCCGACCGTTGGCTTGCCGTGATTGTCCTTGCTGAAGAAAGTTTTGTCTTTGCTCGCCGCAGTGAGGTTTTGCTTCTGCAAGGTCGTCGGCGCGAAATGCTGCTGCTTTGAGAATGCTTTTTGCTGCGCCGTCGGATGCGCCTGCGTCCCATTTGTGCCGCCGTTAAAACTGACGAAGGAACGCGGCCCTCGAAGCTCGCGGTTATAAACGAAGTGGCCTTGGTCCCAACGGCCGCCGTCATAACCATCGCCGCCATAGCCGTAGCCGTAATCGACGCCGCCATAGTAGCCGACTTCGTCACCCCAATAACCGGGGTGGAAGAGATAGCTGCCGCCCGCCCAGGCCCAATAGCCCGGCGTCCAATAGAGGCCCTGCTGCGGCGGCAGAACCCAGGTGCCCGGCACCCAATAGTAGTCGTCCTCGTCGTCGCTCCAGGCCCAATAGCCTGGCGTCCAGACATAGTCTGGTCCCGGCACGGCCGGCAGATCGTAGTCGGGCAGCGGCGGTGGTTCGCTATCGACGACAACCGGTGCGGCGCATTGAACTTCCTGCGCGAACACCGGCGTCGAGAGGGGCGCCATGGCCAAAAATGCGAAGACAGAGGAGCTGAGAAAGAGAGTCGAGGACATTTTCCTCATTATGATTTTCCTTGCGCAAAATGGGCGGCTTGCTCGATGCCTTCGATCGATCGCTTTGACCGATGCACCGCGACAAGGTTTTCGACACACACGTTTCAAGACTTTGAAATCTTGGCAAGCGATTGTGTCGAAAGCTGGCGCGCCGTCCGAGATTCGATTGAAGCGAACCAGGATAAGCTCATGCAAAAGGCATGACAGCAGCGTTCATTATATCTTTGGCTGCCATGCCACGCCGACTTCGTTGGCGCGGGCGATATTGGCCTCATGGGCGCGCAGCATCGCGGCAAGGTCGGCGCGCAATCGATCGTCGCGTACGCGCGGCAGAGTCTCATTCAATGTCTGAACGACCCATAACTGGCGATGATTGAGAAAGAGAACGCGTTCGGCAAGGTCCCCAATGGCCATGGCCTCGGCGTGGGACGCGCCCGTTTTGTCCGACACCACGACGCCGCCCAGCCTCGCAATGTGCTCGTTCAGCATCTTGCAGCAGCGCTCTTCGTCAGCGTGAACGGCCTGCGTCAGGTCGGCGAGCGGGCCCGTTTTTGCCTCATCAACAATCGCAAGGGCGACGCGCGCGCTTGCTCTCTCGGCCTCAAGCAGCGCGTTCAAAAGAGAGATCAGCTCGACCGCATCGAAATAGCCCATATAGGACGCGTCCGCCTCATGCATGAGGCAGGCGGGCGAGCTCAGCTCAATGGGTTTGTCTTGGGGTTTTTCGTCGGGTTTTTCGTCGGAGCCAGATGTCATGGTCGATCTCTTGCAATCGCCAGACTCATCTTTGCCAATGAACCCGGGCTCTCGCAATGCCGGCAACCGCTCCACCCAGTGGCGAAGACCTAGGTCGTCTGCCTGTCGGGCTCTTTGAAGAACGATTTGGCTCCGCGATCGCTCTGTGAGGCCGGCGCGAGCTGATGCTCAAGCACGACGCGCTCATAGGGCTCGGCGACGGATTTGATCCGATACTGAAAGTCAGTTCCCACGGGGGGCAATCGCGCGATCACTGTGAAGTTCGTCGCCGCCTTCACGGAATATCCCGCGCGTGAATCGAGAGTGACAAGCTCTCCGATCCGATAAAGATGGTCGATGGTGGTTTCGCTCATGTCGGCGTCCCTTTAGCTTCTACGTCAATAGTAACGGCCTGTTTTGCGATGCCTGGCGGCTGCTTCTCTTCTTCCGCCGCGCGCTCTTTAGCAGCGTCGTTTGCCAACATGACGCGAAGCTCATGCAGGATCTGGCGGGTCGAAGGAAGCGGGACGCGTCTCCCAAATCGAAATGTATCGGCCATTCATAATTCTCCAGCATGGCCTTTAGGCTGCTATGCGGTTTGAAGTTGAGCGGCGACGGCACAGGTGCCGTCGCCAAACTGCTGTGAGAAGCTTACTTCTTCACATTCGAACCGGGAGCCATGACATCGGCAGGCTTCGCCGGATGAGCAGGCTGTGCCGGGGCCGGATGGAGCTCGGGCTGAGTTGACGGAGCGACGCTCGGCTTGTCGGTCTTGGGGGCGTCGGCAGCGGATTTGATCGGGGAATTGCTCATCAACGAAATTCCTTGAAGTTCACGATTCCGCAATGGCGTGCGCCAAAACGGCCGTCACACAAATATCGTCGATCGCTCCGAGGATTTCCGTGCTTAAAATGGCAATGATAAAGCCAACAGAGTGAGCTGAAAACGCGATCTAAGCGAATTGTTCTATCTCTGAATAAGATTACATAGGTGTTATTAGGTCAAAATACTAGGCCTCTTGAGAATTTATTACTAATTGACGCGCAAAGTACGTGAGTCTGTTGTACGACACGAAATGCGCGATGAGCGCGGCGCGATCCAAAAATTCCACGCCGCTTATCTGAAGTTCTAGCCGCCGCAGCCACGCATCGCGCATAGCGGTGCGATCGTTGACTCGCCGTCACTCGCCTGAAACAAACCGGCGCCCTTCTTGCTAGGACTCGCGCGTGATCCTCGTCGGCCTGCATCATGTCACACAGTACACCTACGACCGGCTCGTCGGACTCGGGCCGCAACAAATTCGTCTGCGCCCCGCGCCCCATTGCCGAACAAAGATCGCCAGTTATTCGCTCAAGGTGACGCCTGCCGAGCATTTCGAGAATTGGCAGCAGGACCCGCACGGCAATTGGCTTGCCCGCTTCGTCTTTCCCGAAAAATCCGATGTCTTCAAAATCGAAGTCGATCTCGTCGCCGAGATCAGGGTCTTCAACCCATTCGACTTCTTCACCGAACCTTATGCGGAGACATTTCCTTTCGCCTATCCGGCGGAGCTGAAAAATGAACTGCAAGCCTATCTGACGCCGGAGCCCGCCGGGCCGCTGCTCCGCGCCTATCTCTCCACATTGCAGAGTGAACTTTCACAAGGCGAACGGACGACGGATTTCCTCGTCGCGCTCAATGCAAAACTGCAAAGCGACATTCGCTATGTGATCCGCATGGAAGCCGGCGTGCAGAGCCCGGAGGAAACGCTAGCGCAGCGCTCCGGCTCCTGCCGCGATTCGGCCTGGCTGCTCGTCGAAATTCTGCGCCATCTCGGCCTCGCGGCACGTTTCGTCTCCGGCTATCTCATTCAATTGAAGCCCGATGTCGAAGCGCTCGATGGACCCTCCGGCGCCGAGCATGATTTCACCGATCTGCACGCCTGGACCGAAGTCTATATTCCGGGCGCCGGCTGGATCGGGCTCGATCCGACCTCGGGGCTCTTCTGCGGCGAAGGGCATTTGCCGCTCTGCGCGACGCCGCATTACCGCTCGGCCGCGCCAATCTCGGGCTCTGTCGATCCCGCCGAAGTCGCTTTCGCCTTCGCGATGAATGTGACGCGCATTCACGGGGCGCCGCGCGTGACGAATCCGTTTTCGGATGAGGCCTGGGCGGCGCTCGACCGGCTGGGTCAAGCGATCGACGGCGATCTCGAACAAGAGGACGTCCGGCTAACGATCGGCGGCGAGCCGACCTTCATCTCGATCGACGATTTCGAATCGGCGGAATGGAACACGGAGGCCGTCGGCCCGACGAAGCGCGAACGCGCCGACGATCTCATCCGGCGTTTGCAGAAGCGCTTCGCGCCCGGCGGTTTCCTGCATTATGGGCAAGGCAAATGGTATCCGGGCGAAAGCCTGCCGCGCTGGGCCTTCGCGCTTTATTGGCGCCGCGACGGCAAACCGATCTGGCAAAATCCCGATCTCGTTCCGCGTGAGGCGCCTGCCGCGCCGATGAAACCGGAGACGGTGGAAATTTTCGCGCGCGAATTCGCCGACAGGCTCGGCGTCGGCGGCGATCATGTGATCGAAGCCTTCGAAGATCCCGTGCATTGGATGATGAAGGAAGCGGATCTGCCGATCAATGTCGATCCGCTGCATTCGAAGATCGACAATCCGGAAGAGCGCGCCCGCATGGCGCGCGTGTTCGAACGCGGACTTTCGAAACCCGCTGGATTCGTTCTGCCCGTGCAGCGCTGGAATGCGTCGGATCAGCGCCGCTGGATCAGCGACAAATGGGCGTTTCGCCGCGGCAGGCTTTATCTGATCCCCGGCGATTCTCCCGTCGGCTTCCGCCTGCCGATCGGTTCACTGCCTCATATTCCGAAATCGTCTTATCCCTTCATCGTGCCCCAGGACACGATGGATGAACGCGGACCGCTCCCCGATCCGCAACAACTCGCACAACTCTATAGCTTCAATCCCGCGACGAAGCGCCAGAGCGTCCCCGATGACGCTCGGAGCGCAACGAGCGTGCGAACGGCGATGTCGTTCGAGCAGCGCAACGGCGTGCTCTATGCCTTTATGCCGCCGGTCGCGAAGCTAGAAGATTATCTCGAACTTCTCGCGGCGCTCGAAGCGACGGCCAAATCGACGGGCCTCCCGGTTCGCATCGAAGGCTATGCGCCGCCGCATGACCCGCGTCTCGACATGATCAAAGTGACGCCCGATCCCGGTGTCATCGAAGTCAATGTCCAGCCGTCGTCAAGCTGGCGCCAATCGGTCGAGATCACGACGGCGCTTTACGAAGAAGCGCGCCAATCGCGGCTCGGCACCGATAAGTTCATGGTGGACGGACGCCACACGGGCACCGGCGGCGGCAATCACATCGCGCTCGGTGGCCCCACGCCCGCGGACTCGCCTTTTCTGCGCCGGCCGGATTTGTTGAAGAGCATTATTCTTTATGTGCAGCGCCATCCCTCGCTGTCCTATCTCTTCTCCGGCCTCTTCATCGGCCCGACGAGCCAGGCGCCGCGCATCGATGAAGCGCGTCACGATGCGCTTTATGAGCTTGAGATCGCCATGGCGCAGGTGCCATCGCCCGGCGAAGGATCGATTCCTCTTTGGCTTGTCGATCGGCTGTTTCGCCATCTGCTGGTCGATGCGACGGGCAATACGCATCGCACCGAAATCTCGATCGACAAGCTCTATTCGCCCGATGGGCCCGCGGGCCGGCTCGGCCTCGTCGAATTCCGCGCCTTTGAGATGCCGCCCGATGCGCGCATGTCGCTCGCGCAGCAGCTTCTGCTGCGCGCGCTTGTCGCCTGGTTGTGGCGCGAGCCGCAGCAGGGCAATTTTGTGCGCTGGGGAACGGCGCTCAACGATCGTTTCATGCTGCCCCATTGTCTCTGGCAGGATTTCCTTTCCGTCCTCGGCGATCTCCAGGACGGCGGCTATCCGTTCGATGCGGAATGGTTCAAGGCGCAATATGAATTCCGCTTCCCGCTCTATGGCAGCGTCATGCATGGCGGCGTGAACCTTGAAATCCGTCACGCGCTCGAACCCTGGCATGTGCTCGGCGAAGAAGGCGCGCCGGGCGGCACGGTGCGCTATGTTGATTCCTCGGTCGAACGGCTGCAGGTTAAAGCGACAGGCTTCGTCCCCGAGCGACACAGAATCGCCTGCAATGGCCGCATCGTGCCTGTGAAGCCGACAGGCGTTTCCGGCGAGGTCGTCGGCGGCGTGCGCTTCAAGGCCTGGCAGCCCGCCTCAAGCCTGCATCCCAACCTTCAGGCGCATGCGCCGCTGACCTTCGACATCTTCGACCTGTGGAACAGTCGCAATCTCGGCGGCTGTGTCTATCATGTCGCCCATCCGGGCGGGCGCAGCTACGACACCTTCCCCGTCAATTCCTACGAGGCGGAAGCGCGCCGCCTCGCCCGTTTCCAGGACCACGGCCACAGGCCGGGGCGCATTTCCGTCCCGCGCGACGAGCTTTCAGGTGAATTTCCTATGACGCTCGATTTGCGCCAAGCGGCGCCGTAAAGGCGGCCTTCCGAGACCCCGCACCGCAACAGAACCGAGCGCCGCACTCGCGGACGCCGCGCCCTCCCGAATCGTGGAAATTTCCGCTAAAACTCGGCCTTGAAACGGGCCGAATTGGCCTCCAAACGAGTCCATGCTGCGACTTAACGGTTCTTTCCAGATGCATTTGTTCTCGTCGGTCTTTACGCGCCTCCTTGTTGCGGTTTCCGCCGTCGCGCTCGCGTCCACGGCGGGGGCTGCGGAAACGCTGAAGGCGCGCTACTCCGTTAGTCTCGTCGGTCTTCACATCGGCGAGATCGGGTTTGAGACGCGCCTGGAGCAGGCCAATTACAAAGTCGATCTCAACGCCCATTTGACCGGCGTCGCGTCTTGGATCGCCCATGTGAAGATGGCGCTCGCCTCCGCCGGCCAGATCCGCGGCGGCACAGTTCTGCCGTCCGCCTATGCGACGACCTCGGCGAATTCCGAGACCACGCGGACCCTTCGGATGTCGCTCAATGCGGGCACGGTGCGGGCCGTCGACATCTCGCCGCCTTTCGACGATTTTGAAGGCCGCGTGCCGGTGACCGCTGCCAATAAGCACAATATTGTCGATCCCATGAGCGCGCTGATCATGGCGGTTCCCCCGGGTCGGCCTCTCGTGGGGCCTGCCGCCTGCGATCGGACCATCCCGATTTATGACGGTCTCGTGCGGTTCGATCTCGACTTGTCCTTTGTCGGCACGCGCGATGTCTCGGCGACGGGCTATTCAGGGCCGGTCACTGTCTGCGCTGTGCGCTATCGGCCCATCGCCGGGCACAAGATCGATTCGCGATCGACGGCATTCATGGCCCAGAACCGTGAAATCGAAATCTGGCTCGCGCCCATCGAGCCTGCCCATGTCGTCATCCCGTTCCGCGTGGCCTTGGCGACGCTCGCCGGCTATACCGAAGTCGAAGCGACCGAATTCTCGATTGAGTCCGACCACATCACCGCGCGACGCGAGCATTAGGTCGAAGCGCCTTTCGGCACAAATTGAACAGGCGAAGGCGTGATTACCCTCTACACTTTCGGACCCTATTTCGGCCTGCCGGACGCGAGTCCCTTCGTCGTCAAGGTGATGCTGCTGTTGAAATTCGCCGGGCTTCCCTATCGCGAGGATCGCAGCGGCTTCGGCAAGGCGCCGAAAGGCAAGCTGCCCTTTATCGACGATGATGGCGAAATCGTCGCCGATTCGACTTTCATCCGCTTTCATATCGAAAAGAAATACGGCTTCGATTTCGACGCCGGGCTTTCGCCTGAACAGAGGGCGATTGCCTGGGCGGTCGAGAAGATGTGCGAAGATCATCTCTATTTCGTCGCCATGCATAACCGCTGGGGAGACCACGGCAATTTCGCCAAAGGTCCGGCGCGATTCTTCGAGCGCGTGCCGGCGGCGTTGCGCCCCTTTGTCCGCTCTCTCATCCGCGGCAAAGTTCTCAAACGGATCAAAGATCAGGGCATGGGCCGCCACAGCGCGCAGGAAATCGCCGAACTCGGTATTCGCGACATCGACGCGCTTGCCGCCATTCTGGGCGATACGGCCTATCTGATGGGCGAGCACCCCTGCGGCGCCGACGCAACCGTCTTCGCATTCGTCGCCAACGTCTTGACGCCCGTCTTCGAAAGCGATGTGCGCATCGCCGCCGAGCGTCACGTCAATCTCATCGCTTATGCAAAACGCATCAGCGAGCGCTATTTCGATGCGCCGAAAGCCGGTTGACAAAAAACCGATTCGGAGTCCCCGAGAGACCCATGCACGCGCTGCTCTCGAAGGCGAAAAATTCAGCCGAAAACACCAGAAGTCGATGCATTTCGTGCTTGCTGTCCATATGTTGTAGGGAACAAAGCTCGACTTTGCGCGAGTCAGCGATTCGGGCGTGGTTCGTTCGCTCCTCGTTCGAAACATGAAGGATCATGCGGATTCGTCAGCGCTTTCCGGCACATTATGGTACAGACGGCAGGCTTTCCAGTGACAAGGGCCGACCCGGGCAAATCCTCTGAAAGGCTCCGGACGTTAAGAGAAGGCCATGGCTCAGATTTGCCGCGCCGAGGCGCTGCCGATTGACCGCTGCGCGACCCTTTTCGATTTGAGGCAAAACCGCTCTCGATGAATGTTCCCATTCCCGCCTCGCAGCTCCACCCGTTCGAACGCGCGCGTGGCGTCACTGTTCTCTTGGGGCCGACCAACACCGGCAAGACGCATTATGCGATCGAGCGCATGCTCGCGCATAAGGATGGCGTGATCGGACTGCCGCTGCGGCTTCTAGCGCGCGAGGTCTATAACCACGTGGTCGCGCGCGTCGGAGCCGAAGCCGTCGCCCTTATCACCGGCGAAGAGAAGATCAAACCCAAGGCCGCCCGTTACTGGATCTCGACGGCCGAGGCCATGCCGCGCGACCGGACGTTTTCTTTCGTCGCGGTCGATGAAATTCAGATCGCCGCAACTCTCGATCGCGGCCACATTTTCACCGACCGTCTTCTCAATCGCCGAGGAACCGACGAAACGCTGCTGATCGGCGCGCCGACGATGTGGCGCGCCGTCGAAGCGCTGATGCCGGGCGCGCCCATCGTCGCCCGGCCGCGTCTTTCCAAATTGAGCTTCGCGGGCGACCGCAAGATCACCCGCCTGCCCCGGCGCAGCGCCATCGTCGCCTTTTCGGTCGAAGATGTTTATGCGATCGCGGAATGGATTCGCCGCCAGTGCGGCGGCGCCGCGGTCGTCCTCGGCGCGCTGTCGCCACGAACCCGCAACGCTCAGGTCGACCTTTATCAGAATGGCGATGTCGATTATCTTGTCGCCACCGATGCGATCGGCATGGGCCTCAATCTCGATGTCGATCACATCGCTTTCGCCTCGGATCGAAAATTTGACGGCTGGCAATTTCGAAGGCTGACTCCGGCCGAATTCGGGCAAATCGCCGGGCGCGCCGGGCGCTATATGCGTGACGGCACGTTCGGATCGACAGGCCGTTGTCCGCCCTTCGATGAAGATCTCGTCGCGGCGCTGGAAGATCATCAGTTCGATCCCGTGAGCATGCTGCAATGGCGGAACACGGATCTCGATTTCACGTCGATTGTCGATCTCGCGGCTTCGCTCGATGTACAGCCGCGCGAACAAGGCCTCACGCGCGCGCCCTTGGCCGAAGATCAGATGGTGCTTGAAATTGCGTCCAGAGATGAGAAGGTACGGCGCGAGACAAAGACCAGGGCGGATGTGGCAAGGCTCTGGGATGCTTGCCAGATTCCTGATTATCGAAAATTATCGCCCGCCGCCCATGCGGAACTCGTGCTTTCGATCTATGGTTTCGTGGTACGCGCCGGACATATCCCGGAGGATTGGTTTTCCCGCCATTTGGGCGAGCTCGACCGGGTGGACGGCGATCTCGATACGTTGGCGGCGCGCATTGCGCAGGTCAGAACCTGGACATTTGTCGCTAATCGCACGGATTGGCTTCAAGATCCTGAGCATTGGCAGGGCGTTGCCCGTCGGGTAGAGGACAGTTTGTCGGACGCTCTGCATGAGCGCCTCGCTCAACGGTTTGTCGACCGGCGGACGAGCGTGCTGATGCGCCGATTGAGAGAGAACGCGATGTTGGAAGCCGAAATCACCAGTGGCGGCGACGTGATGGTCGAAGGTCAGCATGTCGGGCATTTGTCCGGCTTCCGCTTCAGCCCGGATCCGCAAGCAGCCGGCGAGGCGGCAAAGGCGCTTGGAGCTGCCGCGCAAAAGGCCCTGGCGGGCGAAATCGAAGGCCGCGCCGCACGCGTCCACGAGGCGGTCGATGAGGCCTTTGTGCTCGCCAATGACGGCGTGATCCGCTGGCTCGGCGAACCGGTCGGCAAAATTTCGGCCGGCGATAAATTGCTGGAACCCCGCGCGAACGTGCTGGCCGATGAACAGCTGACGGGTCCATCTCTCGAACTCGTGCAAAAGCGGCTCGATCTCTGGCTCGCCCAGCATCTCAAAAAGCTGCTCGGGCCGCTTTTCGTTTTGGAACAGGGCGAGGGCCTTGAAGGCATGTCGCGTGGCATCGCCTTTCAGATCGCCGAGGCGCTCGGTGTCTTGGATCGTGCCCAGGTGGCTGATGAGATAAAGTCACTCTCGCAAGAGGCACGCGCCAGCCTGCGCAAACTTGGGGTGCGCTTTGGCGCCTATCACATTTATCTGCCGGCGCTGATGAAGCCCGCGCCGCGCGCGCTCGCGGTGCAGCTCTGGGCGCTGAAAAATGACAGTCCGGAAGGCGGCAAGGCCGTCACGGAAGTGCCGCATCTTGCGGCATCCGGGCGCACGTCCTTTGCCGCCGATGCCGAAATCCCAAAGAGCTTCTATCGGGTCGCCGGGTTTCGCGTGTGCGGCGACCGCGCCGTCCGGGTCGATATTCTCGAACGTCTCGCCGATCTCATCCGTCCTGCGGTCGCCTATCGGTCGGGCGTCACTTCGGGCGAACCGCCGGCCGGCGCCGCGGACCGCGACGCCTTTGTCGTCACGGTCGGCATGACATCGCTTGTCGGCTGTTCCGGCGAAGGCTTCGCTTCGATCCTGCGCTCGCTCGGTTATGTGTCCGAACAACGCAAGGGCCCCGCCATCACACTGCCGCTGCTGCCGCTCGCAGGGACCGCGCCAGCTGGCGTAGCCGCTGAAACGGATGTGACTGCCACATCACCCGATAATCCAGACACCGACGCGGGCGAACCGACAGATGCCGAAGAGACGAATTCGGATACCGCTGCGGCGCCATCGGCCGAAGTGGCCTCCGAAGAAACCGGCATCGTGACCGAAATCGTGATGGACGCTGAGCCCACGGGAGAAGCGAGCGAAGCCGCACGGGCCGAAACGCCCGCGGGCGAAGGTGCGCCGCAAGAAGAGCCCCTCATAGAGATCTGGCGTCCGCATCGCCATCATTCCGCACGAAAGGATCGGCGCCCACAGCAAAAAGGGCAAGCCGCATCAAATGGACCGGAACGATCCGCTCGCGGCAATGCACCAGCTGCAAATCGCGAGGCCAACGAAAGGCCGCGTTACAATCGCAATGAGCGTAGGCCCGAGGCATCCGCCGAGGGCAAAGTTCAGCCCAATCGTCGGCCTGATGAAAAGCGCCACCACAACAACCGCGACGCGGCCAAAGACGAGGCGCGCAAGGACGGGCGGCAGGGCGCGGGCCGCGAGCGGCAAGGTCGCCGCCTTGACGAACGGCGCGAGCATCGGCAGGCTCACTTTGCTTCAACTGAGAAGACGCGCGAGCGCGAACGTCAGCCCGACCCGAATTCTCCCTTTGCTAAGCTTCTCGCTCTCAAGCAGCAGATGGAGAGCCAGGGCGGTAAGAGCTAAGCGCCGGGAAAGAAAGGTAAAATTAATCGGGCCCAAATATTTAATTTTGCTTGAGCGAGGCAGGCTCTGGCGTAAAAGTCGATAGCGTCGGGGGTTTGTTTCGACAAGCGGCAACCGGCGAGATTATAAGTTTAAGACCTCTGCCCGCCCATCGGCGGTACCTGCGAAAAGTAACGAGAGGGGAGTCATCGGTGGAAGCGAAAAGTCCCGACCAGACCGGCCTTGTTGATCAGATCGTCGATGTGATCGTGACAGAGGGCATGATCGATCGAGAGAAGATTCAGCCCGATGCGACAATCGAAAGCCTGGGATTGAAGTCCATTGACATTGTAATGATTCTAACTGCGCTCGAAGAAAAGTTCGATGTCTACATTCCCATGGATGGTCCTTTCCACGACGCAAAGGACGTGAAGAGCCTGATCGATGCGATGGCGAGCTATATCGCCAAAGAAAAAAGCGGGACGGGCCAAGAGGCAGCGCCTGGGGCAAATGCCTAGCCGGGTGAACTCAAATTAAAGAGATCAGTTAAATGGGTGCGACAAAGCGGGTGGTCGTCACCGGCATGGGGGCTGTTTCGGCCGCCGGCATCGGGGCACAGACATTATGGGAAGCGGCGCGTGACGGCCGGTCCTGCATCGGAGAGGTCATCTTCCCTCGACCTTCGCGTAATCGCATCAAGCTCGCCGCTCAGGTCCGCGATTTCGATCCCGCCGCTTATATCGAGGCGTCGCTTCTGCCATTCTGCGACCCCGTCACGAGCTATCTGATCGTCTCAGGCGATGAGGCGATGAAACAGGCCGGCCTCTCGACCAAGGAGCGCCTGGGACCGCGCACGGCAGTGATCATCGGCACTGGCATAGGCGGCATGAATTCGATCGAGGAAGGGCTCCGCTCCGTTCATATGGACCAGGGCCGTCCTGATCCTTTCACTGTGCCGCGTCTGATCGCTAGCGCCTGCCCCTCGACGATCAGCATGCGCTATGGCACGACCGGCCCCTGCTTTGCCGTCGCCAGCGCCTGCTCCTCCGCGACACAAGCCATTGGCATCGGCCTTCACATGATCCGCTCGGGCCTCGTTGACCGCGCCATCGTCGGCGGGACGGAGGATTGCATCACCATCGGAACGATGCTCGCCTGGGAGGGCCTGCGCGTGTTGACGCCGAATGTCTGTCGCCCCTTTTCCAAGGACCGCAACGGCATGGTCATCGGCGCGGGCGCCGGCGTCTTTATTCTCGAATCCGAAGAGCTTGCGCGATCGCGCGGCGCGACGCCGCTCGTCGAGATCTCTGGCTATGGCACGTCGAGCGACGCAAAGGATCCGGTGCGCCCCGATGCCATCGGCGCTGCGGCCTCGATGCGCTATGCTCTGGAAGATGCCGGCATCACTGAGGAAGAGATCGACTACGTCAATGCGCATGGCACCGGAACGACGGTGAACGATTCGACGGAATCGCAAGCGCTCGGAATGATCTTCGGAAAGCGCTTGCCGCATGTGCCGGTTTCCTCGACCAAGCCGATTCATGGCCATGGGCTCGGCGCTGGCGGCGCCCTTGAACTCGTGGTGACGATCGGCGCCGTGCGCGAGAGTATCGCGCCGCCAACGATCAACTGGAATGTTGCGGACGAGAAATGTCCCATCGATCCCGTGCCGAACGAGGCGCGGCCGATGCCGATTAGGACCGCTCTTACAAATTCCTTCGCGTTTGGCGGCATCAACGCGACACTCGTCGTCAAACGCGCGGAAGCGGCCTGAGCCGCATGGCGGGCCCGTCTGCTGACGACGCCAAACCGACGGCACCGGACGCCGTGCGCATTGGGCCGCTCAAAGTCCGCGCCGATCCCGCCGAAGTGGAAGCCTTCGCCCAGGAAATTTCTGCCGGCGTCAAGGAAGAAGGCCTGCCGTTCACTTTCCCGATCCGCTGGTTCACGCACCCCGATATTCGCGCCGCGGGCGAGCGTCTTGGCGGGACTGAGCCCTGGGTCCCAATCCATGAATCCCAGAGCTTCGATTATGCGCGGCCGTTGGCGGCGGATGTCGACTATACCATGATCGTCGAGATCAGCCGTGAAATGGAACCGGCACGTCTTATTCTGCGCGCCGAGATCGGCGACGGCGCGCCTTACCTGCGCGCTGAAATGATTTTGCGGATCATTCCCACAAGCGCATTGGACCAGGCTGGATGATTGCGGCTTCCGATCATAGCGCTGGAGGGCCAACCGAACCGCCGAAAGTCGGCGAGAAATTTTCGGCCCAAAGCGTCGGCCCCTGGAGCATGGATGATCTCCGCCGTTATGCGGCGGCATCGGGCGACGACAATCCGATCCATCTCGACCGCGAGCTTGCTCGGCGTGTCGGGCTTCCCGGCCCTCCCGTGCACGGAATGCTGCTGATGAGCCGCTTCGTGCCGGCTCTGGCCGTCTGGCGCCCCGACCTCAAACTCATTCGGCTGTCCAGCAAATTCCTGCGCCCGATCTACGTCAGTGAGACGGGCGAACTCTCGGGCCGCGTCGCGCAAATTCTAACGGGCGAGCCGACACAATTTCTGCTGCGTCTGATGATGCATAATGAAAGGCGCGAGCTTTCGCTTCTGGCGGAAGCGCTCGCGATCCACAAGCCGGGCGGTTGAATGCTGAGACCGCACTCCATTCTCATCACCGGCGCCTCGAGCGGCATTGGCCGCGCACTTGCGTTGGCTTATGCGGAACCGGGCAACCGCCTTTTCTTGATCGGTCGAAACGCAGAGCGCTTGGCCGAAACGATCGCCGCCGCAAAGGCAAAGGGCGCCGAAGCCACGGCTATGCCTCTCGACGTTCGTGATCGCGAAAAAATGCGCGATTGGATTGAGGGAGCGGATCGTAACAATCCGTTCGATCTTGTGATCGCCAACGCCGGCATCACGACCGGTCTTGCTCCCGATGACATTGCCGAGGACCCGGAGGCGGTGCGCGCCGTTATCGCGACCAATCTGATCGGCGTTTTGAACACGGTTGAACCGCTGATCGCGCCAATGTGTACGCGAGGCCGTGGTCACATTGCGTTCATCGGTTCGATTGCCGGATTGCGCGGCCTGCCTTATTCGCCCGCCTATTGTCTGACCAAGGCGGCGGTCCATGCCTATGCCGAGTCCTTGCGCGGACGGCTGGAGGCCCACGGCCTCCGCGTCAGTCTTGCGATCGTCGGCTTCGTCAAGACGCCGCTCAACGATTCCATCTCGGCGGTCAAGCCTTTCGAGATCAGCGACACGCGCGCGGCGGCAATTATCAAGAAAGGGCTCGCGCGGGGCGCTGCGACCATCGCTTTCCCTTGGCCGCTATACATGGCAGCCCGTTTCGGGCGGCTTTTGCCGGCGCGCCTCTATGATCGGATCATGGCCCGCATCGAAGCGAACGTACCAGAAACACGCGAGCGCATCTGAGGACGGGCGCGAGCATTCCGCGCTTGTTTCGGGAGCCTGTTTTGTGTTCAACTTCATCAAAGAGACGGCTCTCGATCCCCCCACGCGCGTGGCCTCTCGCCTCTTGCGCCAGCCGCAGCCCGCTCATCGCCTGCCCGAGGAAAATGGGCAAAGGCGGAAGATGAGCTCGAAAGGAATGCACCGTTGTTTGTCATCGAGTTCGTGCGGTTCATTTTCGAGATCATCCTGACGATTGCTATCATCGGCCTCGTCACGGTCGGTGGCAGTTTTCTTCTCCTCATCGCGATCAACATCGCCGAACTCGTCATCGGCAAGCCCTGGCGCGTTCCCGTGCCGCCGGCAAAGGTGGCGGATGCCGATCTCCCGCACGTGCTTTTGCAAATCCCCGTATTCAACGAAGGCGAAATGGTGATCGACGCCGTCAACAGCGCGACCGCGCTCGATTGGCCGCGCGATCGGCTACATATTCAGATTCTCGACGACAGCACGGATGATACGGCAGCCATTGCCGAGGTTGCGATCAACCGGCTGCGCGCCCAAGGTTTCGACATCCTGCATCTGCATCGCGAGAACCGCGTGGGCTACAAGGCCGGCGCTCTCGCTGCTGGGCTCGCGCAGAGCGACGCACCGATTATTGCCATGCTCGACGTCGATTTCCGCCCGCCGCGCAATTGGCTGCGCGCCAGCGTTCCTTATCTCCTCGCCGATGAGAAGGCCGGCTTTCTTCAGTCCCGTTGCGAATTCTCGAACTATCGCACGAACTGGCTGACGCGCGTCCAGGGGATGTTGCTTGACGCGCATTTCGCGATGGAACAGGCGACGCGCTATCGCGCCGGCTGGCTCTTTCAGTTCAATGGGACGGGCGGGCTCTGGCGCCGCGCCGCCGTCGCGGAAGCCGGCGGTTGGTCGGCGGATTCGCTTTGCGAAGACATGGATCTCACGGTGCGGGCGGAACTCGCCGGCTGGCACGGCATCTTTCTGATGGAGCCCCCTGTTCCGGGTCTCGTGCCTGAGCGCGTGCGCCATTGGCGCGTTCAGCAAAGGCGCTGGTCAAACGGCTTCGTCCAGGTCGCGCGCAAGCTCTTGCCGAAAGTCTGGAACTCATCCTGGCCGTTCCGTGGAAAACTCTCGGCGAGCGCGCTCATTCTCATTCAGGCGTTCTATCCATGCGCGGCGATTGCCGTCGTCGCCTCGCTGTTCTGCCTGCTGCTCAGAGGCTTCGACGCACATGTCTATTTCCCGCTGATGATCCTCATGGGCACGCTCATCACCGTTGTCGCAATCGGCATGACAGTGACGCCCTATTTCCTCCTGCGCCGCGGCAGCCTCTGGGACTATCTCAAGACGGTCGCCTCGGTGCCGCCGCTGATGGTCTATATCAGCGTCTCCAACGCACCTTCGATTTTGAAGACAGTCTTCGGCCGGCGCGAGCATTTCAAACGCACGCCGAAGGTGCGCCCGACAAGCAGCTGAAGCGCGCTGCCTATGCGCCTATGCGGGGGAGCGCGCCAGATTGGCGGCGCTGCGATCAACACGCGAATAGAGCGTGTAACGCGGATCGAAGATAAAACTGAAGAAGAGCTTCGTCCAGGATTTGTGAGTCTTGAGATCGTCGTAGAATTCCGGCGCTAGCCGCTTCACATCCGGCAGACGCGTCCAGGGAATCTCCGGGAAATCGTGATGCTCATTGTGATAGCCGATGTTGAGGGCGACACGATTGAGCGGCCCATAATAATCATAGGTCTCCTGCTCCGGATCGAAGGTGAAATGCTCCTGAATCCAGCGCGCGCCGAGCGGATGCAGCCCGACTGAGAACCAGAAGGATGCAAAGAGATAGAGCAGGCCAACGGGGCCGAAGAAATAGAGGATGGCGAGATCGTAGACCACGATCACCGCGGCATTGATCCAAGTCCAGCTGCCGAGCATCGGCACCGTTCCTTTGAGCCGGCCCAGCCGGCCGACCTGGACGAAAGCGAAGAAGAACATCCACAGCGCCTTCGCATACCAGCGGTTGCCGACGAGACGCGCTTCCCAATGGCTCGCGAGATCGGCATCGAAATCATAATCGCCGAGATGCGAATGATGCTTCAGATGATAGCAACGAAAGCCCATGGCCGTCGGCACCGTGTTGGGCAGATCGGCGATCATAGCCATCCATTTGTTGGCGAGCGGCGTCTTGCAGATCGTATTATGCACGGCGTCGTGAATCGCGACATACATGGCATGATTGGCGAAGGCGCCGACGCCATAGGCCACGAGCAGAAGCAGCCACCAATAGCGAATGCCGAGATGGCCGAAGAGGGCTGCGAGCGCCGTCTGGCCAAGGACGACGGCAATGACGATCACACCTGTGCGCCGGTCATAGCCGGCGAGCTTTGCGACTTCGGGATGCGCGGTCAAAATTTCTCGCTTCCGGCGCGGATGGGGCCTAGCCGGTTCTGTCTGGAGATAGCCGTCCAAGATCGGCAATTCGACCGGAGCGCCGGCTATCCCAGGCGCACCGGCAACCGACCCCTGACCCGCAACAACCGCGCTCATCCATTTGTCCTTGTCATTTCGAAATGGCGGGAACCGTCCGAAGCGCCGTCCCTGCCCTAAATCGCTAGCCTATCTCTCGCGCCAGTCTTTGCCGGCGTCAAATCAATCGAAGTCGATTTTCCGCCTCAGGCGGCGAGATCCTTCTCATAGATGCGGTGGACTTTGTCCACCTTGGAGCCGAACATCTCGATCGGGCGCCGCATGCCCTCATTGTCTTCGAGGACCCAGCCGAATTCCACATGTTGAATGTCATAGTTACGGCTGCGGCGGCGCATTTCCTCGATCAGGGCCAAGATGACAACGCCGCCGACCGCTTTGCGATGCAGGGCCCGGCGGATGCCGAAAAGCGCGAGGCGGCCCGAGTGATAGATGTGATGGCGCGCCCGCGAGATCACCTTGGGAAGACCCAGGGGGAAGAGCTTGCCGTCGAGATCGGCTGTGATCTCATGCAAATTCGGCAGGACGACGCCGAAAGCCTGAGCTTCGCCGTCGAGTTCGATGATGAATCCGCCTTCCGGCGGCATCACCAATTTCATGCCGTCCGCGGTGGACATGAATTCTTCGTAGGTGAACGGCACGAAGCCCCAATTCTGGCTCCAGGCGTCGTTGAAAATATCGACAAGGATCTTGGCCTCTTCGGCCATTGTCTTCAGGTCGATGTTTCTGATTTTCAACCTTTCGCGCCATTCGGGTCTTGCCATGACGCCCGCCTTTTCGGCGCGGTCTTCGGCCGTCAAATCGTAGCGATAGGAAATGAGATCGCGGGCTTTTTTGTATCCGGCTTTTTCCAGGAGGGCGGGAAGGTAAGGCGGGTTCCAGGGCATGAAGATCATCGGCGTTGCCTCGAAGCCTTCGACGAGCATGCCGCACTCGGCATTGACCGATGGCGAAAACGGCCCGTGAATCGTCGTGGCGCCATGCTGGCGCAGCCAGCCTTCGGCCGTCGTCAGCAAGGCTTTGAGGACGTCGGCATCTTCAATGCAATCGAGGCAGCCGAATTGCGCAGGCGAAGCTCCGAGCGGCTTGATTCCGTCCTTATAGACCTGCGCAAAATTGCGGCCGACGAGCTTGCCGTCGCGGCGCGCGATCCAAGCCTGCGAATCAACAAGCTTGAAATGCGGGTTGAGCATATGCGCGTAGAGCGTCCAGCGCTCGGCATCTAGACACGGCGCAAAGCCTTTGAGGCCCTTGTAAATAATCCGCGGCACCTTGCAGAAATCGAGAAAGCTTCCGAGCCCCTTGACGGGAATGATCTCGATCTTGCTCATTTAGTGAACCCGTCCTTGCGCGCCATGCAGCGACTTGAGAAATGCTCAGATAGCCCAGCGTCGCGCGTTCTACGTCAACCCGCGGGCGTCGTCGCGGGCTGAACGGGCGAGGATTGCCGGCTCGCTCTTTTGGCGAGCAGACCGATGACCCCGCGGATGTCCTCTTCGGTGTGCGATGCGGACAAGAAGAAGCGCAAGCGCGGCTGATTTTTCGGCACGCCGATCTGGATGATCGGCGGAACATAATAGCCGTTTGCGATCAGATGCTGCGAGGCCGCCACGGTCTCATAGCTATCGGAGAAGAGAATGGGCACGACGCCGCGGCCGATGGCGGGCCCGGTATCGAGGCCCGCCTCATGTGCGACCTCGACGAAGAGTTCAGCATTGCGGCGCAGCTTATCGACGCGCCATGTCTCTTTCTGCACGAGTTGCAGTGCGGACTGCGCGGCCGCTGTGATGACGGGCGAGAGGCCGACGCTGAACACGAATCCCGGCAACGTATAGCGCAGCCAGTCGATGACCGGCTTGGCGGCGGCGATGAACCCGCCGCAGGAGGCAAAGGTCTTCGACAAGGTCCCGATGATGAGATCGACCTGGCTTGGGTCGACGCCCGTATATTCGCAGAGGCCGCGTCCATCCTGGCCGAGGACGCCGATCGAATGCGCCTCGTCCATGAGCAGCCAAGCCCTGTGCTTTTCCTTGATCTCGACGAGGCGCGGCAGATCGGCGATGTCGCCATCCATGCTGTAAAGCGATTCGGCGATGATCATCACATGACGAAACTCGTCCCGCTTCTCACGCAAAAGATGATCGAGATGATCGAGATCGTTGTGTCGGAAGGTGATCGTGGTGCTGGAGGCGGCCTTGGCGCCGCTCACGATGCTGTTGTGCGACAGCTCGTCGATGAAGATCGCATCCTGCGACCCCATGATATGCGCGATCGTCGTGACATTGGTGAGATAGCCGGAGACCAGCGTCATCACCGACTCGACGCCGAGGAAATTGGCGAGCTGTTTCTCAAACTGCTTATGGGTCGAGCGTTCGCCGCCGACGAGACGGGACGCCAGAACGCCGATTCCAAGGGTCTCGACCGCATTGATGGCCGCGGCCTTGATCGCCGGATGGCCCGCGAGCCCAAGATAATCGTAATTCGCGAAACTGACGAAATGCTTTCCTTGCGCTTCCGCCTCTTGCCGGGCAGCGTCGATCGCGACAAAGAAAGGATCGTAGTGTTCGAGATAGGATTTGCCGGCGAAGCGAAAACGTCTGTTCGCATAATCGGCAAGACTGTTGAGTTTTGGCGCCAATGTCTGATCCGAAAGTTCAAATCGAGTCCGCCATTCCGGCTGAAACGCGCCGAAGCGGCCTCGATTGCGTCGTTGTTGTTATCCTATGATAGTCGAGCTGAGGCATAGCATTCCCCTGGAGCATCGGCAAAAGGGGATGGATCAAAGGCTTGGGAACATCCCTTCACTTCTTCTGACACTCAGTAAATATCCGCGTGATCTCAAGTCCTTAGGCATGGGTCTCAAATCAGGTTACAATCAGTAATATCCCCTCGGAGCGCATGAATGGCTGCGGCAGCTTCTTACGAGACGATCATTGCCGAGACTCATGGAGCCGTCGGCCTCATCCGGTTGAATCGGCCGCAGGCCTTGAACGCATTGAGTGCGGCTCTAATCCGCGACCTCAATGCGGCGCTCGACACATTCGAGGCGGACGACGCGATCGGCGCTCTTGTCTTGACGGGCTCGGCCCGCGCCTTCGCCGCCGGTGCCGACATCGCCGAAATGCAGCCGAAGACCTCGGTCTCGGCCTATCTCGAAAACTTCATCGGCGATTGGGAGCATCTCTCCAAAGTGAGAAAACCGGTCGTCGCGGCGGTCGCCGGCTTCGCGCTCGGCGGCGGCTGCGAGATCGCCATGATGTGTGACATCATCCTGGCCGCGGAGAACGCGAAATTCGGCCAGCCGGAGATCAAATTGGGGATCATGCCCGGCGCCGGCGGCACCCAGCGGCTAACGAGGGCTATCGGCAAATCCAAGGCGATGGAGCTTTGCCTCACCGGCCGGATGATGGATGCGGCAGAGGCCGAGCGTTGCGGCCTCGTCGCCAGGGTCATCCCAGACGATCAGCTCGAAGCCGAGGCTCTGAAACTCGCTGCGGCGATCGCCGCTATGTCGCGCCCGGCGGTGCTGGCCACCAAAGAGAGCATCAACCGCGCCTATGAGGCGACGCTCTCGGAGGGGATGGCCGCCGAGCGGCGCCTTTTCTATGGGCTTTTCGCGACCGAGGACCGGGCCGAGGGCATGGCCGCCTTCCTCGAAAAACGGCCGCCGGCGTTCAAGAACCGGTAATAACGGGGGCGATCCCTCGATCAGGAGGATCCCATGCTGAGAGCTATCGCGATCCTTATTCTCGCCACCGGCCTTGCCGGATGCAACGTCATCACAGCGCTTGTCGATGGCGCCAAACACGCAAAGGCCGTCGAAACCGATCTTGAGCAGGCAACAGGGATAAAGCCAGACGTCGGTTTCAACTGGAAGAATGGCGAGCTGCGCGTGGTGACGGTGACGTTTCCGCGGCTCTATGAAGAGCGGCCGATCGGCGAACTCGCAGGTGCGGTCCGCGCCGCCGTCAAAAAGGAATTCCAAGAAACGCCGGACAGGATTGTGCTCGCCTTTTCCTTGAGCGGGACAGCGCCAGGCAGGGCGGCGCAGATTGAGCAAAAGCGCCCGAGGGGCGGGTTCCAAAACGTTAATTTCGAGCCCTCTCTGACCCCGAACCCTCATTGACGCCTGAGAGGCCGCACTTTATACACTGCGCCTTCCCGTTTCGGTCGGACGCCCCTTGCCGGACGTCTTTCGCCGCGCCTTTTTGGGGCGCGACCATCATCAAATTCGCTCAGGACAGCAATGGCTAATACCACCTCGGCCAAGAAGGCCACGCGTAAAATTGAACGGCGGACCGCCATCAACCGCGCCCGCCGCAGCCGCATGCGCACCTATGTCCGCAAGGTCGAAGAGGCCATCGCCACCGGCGATCAGAAGGCCGCCGCGGCCGCGCTTCACGAAGCCGAGCCGATCATCATGCGGGCCGCGCAAAAGGGCATCGTTCACAAGAACACCGCCTCGCGCAAAGTGTCCCGGCTGTCGCACCAGGTGCAGGCTCTCGACAAGAGCAAGAAGACCAGCAACGCCAAGAAGAAAGCCTGATCGGTCATCGCCTTCCGAGGGAGAGACATCGCTCTCCCTACCTACCCTGCCTGCAAAAGCTTCACCGCCGCATCCCGCTCGAAAAGATAGAGCAGCAGAAGCAGAGCGCGCCCCGCCTCTCCTTCCAATTTTGGGTTCTCGGCCATCACGCGCTGCGCCTCGGCGCGCGCCAGCGCCAGAAGATCGGCATGGAACGGCAGCTCGGCCAAATGGAATCCCGGGCTGCCGGATTGGCGCGTGCCCAGCACTTCGCCCTCGCCACGCAGCCGCAAATCTTCTTCTGCGATCAGAAATCCATCCTCCGTATCGCGCATCACATCGATGCGCGCCTTGGCCGTCTCGCCGAGCGGCGTCTTATAAAGTAGAAGACAGGATGATTTCGCCTTGCCGCGCCCGACACGGCCACGCAACTGGTGAAGCTGCGCCAGGCCGAAACGCTCGGCATGTTCGATGATGATGATCGAGGCTTCCGGCACATCGACGCCGACTTCGATCACGGTCGTCGCCACCAGGATCTGCGTGTCGCCGCGCGCAAAGGCGGCCATGGCGCTATCTTTCTCCTGCGCCTTCATCTTGCCGTGCAGCAGCCCGACTTTATTGCCGAAAATCTCGCGCAACGCCTCGAAGCGCGCTTCGGCGGCCGCAACATCCAGCTCTTCGCTTTCGGCGACGAGGGGACAGACCCAATAGGCGCGCGCGCCCGAGCCGACGGCGCGGCCGAGCCGCTCGATCACATCGTCCAATCGATCGAGCGGCAGAGCGCGGGTTTCGATCTTCTGCCGGCCCGGCGGTTTTTCGCGCAGGCTCGAGACATCCATGTCGCCGAAATAGGTGAGCACCAGCGTGCGCGGAATGGGTGTCGCCGTCATCACCAGAATGTCGGCGCCGCCTTCGCCCTTTTCGCTGAGCGCGAGGCGCTGGTGCACACCGAAACGATGCTGCTCGTCGACGACGGCAAGGCCAAGATCGCGAAACTGAACGCTCTCCTGAAACAGCGCGTGGGTGCCGATTGCGATATCGATATCGCCTTCCGCGAGCCTCATTAGCGTCGCGCTGCGCTCACTGGCGCGGTCGCGGCCCGTAATGAGAGCGACGCGCAGATCCGCCACCTCGGCGAGCGCCGCGATGCTTTCATAATGCTGGCGCGCCAGAAGTTCGGTTGGCGCCATCAAGGCCGCCTGGCGTCCCGCTTCGACGACATGCGCCATGGCGAGCAGCGCGACCACAGTCTTGCCCGAGCCGACATCGCCTTGCAGCAGGCGCAGCATGCGCGCGGACGCGCTGAGGTCTTTCGTGATTTCTGCCACGGCCTGCTGCTGCGCCTTGGTGAGTGCGAAGGGCAGCGCCGCCGCGATCCTTTCGCCAAGGCGGCCTTCGGCGCCATGCGCGCGGCCGCTGCGCTCGCGCAGCGACGCCCGCAGCAGCATGAGCGCAAGCTGATGCGCGAAGAGTTCGTCATAGGCGAGCCGCAGTCGCGCCGGAGAATTCGGCAATATATCGGCAGGGTCTTGGGGTTCGTGAACTCTCTTCAACGCCTCCGTGAAGCTCGGCATGTCGGGCAGCTGCGCGGCCTCATAGCGATGCCATTCCGGCAGAGCCGGGACGCGCGCGAGAGCGGCGGCGATGGCCTTGGCGACGACACGCTGATGCAGGCCTTCGGTCAGCCCGTAGACGGGCTCGACTGGCGGCAGCTTGGTGAGGCCCTCTTCATCGAGCACGCGATCGGGGTGAACGATCTGGCGATGACCGTCCCAAAGCTCAAGCTTGCCGGAAATCCACCGCATCTCGCCAACGGGCAGGCTTTTCTCGATCCAATGCGGATTGGCGAGAAAAAAGACGAGCATCACATCGCCCGTCTCATCTTCCACCAGAACTTTAAACGGCGCCTTCGAGCGCGGCCCCGGCGGAGAATGCGCGACGACCTTGGCTTCGATCATCACCAGCTGATCGAGCGGTGCGTCGGCAATCTTCGGCCGGTTGCGCCGGTCGATCGTCGCATAAGGCAGATGGAACAAGAGATCGACGATGCGAGCCGGCCTTGCCCCATCGACAAGAAGCCTGTCCAGCAATTTGCCGATCTTCGGCCCGATGCCTGGCAGGCTTGCCGCGGGCGCAAAATAAGGATCGAGAAGAGACGGGCGCATCAGGGCCGCGATGCTAGCGAAAGTCCGCCCGCGCGGCTATGACTGGCGCCTGTCTCTTGTCTCGCGCTCTTGCCTGCCGCGCCCGGATCGCCATCTATGGTTGACAACTCCACGCATGATCTCGACGTCCGCCGCCGCCGCGCGCTCTTCCGCTCGTGGCATCGCGGCTTGCGCGAGATGGACCTGCTCATGGGGCAATTCGCCGACGCGCGTATGGCAACGCTCGATGAGGCGGAACTTGCCGATTTCGAAGCCTTGCTCGAACTGCCGGACCGCGACATCTTGGGTTGGTTCACAGGCGAGATGGACATTCCGCCCGCCTATGATACGCCCTTGCTGCGGAAGCTCCTTGCCTTTCATGTGCATGCGGGGCCGATCAACCTTTAAAACACGGACCGGAAACGGTGCCGTGATTTTGCTGTCTTGCGTGTCTCGACCTCAGCGAAGGATGAGGCCCAGACCCTAGTCTCACCCGACGACCGAACGACCGTGACCGAATTCAAAAAAGCCATTGCCGAACTCGAAAAAGGCGGCGCGCTGACGCTGTCGTCGCTGCCCGACGGCTATGACGCCTTCTGCTTCGCTGATCTGACGCGCGGGATGGCGCATGGCGCAGAAAAGCGTGCCGTCGTCGCCGTTCATATCGCGCGCGATGCGCAGCGCGCCCATGCCTTCATTGAGGCCCTGCGCTTTGCCGCGCCCGACATCGAAATTCTCGATTTCCCCGGCTGGGACTGCCAGCCTTACGACCGCGTCTCGCCAAATGCCTCGATCGCCGCGCGGCGGATGACGGTTCTCGCGCGCCTTGCCCGCTCGCGCACGGCGGCTGAGCGCCCGCGTATTCTCTCGACGACCGTCAACGCCATTCTCCAACGCGTCCCGCCGCGCGACAAAATCGCCGCCGACACATTTTCCGCCGCGCCCGGCAATGCCGTCGACATGGACGGGCTCATTGAATGGCTCGAATCGAACGGTTTTGCGCGCGCATCGACGGTTCGGGATACGGGCGACTATGCCGTGCGCGGCGGCATTCTCGATCTCTATGCGCCCTCGATGCTCGAACCCGTGCGGCTCGATTTCTTCGGCGATACGCTCGAATCGATCCGCAGTTTCGATGCCGAGACCCAGCGCACCATCGGCCAATTGCGCGGCCTCGATCTCGTGCCGATGAGCGAAGTGCAGCTCACATCAGAGTCGATGCGCCGCTTCCGCCAGGCCTATGTGACGCAATTCGGTGCGGGCACGCGCGGCGACACGCTTTATGAAGCGGTGAGCGAAGGCCGGCGCCATCCGGGCCTAGAGCATTGGCTGCCGCTCTTCTACGACAGGCTCGACACGCTCTTCGATTATACGGGCGCCGCGCCGCTCGTTCTCGATTCGCTGGCCGAGGATGCGGCCTCTTCGCGCCTTGCGCACATTGCCGATTATTACGACGCGCGCAAATCGGCCTATGACGCCGATCCCGCACATTCGAATTACAAGCCGCTGCCGCCGGACGCACTTTATCTCTCGGCCTCCCAATGGCGCGAGAGCCTCGCCGATGGCGGCGTCGCGCGCATCACGCCTTTCGCGCAGCCCGAAAGCAGCCAAGGCAATGTGATCGATTGCGGCGGCAGGATCGGCCGCAATTTCGCGCCGGAGCGCGCCGACGAAGGCGCCAATGTCTTTCACGCGGCCGCTGATCACATCCGCGCATTGCAAGCGCAGGCCAAACGCGTCATCGTCGCCGGCTGGTCAGAAGGCTCACGCGAACGCCTCAGCCATGTGTTGAAAGATTTCGGCATCGCCGATCTGACGACCGTCTCCTCCTATGTCGAAGCGCAGAAGCTGGCGCGTTCCACGGTTGGCCTCGCCGTCATCGGCCTCGAACAGGGATTCGAGACACACGATCTCGCGATCATTGGCGAGCAGGATATTCTCGGCGATCGTCTGATCCAAGGCCGCAAGAAAAGCCGCCGCGCGCAGGATTTCCTTTCCGAAGTCTCCGCGCTCTCAGCTGGCGATCTCGTCGTCCATATCGATCATGGCATCGGCCGTTTCATGGGCCTCAAGGCGATCGAGGCGGCGGGTCAACCGCGCGACTGTCTCGAAATCCAATATGCCGAAGGCGCCAAGCTCTTTCTGCCGGTCGAAAATCTCGAACTTCTCTCGCGCTATGGATCAGAAGACACCGAGGTGCAGCTCGACAGGCTCGGCGGCGCGAGCTGGCAGAAGCGCAAATCGAAAATGCGCCGGCGCATTCTCGAAATGGCGGCCGGCCTGATGAAGATCGCCGCCGCGCGCGCGACCCATGAAGCGCCGAAGCTCGTGCCGCCGCCTGGACTTTATGAAGCCTTCTGCGCCGGCTTCCCTTATGAAGAGACGGAAGACCAGGACGCGACCATCGACGCCGTGCTCGATGATCTGGCAAGCGGCAAGCCGATGGACCGGCTCGTCTGCGGCGATGTCGGCTTCGGCAAGACGGAGGTAGCGCTGCGCGCGGCCTTCGTCGCCGCGATCAATGGCAAGCAGGTCGCGGTTGTCGTGCCGACGACGCTGCTCGCCCGCCAGCACGCGAAAAATTTCGCCGCGCGTTTTGCGGGTCTGCCGATCAAAGTCGCGCAAATGTCGCGCATGGTCGCCACGGGCCGGCTGAAAGAGGTGAGAGAAGGCTTGTCCTCAGGCGACATCAACATCGTTGTCGGCACGCATGCGGTGCTCTCGAAGACCGTGCATTTCAAGGATCTCGGCCTCGTCATCATCGACGAAGAGCAGCATTTCGGCGTCAAGCACAAAGAGCGCTTGAAGGAACTGCGCGCCGAAGTGCATGTGTTGACGCTGTCGGCCACGCCGATCCCGCGCACGCTGCAATTGGCACTGACCGGCGTGCGCGAACTCTCGCTCATCACGACGCCGCCGGTCGATCGTCTCGCGGTGCGCACCTTCATCACGCCTTTCGACACGCTGCTCGTGCGCGAGGCGCTTCTGCGCGAGCGCTATCGCGGCGGCCAGAGCTTTTATGTCTGCCCGCGCATCGAGAATATCGAAGATGCCGCGACTTTTCTTCGCACGAATGTGCCGGAGGCGCGCTATGTCATCGCGCATGGGCAACTGCCGCCGACAGAACTCGAAGAGCGGATGGCCGCCTTCTATGACGGCAAATACGACATTCTGCTCTCAACCGCGATCATCGAATCCGGCCTCGATATTCCGACCGCCAATACGCTCATCGTCCATCGCGCCGATATGTTCGGCCTCGCGCAACTCTATCAGTTGCGCGGCCGCGTCGGCCGCTCGAAGACACGCGCCTATGCGCTCTTCACCGTGCCGCAGGATCGGATGATGACGCCGCAGGCCGAGCGCCGGCTCAAAGTGCTGCAAACGCTCGACACGTTAGGGGCCGGCTTCCAGCTCGCCTCGCACGATCTCGATATCCGCGGCGCCGGCAATCTCTTGGGCGAAGAACAGTCCGGCCATATCAAGGAGGTCGGCTACGAGCTTTATCAGCAGATGCTGCAGGAGGCCGTTCTCGCGCTGAAGGCCGGCATCGAGGAGCCAACGGAAGAAGCCTGGTCGCCGCAGATCACGCTCGGCACGGCGGTGACGATCCCGGAGGATTATGTCGCCGATCTCGATTTGCGGTTGCAGCTCTATCGCCGCCTGTCGATGCTCGAAGAGGATGCCGAGATCGAGGCCTTCGCCGCCGAGATGATCGACCGTTTCGGCCCGCTGCCGCGCGAGGTCGATCAGCTGTTGAAGATCGTCGCGATCAAGGCGCTCTGCCGCAAAGCCAATGTCGAGAAATTGGAGGCGGGACCGAAAGGCCTCACCCTCGCCTTCCGCGACAATCGCTTCGCCAATCCGGCCGGCCTCGTGCGCTATGTCACGGAACAAGGGCCGGACGCGAAAGTGCGGCCCGACATGCGCGTCGTCTTCATCCAGGATTTCGAAGATCCGCGCGATCGGCTCGAAGGCACGCGGCGGATTCTCCAGACGCTCGCGTCACTGGCGATGAAGAAGGCGGCGTGATTGGCCGCTATCCTTCCCCCTCCGGGGGAAGGTGGCAGCGAAGCGCAGCTTCGCTGACGGATGGGGTGCAGACGAGATATCCCCACCGGCCCCGCTGCGCGGGGCACCCTCCCCTTAAGGGGAGGGATCGCCGCTCACCTTACTGCGGGCCACCGCCGGTGAAGATGCCGAAGAAGCCCTGCAGCGGGCCATTGTCCGACGGCGGTGGCGGCGGATTATTCGTCGTGCTGCCGAAGAAGCCGCCGGACCCATCATTGTTCGGTTGGGCCGCTTGCGCGGCGAGTTCGCGCTGGTCTTCCTGACGCACCGCCCAGGCGTTGCCGCGCGCTTGGCCGACGATTTCGACATCGGCACCGGCGACTTTCACCGCGTCGTATAATTTCTTCGCGTCGTTGACCGGCAGGCGCACGCAGCCATGCGACACCGCCATGCCGAACTTCTTCTGATAGGAGCCATGGAACGCATGGCCCTTCAGATCGAAGAAGACGGCATAAGGCATAGGCGCGTCTTGATATTGTTTCGATTGGTGATCGGGATCGACCCATTGCGCCTTATAGGTGCCGTCCGGCGTGTCGAGCCCCGGCCGGCCTGAGGAGATCGGCCAATCTTCTTGTGACCCATCGGGAAACTGCACATGCAGGCTCTGCGCGGTGAGATCGACATGGACGATGACGCGCGGGCCTGTCCCATGGGTGGGCGCGGGCGCGGAATGATCGACATGCACGGCGGGATCGTTCGGCGACGGCGCGTCCTGCGCCATCGCGGGCTGGGAAAAGGCCAGGGCCGCGAAACCCGTCGCCACAGCCATGCATCGCCACATCATGCTGAACCTCGCGTCCCAAAACTCTGCCACGGAAGCATGGATGGGCTTCCCGGAGGGATGATACGATCCATTTTATTAACACTTTCCGCCGCGCCCTGCGCGCCGCATTTGTGGCCATCAGCCCCGCGCGGCGCGCGGCGCCGAGGCCACCATTTTGGGGATTTTCCCGCTTGGACCCGCTCGATCGCGGCAGCGTAGCAGAAGGCTTGACGAAAACGGCAGCAAGACGCTCGGGTTCCTCTTCGCCGCTTCACCTTTGCGCGACATAGGCGCGCGGAAAGACGGCGAATTTGGAGCACGAGGATGGAAACTCAGATCAGCCTCTTTCTTGGCGTAATTGCGTTCCTCGCCCTCATCCAATGGGCGCGGGGACGGCGTTCGCGCGGCAAAAAGGAAGCGGGGTCGTCATCCACCTATGACAGCTCGGGTAATTTTGCCGTGTCCGAGTCGCACCACGGCGATGCCTCCTGTCATGGCGCGAGTTCTGACGCCGGCGGCTCGTCCGACAGTTGCTCGTCCGATGGCGGCGGCTCCTCTGATGGCGGCGGCGGCGACAGTGGCAGTTTCTGAGAGCGCAGCGCCTGCGCTTCGTTCACATTTCAATGGAGAACAGTGTCATGGCAGAGAGTTCGCCACAGCGGCCCGTCAAGATTCCAGGGCCAGGTCACCCGATCACCATCGCGCGTCATCCAAAGCACGTTGTCGTGACGGTTGCAGGAAAGAAAATCGCCGACACGCGCGATGCGCTCGCCTTGCGCGAGGCCAATTATCCTCCCGTAATTTATATTCCGCGCAAAGACGTCGACTTCTCGCTTCTCGAGAAGACCGATCATGGCAGTTACTGCCCCTATAAGGGCGAAGCGTCATATTTCAGTATCCCGCTTGCCGGCGCGCCCGGGACGAATGCCATCTGGAGTTATGAGACGCCGCATGCTGCGGCGCAGGCGATCAAGGATCATCTCGCCTTCTATCCCGATCGCGTCACGATCGAAGAGACGCCGCTCTGATGATCGGCGCGCGCATCACCGGAAAAGACGCGCCGCCGCGAGCGCCGCCAAAAGCGCCGGCGGCATAACGATGAGCCCAACTTTCAAAAACGTCCCGGCGCTGACGTGCTGGCCTTCCCGCTTCAACGCATCGAGCCAAAGAATGGTCGCGAGCGAGCCGGTGATCGAAAGATTAGGGCCGAGATCGACGCCGATGAGGATCGCGCGCGTCACGTGATCACCGACATGGGCGCTGTGCACGGCATCGGCGGCGATCAAGGCCGCCGGCAGATTGTTCAAGAGATTGCTGACGAAAGCGATCGCGATGCCGGCACCCCAGGCTGTTGCCTCGGCCGCATGGGTTGATGCCTGCCGAAGCAAAGTGCTCAGCGCCGCGATGAGGCCTGTGCAATCGAGCGCTTCGACGAGGACGAAGAGACCCGCCACGAGCGGCAGCACACCCCAGGAGATATCCTTGACTGTCTCCCATGGTCCTTTGCGTTGGCGGATCAAAACGATCGCAGTGGTAAGAAGGCCGGCGATCGCCGTGGGCAATCCGAGTTGGATATCGAGGGCCGAGGCGGTGAGAAGCAGGACGCCCGTCGCCAGAATTCCGGCCGCCGCAAATTTCGCTGCCGCTGTGAGCTCGGGCACCAGAACATCGGCTGACATTTTTTGTCGCAAAGCGCCGCGCTGCGTCCAGCGCAAGACGAAATAAGTGACGATGATCGATGCAACGGATGCCAGCGCATAGCGCGGCAGCCATTGCAGCAGCGGCGGCATGTGGCTGCCGTAGATCACGAGATTGGCGGGATTGGAGATTGGCAGCACAAAGGACGCGGCATTGGCGATCAAGGCGCAGATCAGAAGATAAGGCAGCGGCTCTTCGACCTTGGCCGCTTTGACGGCGGCTGCGACGGCGGGTGTCAGCACCACGGCGGTCGCATCGTTCGACAAAAAGGCCGTCACGATGGTACCGACAACATAGACAAGAAGAAACAGGCGCGAGGCCGAGCCTTTCGCCCAGCGCGCGGCGAGCGCCGCCAGCCAATCGAACAGCCCTTCCTGCCGTGCGACCTCCGCAAGCAACATCATGCCGAAGAGAAAGAGATAGACATCCGTCCCCTTGGCCATGCCGGCGAACACGCTGCTCATCGGCAAGAGCCGCAAGACGACGAGAAGACCGACGCTGAGCGCGGGCCAAATCCATTGCGGAATTTTGCCGGGCCGCAGGATTACGCCGAGCGTCGCGAGAAAGGCAATGGCCCAGACAGGCACTGACGAGAGAGGGAGGCTACGGTCCATCAAGAAGCGATCCAATCGGGCGCGCGCTGGTGCCCATTTCAATGAGCGGTCAGTGTCACAATTGTCGGAAATTTGGAAGCAAACGTCACAATCGCCGCGATGCAAAATGGTTCCGCTCAAGAGTAGCCCATCCGCCACACCATTTGATCCAGATCATGGGCCAAGCCACTTCGGCGGTCAGGATGCTTTCTACGCCCTATCTAGTGCGTGCTGGGCATGCCCCATAGGCGAAGCCCGCGTTCGAGGATGAACGCGTCAAGAAGAATTTGGCGCACAGTCGAATTGACGAGGAGGATTGAGATGACCACACGCACACCGCAGCAGATCTTTCAGCATCACGCCGAGGCGCTGGGCGGCGAAGATCTTGAAGGCATCGTCGCCGATTATAGCGATGATGCCTTTTTCATTACGCCCGCCGGAATTTTGCGCGGCAAGGCCGGCATCCGGCAAGCCTTCACCAAGCTCTTGTCCGATGTGCCGAAGGCCAAGTGGAATCTGAAGACGCAGCTTTACGAGAAGGACATCCTGCTTCTCGAATGGACGGCAGACTCAGCCAAGACCAAAATCGACGACGGTATCGACACCTTCGTGTTCAAGGATGGATTCATCCGGGTCCAGACCGTGCGTTACACTTTGCAGAGGAAATAGCCATGAAAGCTGTTCGCCTGCACGCCTACGGCAAACGCCCGACGATCGAGGAAGTCCCCGATCCGAAGATTACCGGTCCGCATGATGTCATCGTGCGGATCGGGGGTGCCGGTCTCTGCCGGACAGACCTTCATATTGTCGAGGGACAGTGGAAGGACAAGAGCCACGTGAAGCTTCCCTATACCCTCGGCCATGAGAATGCCGGCTGGGTGCATGCAGTTGGCTCAGCCGTCGAGCATGTTTCCGTCGGCGACACAGTCATTGTCCATCCCCTGATGTCATGCGGCTTTTGCCGTCATTGCCGGGCTGGCGACGACATGCATTGCAGCCATGGTGCCTTCCCTGGCATCGACGCCGACGGCGGCTTTGCGGAATATCTCAAGACCGGGGCGCGAGCCGTGGTCAAGCTCGATCCAAAAACCAAGCCGCAGGATGTGGCCGCGCTCGCCGATGCGGGCCTCACCGCTTATCATGCGGTGAAGAAGGCGATCCCGCTCCTCTATCCCGGAACGCATGCCGTCGTGATTGGCGGCGGTGGCGGCCTCGGCCATATCGGCATTCAATCGCTCAAAGCATTGACGGCAGCCGATATCATCGTTGTTGATAAGTCGGAAGCTGCGCTCGAACTCGCGAAGAAATGCGGTGCCGACCACACTGTGCTCGCAGACGGCAACCAGGTCGCCAAGGTCAAGAAGATCACGGACGGCGCCGGATGCGAGGCTGTCGTCGACTTCGTCGGCGAGGGGGGCGCCATCGCCGACGGGATTGCGATGCTGCGGCGCGCTGGCACATATTATGTCATCGGCTATGGCGGCATGGTCGACGTACCGGCGATCGACATGATCTCGCAGGAGATTAACTTCGTCGGCAATCTTGTCGGCACCTATAACGATCTCGACGAGCTGATGACGCTCACCGCCCAAGGACGCGTGGCATTGGAAACCAAGGTTTACCCGCTCGGCGCCTTCAACGACGCAATGAACGATCTTGATCAAGGCAGGCTGCATGGACGCGGCATTTTTATACCGGGTCTCTGAATCCGTCGCCGTGATCGCGGGAAGTTCGACCGGCTTAACTCTGCCTTGACCTTGCCCAAGGCGGCGTTAGGTTCATGCTCCGCGAGGAGCCTCCTAGGAAGGTGAAGAGACGCCACTCAGCACGGCTTCGTCCTGGCGGCGTGGATATGTTCGCGGTGTGATCCCCGTCGCTTTGCGCAGTCCCGGTGCTGCGCGCTTTTGGTTTGCTGATGCGGGAGCGCACGCTCCGCTCAGCAGGGACCGTCGTGGATAACCGTCGCCTTCGCGCATTTCGCGAAACAGGCGTTGGAAAATGTCTTCTTCTCGCCGGTCGGCAGTTTTGCGCAGACCGGCTGATAGAGCTCCATGCATATGCAGCCCTTTTCACCGCCATCCGTCTGATCGGCGGCGAAAAGCGAAGAGTAAGCGCCGAGAGTCATGACGCATACAATCGCCGCGAGGCTCGCTTTGAGAAATGTCTTCATGAATCCTTCGCGAAGTAAAAGCGCGTTAGGCTACGGCCGATCGAACGATTGCGCAACACGCGGTCTTTTGCAGATCTCGCTTTGCCCTATCTTTTGCCCTATCTAAAGGAAGCCGCTGCCCGAAATTTTTTCGTTTGGTGGCTCGCGCGCGGACCGACACATGAAGTAGGCGGCCCGTTCGAACGGATCAGACCGCATCGTCGTACAAAGAATTGGTCTTGCGCGAAAGGCGCTCGCTTCGGGGCAAAACTCGTAAAATTTACACTCTGACGGGCTGACGTGCTGCATTGCACGCTGAAGGATGATCCGAACCTTCGCCTGAAATCCCGCCTGCGGCACAGCAACCGGACTTGCGCCGGGCGCATTCACGCCGCATAACCCCGGCGCGCAGAGTGATCACGGACAGAACTCCGGCCCAAGTTCGATGAGGGACCCTTGCGATCATGAGACCGATGCCGCTCAAGGCGCATCAGAGGCAAACGACGGCCGCGGTGAAATCCCGGCTGAATCGGGCGTGCGTATGGCGCTGAAGGACTGGCTTCTGACGAAAGACGTCGCGCGCCGCAAACGGATCGGCAAATATGTCGGCGGCTTCTTCAGTATCGCGATCGCGATCCTCTCGCTTGTCGTTCTCGGCCATACGCTGACGCATTTGCATTGGGGGCAGTTGCGCGCGGCCTTTGCCGCGACCAGCAACAAACAAATCTTCTCGGCCTGCGGACTTGCCGCTTTGTCCTATCTGGCTCTGACGGGATATGACGCCGTCGCGCTTCGGCAATTGCGCGCGCGCGTTCCCTATGCAACGACCGCGCTTGCATCCTTCACCAGCTACGCCGTCTCCTTTACGCTCGGCTTTCCGCTGATCACCGCCGGCACCGTGCGCTATTGGATCTATTCGCGATCCGGCCTCACGGCGTCCAAGGTTGCGAGCCTCACGGTCATCGCCGGCGTCACCTTCTGGCTCGGCATGGCGCTAGTGATCGGCATCACGCTTTTATTGCGCAGCGAATTGATTAGCGAGATCGATCACTTCGAACCGCACGTCAATCTGCTCATCGGCTTGGCTGTTGTCGGCGCGCTGCTTGTCTATCTCACATGGGTTTCCATGGGACATCGGGATGCCCTGATCCAAGGGCTGCGGCTTGAGCTTCCCGGCTTCAAATTGACCGTGATGCAGATTTGCCTGGGTCTGATCGATCTCTGCTCGGCGGCCGGCGTTCTCTATGTGCTCCTGCCGGAGCCGCGGCATCTCGATTTTCTCACCTTTGCCGCGACTTATGTATTCGGTTGCGTTCTCGGCATTGCGAGTCACGCGCCGGGCGGCATCGGCGTTTTCGAAGCGACCATGCTGAAATTCGTTCCGGCTCCGTCGCAGGAGGCTTTGCTTGCATCGCTCCTGCTGTTCCGGATCATTTATTATATTATCCCCTTCATTTTGGCCCTCGCTTTGCTTGGCGCAACGGAAGGGTTCAAACATTGGGACAATATGCGCGATGCGATCCATCGCGTCGCTGAGGCCGAAGAGAGAAACGACGATCCAAAATGAATCTGCCGGCTAAGAATTTCCGGGACAAAATCGATCCGGTCGTCGGCCTGATTGTGACGCATTGGATTTTGGGCGCGTTCTTCGGCATCGGCTGCGCGCTGCTGCTTCTTCTGCTCAATGTCGCAGGGCTGAGATCGCTGCTGATGGCAAGCGACATGGGGCCGATCGGCCTGCTGCTTTTGTGCAGCGGATTTGGCGTCACTTTCGGCGGCGTGGTCTGTGCCTCGGCCGTTATGATGGTACCTGGCCGGGATCAGGACTGACGCGGCTCACGCGCGCGCGCGTTTCGGCGTATGTCCGTCCAGCGCCCGCGCGCCATTGACCGCGGCGAGAGCTGATGCGCTCGGCGAGCCCAAATCGAAATGATCGACGAGACCGGCGAGCAACGCCGCCTCATCCGCAAGCCTATGACAGGCCGCCGTCGATTGCTCGACCATGGCGGCGTTCTGCTGTGTGACCTTATCCATGGCGCCGACCGCAGAGGTGATCTCTTGCAGGCCCGCGGCCTGAGTCACGGCGGACGATGCGATATGGCCGATGACATCATTGATCTCGGCCACTTGCGCGACGATCTCGTCGAGCGCGGCGCTCGTCTCTCCGACGCGGCCGACGCCGCATTTGACATGGCCGGCGCTCGCCGCAATCAGCCCTTTGATCTCCTTGGTCGCCTCCGCCGAACGGTGCGCGAGATCGCGGACCTCGCTCGCAACGACCGCAAAGCCCTTGCCGCCCTCGCCGGCGCGTGCCGCCTCGACGCTGGCATTGAGCGCGAGAAGATTGGTTTGCAAAGCGATGTCATTGATGACGCCGATGATCTGCGCGATGGCGCTCGCTGATTTGTCGACCTCTGAAATCGCTTCGATCGTCTCCTGCATGATGGCGCCGCAGCGCTCGGCCTTGGTCCGCGCCGCCGCAACGATCATCTCCGCGCGGCGCGCGCCCTCCGCCGAATCTTTCACCTGACCGGCAAGCTCCGACAGAGCGGCGCTTGCTTCTTCCAGCGTGCTCGCCTGATGCTCGGTGCGGCGAGAGAGGTCATTGGCGGCTTCCGCAATTTCGGCACAGCCATTCGACATGGAAGAGACATTGCTCTTAATCGAGCCGACGGTAGAACGCAGGCGCTTCACCGTGGTGTTGAAATCCTGCCGCAGCTTTTCATAGCTCGGTGGAAACTGGACGGTAATACGCTTAGCGAGATTGCCGCAGGAGAGCTGTTCAAGCGCGATGGAGAGAACGGCGACAACCTCGTCCTGAGCGAGCACCGCGCGCCGCTGGCTAGAATCATGGCGGCGACGCAAGTCTTCGCCGGCGTGGCGCTGATCGGCGGCCCTGCGCTCGGCATCAGATTTTGCCCGTGCCGCCGCATCGAGTTTGGCGACAGTCGCGACCATTTCCGCCAGTTCGTCGGCCGGATCGGCGGTCGCGTCGACTTCCGCTTTGACTGCCTTCGGAACGCCGACATAAAGGATGCCGATGACGTCATCGCCGCAGAAGATCGGCTCATAGATCGTCAGATAGGTGACGCCGAGAATCTCGGCCTCGCCGCGGTAGGTCTTGGCATCGTTAAAGATGCACTCTAGGACTGGGCCCGCGGCAAGCCGCGTCCCGATAGCGCGGCCGCCTTCCGGCCGCAAGACATTCGTCGCGATCCGCAAATCGCCGCAGAAAATCGTCGCCGTGCCGCCGGCCTGCGCCTTCACCCAATCGACATCGGTAAAGTCTTCGTTAATGCGGCGTTCGCCGAAATAGAGCGCGTTGCCCTCCCGTCTCGGGTCGCCATCGGCGAAAAGCCGCTCGCGCAGAAGGCTGATGTTCCTGTCGAGATCTTCCTGTGCGTGCAGCAGGGCTTCGTCTTCGGCGGTGCGGCGGCAGATGTCGCGCATCTGTGCCCGGATGTCTTCGAGCGGCGCCAGGAGGCGGGTCAGGACAATGGAGAAGCCCGCAAGAACGGCAGCGACGCCGACGCCCAGCACGAGAGGCGAATGCACGAAGGTCGCAAGCAGGATGGCCGATATCGTCCCGGCAGCCTGGATGATCCAGAGACGGCGAAGCATTTTGCCGCCTGACGCAGAAAAAGACATGAAAATCCGCATGATTGACCAGGGTTTGGAAGTCTGACCAATTTTGCAGCAAATTCTTTTGCAATTCATTACTGCTGCGGGAAAGCGCGGCGAATAATGAGGCAGCAACGAATTGAGCTGCCCGTTTTGGCGGGCGCGCCGCCTCAGCGCCGGCCAGCGACCTCGTCGATATGGAGCAGAAGATCGCGCGGATCGTCATAGACCCGCAGGGCTCCGGCGTAGCGGAGTTCATCGAGCCCATAGCCGCCGCTCAAGAGACCGACCCCCAACGCGCCGCAGCGCCGCGCGGCCAGCATGTCCCAGATGCTGTCGCCGACGACGAGGGCATGTTCGATCCTTGCTTCGAGGCGTGCGGCGGCGGCGATGAAGAGATCGGGATCGGGCTTCGCATATTTGACCTGATCGCGGGTGACGACGGGCACTTGGTCCGGATCGACGCCGAGCGGCTTCAGCGTGATCGCCGCTGTGTCCATATGCGCGCTCGTCGCGATCGCCCAGCGGATTCCATTATCGGTGAGCCAGGTCAGCAATTCGCGCGCGCCCGGCAGCGGGCGGACTTGATTGACATGTTTCAGATAGGCTTCGGCATGGCGTGCGCGCAGCCGCGCAATGAGTTCGGCGCTGATCTCCAGTCCCGTCTCGCGCAAAAGCTGATTGGTGAAGAGCCCACCGCTCATGCCGACTTTGCGGTGAATGCGCCAGATGGAGAGCGCAATGCCTTCCGCGTCGAGCGCTTCCTTCCAGGCAAGAACATGCTGATAGACGCTATCGACAAGCGTGCCATCGAGATCGAAGAGAAAGACAGGCTCGATACGCATGATGAGGCCCTAACGAGCGCAGCATGACCTTAGGCAGCGCGCATGTCCAGGTCATGACGTCGCGCGGTCCCGGTGTCGGTCCGCGTTCGATGCCTTTAACATGATTGGGCGATCGGCAGCACCGTTGGTACGGCTCCGCTCGGTTTCAAGCAGCCACGGCGGAGCCGCGGGCGATGCGCTGGCTGCCTTCCAATAGCGAAGCAATGCCCGATGCCGCCAGCGGCTTCGAATAGAAAAAGCCCTGACCCAATTGACAGCCGAGCCGCTTCAGTTCGTTGGCCTGTTCGCTGGTCTCGATTCCTTCGGCGACGACTTCCATCCGCAAGCCTTCGGCCAGTGAGACGATGGTCATGATGATCTGCCGGCTCTCCGGTTGGTCCATGAGACTTGCGACGAAGGATTGGTCGATCTTGAGACAATCGAGCGGGAAACGATGCAGATAGCTCAGCGATGAATAGCCGGTGCCGAAATCGTCGATGCACAACTTCGCGCCCAGCGCCTTCAACTGCGACAAGACCTGCACGGCGCGTTTAGGGTCGCCCATGGTGCTGCTCTCGGTCAACTCCAGCTTGATGGCCGCAGGCTCAACGCCGGTCTCTTCCAGCACGCGCTGGACGTCACGCACGAGATCGCGCTCAGCGAACTGCCGCGGCGAGAGGTTGACGCTCATGACCAGAGGTTGAGTCTTTCCGAGCTTCTGCCACAGACGGGCTTGTTGGCATGCTTCGCGAAGCACCCATAGACCGAGGGGAACGATGATTCCCGTTTCCTCGGCGAGCGGAATGAAGTCGCGTGGCTGGACCAGCCCCCGATCGGGCGACTGCCAGCGAACGAGCGCCTCGAAGCCGACGATCTCTTCGCTGCGAAGAGACACGATCGGCTGGTAGTGCAGCACGAATTCCTCATTGCGCAGCGCGCGGCGCAGATCGTTCTCCAAACACAAACGAGCGGCCGCCTGAGCGTGCATGGAAACATCATAGATGGCCGCTCGCGCCTCGCCGAGGCTCTTGGCGCGGTACATGGCGAGATCCGCGTCGCGAAGAATATCGTCCGGCGCGGCATAACCCCCGCAGCTCATGACGATGCCGATGCTGGCGCTGACATAAACATCCTGACTCTCGATCGTGAAAGGCGCGACGAGAGCCTCCTGAATACGCAGAGCGACGGCCATCGCGTCCTCCGCCCCTTCGATCCCGGTGAGCAGCATCGTAAACTCATCGCCGCCGAAGCGTGCGAGAATGTCGGTCACCGCTTCATGATGAACGGGGCCGCGCGCCCATTCGCGGCGCGCGAGCAGGCCGCGGAGGCGATCGGCCACTTGGATGACGAGCTTGTCTCCGGCGTTGTGGCCAAGACTGTCGTTGACTCTTTTAAAGCGATCGAGATCGAGGAAGAACACCGCCACATCATGTGCGGTTCGGCCCTTTCCGCAAAGCACGGTGTTCAACCGACCGACGAAGAACGTTCGGTTGGGCAGTCCGGTCAACGGGTCATGCAGAGCATCATGAACCGCTGCCTCATTGGCCTGCAGAAGCTCGGCAGCCAGCCGTTTCTGATCTTCGATCGTGCTGGCAAGCGTGGCATTGGTTTTGAGGAGCTCCGTGCGTGCCGCGCTCAGCCCTTCTCGCGCGCGACCGAGCCCCGTCGCCGTCTGTTTGACACCCTGCTGAAGCGTATTGAAGCTCGTGGCCATCGCGCCAAGCTCGTCGTGCGAATAGACCGCGACAGGCACGATGTCGGCGGAAGCATGCGCCGCCTCGATATTGCCTTCGCCCAACGCGTCCATCGCTCTTGCCAAGTCCCGCACGGGGCCAAACGCAAGCCGATGCGCCGCCTGCTTTACCTGATCGGCGGCGTGCGCAATCATTCCCGGCAGAACGAGCCCGACGCTGATCGTCAGAAACGCCACAAGAACAAAGATGTCTTCCAAGGCGACCACGAAAGCTTGCCGATATTTCGGAATGGCACCCACTGCCATCAAATAGCCGGCGGCGTCGAGCGCGAGCACGAGAACCATGGCCCCGGTGAGCTTGACGTGAAGGCTGCCGCCAAACCCCCGCATCCCAAGCCGCCAACGATCTTCCAGCTTTCGCCATGCATAGAGTCCGGCGCCGGAATAGGCCATGAGCAGACCGAAGACGACTGTCGGCAGACCGAACTGCTCAAAACCGAGAAGCGCGCTGCAGCCCCAGATGACTGCCGCTGCGAGACCAAGCCCGATCGTGCCGCGCGGCGCGCGGAAGGGCCGCAGCGTGTCGGGCGCATCGCGGCGCAGAAGAAAGACGGCGACGCTCGGCAGGCAGATGCCGATGAGATAGGTGAAATTGGCGGCGGCGATGATCCAGATCGGATCGCCGACCAGCAGAAACAGAATTGCAAAACCGGCCGTCAGCAGCGTCGCGGCCCAGGGTGCATCGCTCAGCAGACGCCAGGCGAGAAAGCGCGGGGCCAGTCCATCTTCCGAGATTTGCGCCAAGGTTCTCGCCGCGCCGGCGAGCGGTTGCAAAGTGCCATGGAACATGTTGAACATCATGAAGCCGATGGCTGCCGACTTTGCCGCGCTGCCCAAGAGCGGCGCGAAAGTGGGGCCGAGAACCTCCAAAAGATCCTTGCCGAGCGCGGCGGGCCCCAGTGCGCCGAGCCAGACCACCGGCAATATCGCGAAATAGACGGCCGCCATCACTGCATTGGCCAACATCGCGCGCGGCACATTGCGCTCAGGCGCATGGGTTTCGCCGACATGACAGGCCGCTGCTTCAAAAGCCGGCGCGCCGAAGCCGATCAAATAGAGTCCCGCCATCAGCGACGTCATCGCGCCGAACCAGCCTGGAAAAGGCATCGTCAGGTGGAAGTCCGTAGCACGATGCCAATCCACATCGCCGTGCAGGATTGGCGCAATCATCGAGATGAAGGCGAGGGTGACCGAGGCAGCTGCGATCGTCAGCGCGAGATTAGCGACCCAGCGAATGCCGGCGAGATTGATCGCGGTGAAAAACAGAACCAGTGAACAGGCGATCACCGAAACCGGCACGCCCGGCAGGCACCATTGATGAATGGCCGACGCCGAGAGAATGGCGGTCACGCCGCAGGTCGGCACCCAGCCCCACCAATAGCAAACGCCAGTTAGTGCCGAGAGGATGGGGCTATAGCGGCGAAAGGCGGCCGTGCATGCAGAAGCAATCCCGCCGACGCGATCCGGCGACATGAGGACGAGTTCGGTCCAGCCCGGTGCCGCCGCATAGCTGAGCAGCAGGCCGATGATGAGCAAGGGAACGGCTGCGCTGCCCTGCCCTGGGATCGCACCTTGGCCGACGAAAAGAGCGGTAATGAGAAAAAGAGACTGATTGCTGCCGCCCATCGCCAAAGCGGCCGTCCCGAGCCATCCCAAACGACGCGGATGAGGTCGCGGTTCGCTTTCGTCCATGCCGATGCGAAGCAGACCGGAGATCTCCTGCTGGCGCATCTCCAACGATTTTTTCATGCCCGAATTGGCCTTACTTCCAAGGAGCTGCCACCGTACCGGGGGACGGGTTCCCAATGGGTAAGCAAAGGCCGAGTAGACAGAAGAAGTTTTAGGAAAGCTCAAAACAGATGATAAAAACTCGATCGATTTCGCTCGATCGAATCTCAGCGGGCGCGGCTCAGCTAATGATATTTGCGTACGTCAAAGCACGGATGGGTGCTCCAATAGACGCAAAACTTGCTGCAAAGCCTGCCGCTGGCTCCGATGGTCTCGCTGCCGATCGCGCGACGATGCGCCCTGGAGCGGGCGAAGGGAATCGAACCCTCGTATGCAGCTTGGGAAGCTGCCGTTCTGCCATTGAACTACGCCCGCGCGGGGTTCACCCTAGCGCGGCGGGCGCTTCGTTTCAATGCCGCGCGATCGGGTCAGGCCGCGCGATTGCCGGATGTGAGCGTCGGAAGGATCCGCTTCTGGAGATCGAACAGAGCGCTGGCAAAATCGAGCGAATCTTCGACGAATTCGCTGAGCAGCGTCTGCGGCGTCGGCAGCTCGATCCTGATCTTGCCCGTGACCTCGTCCGTTTCGCATTTCAGCGTCGCGCCGAATTTCCGGGCGAGATTCTGCATGGCGACGTTTTGTGGGAGGCAGGAGATAAGAAGCGTACGCAGGCCACGGTTGCGCGCTGCCAGGATCAGCCGTTCCACGAGAGCGGTTCCAACGCCGTCATGGCGCCAACGCTTTTCGACGCTGAAGGCCGCTTCGGCTTCGCGCTGGCGCAGGCCGCCCGTCGCCGGGAGTAAATGCAATTCCGCTGCGCCGCGGATTTTGGTGCCGATGAAATAGCCAAAGATCAAAGTATCAGCCGCAAAACACGCGTTGGCGTGGTCGCCGACGACACGATCCGTCATCGCCGCTCCAAAGCGGCTGTAGCGCGCCTCGCGATCAAGCCGCAAAAGATGGGCACGATAGGCCGCGAAGTCGAGCGGCCAAAGCCGCCGCATATGGTCTGTCGTTTCGGTCATTGGCTCGGGGTGGGCGGGAGGCGCGATCGGCGCTCCTCAGTGAGAATCAGCGTGTCCTGGCCAATATTGTGCATCGCAGCAAGAAACGCAAGCTCTTGCTGGTAAACTTCTTGAAATCGTTAATAAAAGTTAGGATTTCGGTGCCGAATTTCCGCCTCACATGCGGAAGTGCTTGGCAAGCTTGAGGCCTTGGCCCTGGTAATTGGACGCGCCCGCCTGGCCATAGAGAAGCTGGGGTGCGGCCGCCATCTTCTCATAGACGAGCCGGCCGATGATCTGGCCGTCCTCGAGGATGAAGGGGACCTCGTGGCTGCGCACTTCCAACACCGCGCGGCTGCCGGGCCGGCCATCCGCGGCAAAGCCGAAGCCCGGATCGAAGAAGCCCGCATAATGAACGCGGAATTCGCCCATCGCCGGGTCGATCGGCACCATTTCGGCGGCGAGATCGGGCGGGATGTGCAGTTTCTCTTGCGAGGCCAGAATATAGAATTCGCCCGGATCGAGGATCAGCCTCTTGTCCGCGCGCGCATAAAGCGGCTCCCAAAAATCCTCGGCCGCGTAAGCGCCGACGCGATCGACATCGATAAGGTCCGTATGTTTCTGCGCCCGATAGCCAATGATGTCGGCACCGAGACTTTCGGCGCTGAGCGCGATGCGCACGACGAGTCCATTACGGAGATTGAGCTCGCCATCGACCAGCGCCGTTGCGCGATGGCGTTCGCGCAGATCGCGATCGTCGACGCCAAATTCCGTTCGTGAGTGAAACTGTTGCGGATGCCAGCGGCGAAAGCGGATCTGATTGAGCCGCGAGCCTTTGCGGACGCGCACGCTGAAGCTGCGGGGCGAGACTTCCGCGTAGAGCGGCCCCGAATAACCACGCTCGACGGTATCGAAGATTTCGCTACGGTCGGTGATGAGCCGCGTGAAAATATCGAGCCGGCCAGTCGAGCTTTTCGGATTGGCGGTCGCGGAAAAACTCTCGGTGAGATTGAGATGTTCGAGCAGCGGGATGACATAGACGCAGCCGCGCTCCAGCACGCCGCCGTCTTCGAGACTGATCTCATCTGATTTCAGCGCGGCGAGCTGTTCAGCGACGCTGCGATCCTTGCCAGGAAGGAAACTCGCGCGAACACGAAAGGCGCGCGCGCCGAGACGAAGATCGAGACTGGCCGGCTGCAGTTGTGAGGGGTCGATCTCGACCTGCCCCCAAATCTGCTTGCGCTGCTGCATCACCTCGATTTTTTCGCGCGGCAGCAGGCCGAATTGCGTGCCGAAATCATCGGAAGGCGAAATAGTTTCGCCAAATGGAAGTGCGGAGGACATCGACAAAGAAGCCATGCGAACGGCCCTGCTTCGAGCAGCAGCCTCGGTTTAGAGCATGTTTCGGCAACGGGTGAAACCAATGCGCGTGCTTGTCCCCTCAATTCGATGGGACGCGCGCGGAGCTTGGAGCGAAGCGCTTATTCCGACGCCGGCGGCGGCACGATCGTCTTGGGCCGCAAGCGGACGACGACGTCCACCTTGACGATTTCATAGCCTTCCGGTGGCTGCGGCAGGCCGGTGATGCCGACATCGCCGAAGGACAGGTCCGAAATCTTCGCCGTATCTTCGTAGAAGAAGTGATGATGCGGGTTGGTATTGGTGTCGAAGATCATCGGATGACCTTCGACCGCAAGGCAGCGCATCAGCCCAGCGTCGGCAAAGCATTTCAGCACATTATAAATGGTCGCGTAGGAAGCCTGGACGCGGGCAGCGCGCGCTTCCGCAAGCAGCGCTTCGGCCGTGACGTGCCGATTGCCCTTGGCGAAAAGCAGCGTCGCAAGCGCGATGCGCTGGCGCGTCGGCCTGATGCCGCTGCGGTTGAGCAGGCTGCGCACATTGAGCGGCCGAGGCTCGCCTGCCGGTCGGCGCTCGCTCTGCGCTGCCATGGGTCGCTGGCCAAATTTCAACATGGTTCCTATCCGCCCGTCCTCGTCTGCTGGCAGCCTCGCATTTTGCCGCCGAATGTCTCTAGCGGGATATGCGGCGCCCGAGGCGATAAGGCAAGATTCCGCTGGTGTCTCTATTTGAACTATCGAGTTCCACAGACAGAGGTCAATGAGAATGTTTTATATCTTGTATAATTTAAAGGTGCCAAAATCCGCTAATAAAACAAATAGGACGGAGAATCGCCTGTGAAGCTTTTGCACAAAAGTCAAAAGCTGAAGTCCTTGCCAAATAATAGTAAGACAGACTGCTTGGATTTTTCCATAGATGACAATAGAGTACTTGGTATTTTTGGATTTATCCTTTGATAGAGACCAAATTATGCGCTTTTTACTGTCATCGGCGCCGGCAAGGGCTCAGCCGAGGCAGTTGAAAGACATTTGAGCCTCGCTAACCCAGGCTTTATGACCTAGGACATAATGTCCGGCGGTTTCTCCGTCATTGTCTTGCGCGTGGGCTCTAAAAGGAAAAGCATGACGAAAAGGCCGAAACTCGATCCGAGTAGACTGCGCGAGGCGACGAAGCTCGTGCATGGCGGCACGCTCCGGTCCCAGTTCGGCGAAACGTCCGAGGCGATCTTTCTCACCCAAGGGTTCGTCTACGAGACGATGGAAGCGGCCGAGGCGCGCTTCAAGGGCGAAGACCCGGGCTTCATCTATTCCCGCTTTTCCAACCCCACCGTCAGCATGTTCGAGCAGCGCATGTGCTTGCTCGAAGGCGCGGAAGCGGCGCGTGCGACCGCAAGCGGAATGGCCGCGGTGACGGCTTCTCTCATGGGCCAGGTGCAAGCCGGCGATCATGTCGTCGCGGCGCGCGCCCTCTTCGGCTCCTGTCTCTTTGTCGTCGAGGAACTGCTGCCGCGTTTCGGCGTCGCCTCGACCCTGGTCGATGGCGCGGACCTCACGCAATGGCGCGCCGCCATGCGGCCAAACACCAAGACCGTCTTTCTCGAAAGCCCGACCAATCCCTGTCTCGAAGTCTATGACATCGCCGCCATCGCCGAGATCGCGCATCAAAACGGTGCGACGCTCGTCGTCGACAATGTCTTCGCGACGCCGATCTTTCAGAAGCCCCTGAAGCTCGGCGCGGATTGCACCGTCTATTCGGCGACGAAACACATTGACGGCCATGGCCGATGCCTTGGCGGCGTGATCCTCGCGAGCCAAGATTTCATCGACAAATATATCCATAATTTCCTGCGCCAGACCGGGCCAGCCTTGTCGCCCTTCAATGCCTGGGTGTTGCTGAAGTCGCTGGAGACGCTGGCGCTGCGTGTTGCGCAGGAAACGGCGAGCGCGGAAAAGATCGCCGCGGTGCTCGCCGCGCAACCCAATGTGCGGCGCGTGATTTATCCAGGCCGCAGCGATCATCCGCAGGCGGCGATTATCCGCCGCCAGATGACGGGCGGCGGCACGCTCATCGCCTTCGAGGTCGAGGGCGGCAAGAAAGGCGCTTTTGCCTTTGCCAATGAGCTCGGGCTCATCGCCATTTCGAACAATCTGGGCGACGCCAAGAGCCTCATCACCCATCCGGCGACGACGACGCATCAGCGGCTCTCGGTCGAGGCGCAAACCGCCATGGGCATTACGCCCGGCCTCGTGCGTCTTTCCGTCGGTCTCGAAGATTCTGACGATCTCATCGAGGATTTGACGCAGGCGCTGGCCGTGCTCAATCGGCCGGGCATCGCAGCCGAATGAACCCGCTTCCGCGGGCGAATCTCATCACGGATGTGCCGGGCCTCAGCGTCGGCCACGCCGAGGATGCGCGCATCGCCTCGGGTGTGAGCGTGCTGATCTTCGATAAGCCTGCGGTCGCGAGCATCGCGATCCATGGTGGCGCGCCGGGGCTTCGCGACAGCGCTTTGCTTGAGCCGGAAATGACCGTCGAGACGGTCGATGCGCTGGTGCTTTCCGGCGGCTCGGCTTTCGGTCTCGATTCCATGGGCGGCGTCGCCTCTTATCTGCGCGAGATCGGCCGCGGCTTTGCCGTTCGCGATGTGCTCGTGCCGATCGTGCCCGGCGCCATTCTTTTCGATCTCGTCAACGGCGGCGACAAGGCCTGGGGCAAGGAGCCCGTCTATTGGCATCTCGGCTATCGTGCCGCCGCCAATACCAAACGCGACTTCGCGCTCGGCAGCGTCGGCGCAGGACTCGGCGCAACGACCGCTAATCTGAAAGGCGGCCTCGGCTCTGCGAGCGCCGTCTCCTCGTCCGGCTTCATTGTCGGCGCGCTGATGGCGGTGAATGCGCTCGGGCAAGCCACGATCGGCGACGGGCCGCAGTTCTGGGCCTCACCCTATGAAGTCGGCGATGAATTCGGCGGCTTGGGCTGGCCCGCGATCAAGCCGCAAGACGCGGCGGCGTTTCGCATCAAGGGCGATGCGCCGGAGAACACGACGATCGGCATTGTCGCGACCGATGCCGCGCTAACGAAGCCGCAGGCCAAACGCTTCGCGGTGATGGCACAGGATGGGCTCGCATGGGCGCTCCGCCCGGCGCACGCCGCGCTCGACGGCGATACGATTTTCGCCGCGGCAACCAGAACGGCGCTTGAGCCGCCATCGCTGCGCGATCTCACCGAAATCGGTGCGCTCGCCGCCCAATGCGTCGCGCGCGCCATCGCCCGCGCCATCTATGAGGCCGAGCCTTTGCCTTTTGCCGACGCCATGCCGAGCTGGAAGCAGAAATTTCTTGGCGCTTGAACGGCGTCAACCAAGCCTTGCCTTGGGACTGGCGGCGCGGCGCCCCACATGTTAGGCGAAGCCATGCCCCGCGCCGCAAGACTCTTAATAAGACCGCATCGATGATCCCGCGCTATTCACGTCCTGAGATGGTCGCGCTCTGGGAGCCGGAGACGCGCTATCGCATCTGGTTCGAGATCGAAGCGCATGCCTGTGATGCCATGGCCGAACTCGGCATCATTCCGAAAGAGGCGGCACGGACGATCTGGGAAAAAGGCGGCAAGGCCAAATTCGACGTCGCGCGCATCGACGAAATCGAGCGCGTGACGAAACACGACGTCATCGCTTTCTTGACCCATCTCGCCGAATTCGTCGGCCCCGATGCGCGCTTCATCCATCAGGGCATGACATCGTCCGATGTGCTCGACACCTGCCTCGCCGTGCAATTGTCGCGCGCGAGCGACATTTTGATCGCCGATCTCGACGCGTTGCTCGCGGCGCTGAAACGGCGCGCCTATGAGCACAAGATGACGCCGACGATCGGCCGCTCGCATGGCATCCATGCCGAGCCCGTCACCTTCGGCCTCAAACTCGCCGAGGCCTATGCCGAATTCCACCGCGCCCGCGCGAGGCTTGTGAATGCGAAAGCCGAGATCGCGACCTGCGCCATCTCCGGCGCCGTCGGCACATTCGCCAATATCGATCCACGCATCGAAATCTATGTCGCGAAGAAAATGGGTCTGACACCCGAACCGGTTTCGACGCAGATCATTCCGCGCGATCGTCATGCCATGTTTTTCGCAACGCTCGGCGTCATCGCCTCTTCCATCGAACGGCTGGCGACTGAAATTAGACATCTGCAGCGCACCGAAGTGCTCGAGGCGGAAGAATATTTTTCGGAAGGGCAAAAGGGCTCTTCCGCCATGCCGCATAAACGCAATCCCGTACTCAGCGAAAATCTCACCGGCCTCGCCCGCCTCATCCGCGGCATGGTCACACCGGCGCTCGAAAACGTCGCACTCTGGCATGAGCGCGACATCTCGCATTCTTCCGTCGAGCGGATGATCGGGCCCGATGCGACGATCACGCTCGACTTCGCGCTCGCGCGGCTCACCGGCATCATCGACAAACTGCTTGTCTATCCGGACCGCATGAAGAAAAATCTCGATGCGCTCGGCGGTCTCGTCCATTCGCAGCGCGTGCTGCTCGCTTTGACGCAAAAAGGCGTGAGCCGCGAGGATGCCTATGCGCTCGTTCAGCGCAATGCCATGCCCGTATGGCGCGGCGAAGGCGAATTTCTGCCGCTCCTGAAAAAAGACAAGGACGTCAAGAAAGTGCTGAGCGACGCCGAACTCGAAGACCTCTTCGATCTCGGCTATCATCTGAAGCATGTCGATTATATTTTTGCGCGCGTCTTTGGCGACGCGTCAAGGAGAGAGTGATGAAGCGTGACGCGAGCCTCGAAAATCTGATCGCCATCGTCGCGAAGGACCCGCGGCTGCATGCGCGCTGGCTCAACACGTTTTCTTTTCTCGAATACATCGGCTTCCGCAAGATCGTGAAAAGCCAGCGCGCCGAAACGCTGAATTCCACCGTTCTCGGCCATGCCCTCGAAGAGGGTCGGCATGCGCTGCGGCTGAAAAAACTCGCCATTCACATCGGCGGCTCAGACTTTGAGAATTACGCTCCGGGGCTGATGATCTGCGGCGAAGAGGCGGAGGATTATTTCCAATCGCTCGACCATGAATGCGAAGCGCAATTCGCCGATCGTTCGGAGAAAGATCGCGCCAAGCTCACCTATCATTATGTGACCTGGCTCATCGAGCGCCGCGCGCTTGATGTCTATGCCGTCTATCAGAAGGCGGTGAAGGGCACGATCGTTGCCGAAAAGCTGAAAGGTCTTCTCGCCGAAGAAGTCGGCCATCTGGAGCAGGTCGAATCCGATCTCGCCGCCTCCGATCCGCAGCACAAACAGAATGCCGCGCATTTTATCGCGCTTGAGCAGCGTCTCTACGAAAAGCTGATCGCGCAGTTCTCGTCGGCGCTGGCATCGGAGACGGTCGTCGGCTGATCGGCGCTTCTTTCGCTCTTGATCTTGGCGGCAAACCCCCCAACTCTTTCAATTCCTCTTCTTTGCCACCAGACCTCATGCGCACGCAAGACGCCGACATTCTCATCATTCCCGGTCTCGGCAATTCGGGGCCGGACCACTGGCAAAGCCGTTGGGAGGCGAAGCTTTCGAGCGCGCGCCGCGTCGAGCAATCGGATTGGGAAAAGCCCGATTTCGCCGATTGGACAAAGCGGATCGGCGAGGCGATCGACGCCGCCGACAAGCCCGTCATCCTGCTGGCCCACAGTCTCGGCGTCATCGCCGCCGTCCGTGCCGCGCAAAAGCACGGCGATAAGATCGCCGGCGGTTTTCTCGTGGCGCCGATAGCGGAACGCAAGATCGAGCAAATCGCGGCGATCGATCCACGCTTCGCGCCCGTGCCGACTGAACCGCTGCCCTTTCCCTCAGTGCTCGTCGCCAGCCGCGACGATCCCTATTCGAATTTCGGCGAAGCCGAAGACATGGCGTTTGCCTGGGGCTCCGCCATCGCCGATGCCGGCTTTTCCGGCCATATCAATGTCGAGAGCGGCCACGGCCCCTGGCCGGAAGGACTGATGCGCTTTGCGACGTTTCTGAAGCAGCTTCGCTAGCGGGGCGACGCCTGCGGCAATCCCTCAATAAAAAAGGCCGCCCAAGGCGGCCTTTTTGTTGTCTGCGTGAAAAAACTCAGCGCGAATAGAATTCGATGACGAGGTTCGGCTCCATCAGCACCGGATAGGGCACTTCCGTCGGCAGAGGCACACGCGTCAATTTCGCGGTCATCTTGCCATGATCGGTCTCGACATATTCGGGAACATCGCGCTCGGCGAGGCCGACGGCCTCAAGCACGGTCGTCAGCTGCCGCGAGGAATCTTTCACCTCGATCTGATCGCCGACCTTCACCTGATAGGACGAGATGTTAACGCGGCGGCCATTGACCTTGACGTGGCCGTGATTGACGAATTGGCGGGCGGCAAAGACGGTCGGCACGAATTTGGCGCGATAGACGATCGCGTCGAGCCGGCGCTCCAAAAGGCCGATGAGATTGTCGCCGGAATCGCCCTTCATCCGGATCGCCTCGGCATAGTATTTCCGGAACTGCTTCTCGGAGATGTTGCCGTAATAGCCCTTCAGCTTCTGCTTGGCCTTAAGCTGCGTGCCGAAGTCGGAAAGCTTGCCTTTCCGGCGCTGACCATGCTGGCCCGGCCCATATTCGCGCCGGTTCACCGGGCTCTTCGGGCGGCCCCAGATATTCTGGCCCATACGGCGGTCGATTTTATATTTGGCTTCTGCTCGCTTTGTCATCGCGTGTCCTGCTATGCGCCGGCAATGGACACGGAAAGCTGCCGCGCGGAAACGCGCGTCGCCTAAAACCGCGGCCATCCGCCGGTGCGTTGGGCATGTCTTTCGACAGACCTGGCGGAGGATCGCGCCCTCCTCTGCCGGCCTTTCGGCCGGCCGACAGGCCGTTCTCTTAAAGCTTAAGGGAACCGCCACGGGTGCGCCGGGCGGAAAAACCGCCCAAAAATCAGCGCTTCAGAGGAAGCGCAAGCCGCGTGACTAATCGGCTTTGAGGCAAAAAGTCAAGGCGCCGATGACGGCAAGTTGATCGGCTGACTAGGCGGCCACGCCGAACCCTCCGCAAAAGCTCGGTATTCTAATTGCACAGTCGTCTCCATCGCCAACGGGGTGGCAGCCATGGATCTGACCGTCCGCAGCCTAAGTAAGCGCCTTGGAACCGTCATAGCCTCGCTTGCGTGGCTCGCGGCCTTCGCAATTGTGGCCGTCGGGGCGCTCGCCTGACACGCCTGCCAAGAGCCTGACGGCGCGGCGCCTAGGCGCGCTTTTCCAGCTTTTCCAATCCCGCCAGCAGAATGCAGATCGCGATGCCTTCGGTCGCCGCGCGCACGTCCTTGAGCGAGGGAAAGGTTGGCGCGAGGCGCAGATTGGCATTATGCGGATCGCGGCCGCCCGGCCAGGTCGCGCCCGCCGGCGTCAAGGCAAGGCCTGCATCCTTCGCAAGCTCGACGACGCGGCTCGCCGTTCCTTCCATCACATCGACGCTGACGAAATAGCCGCCCTCCGGCCGGCTCCAGCGCGCCGCGCCCGCGCCTGCCAAACGCGTGTCGAGCGCTTCGAGAACCGCCGTGAATTTCGGCGCGATCAGCTTGCGATGCTCGTCCATCAGGCGATGCAAGCCGGCGATGTCGCGCAGAAAGCGGACATGACGGAGCTGGTTGAGCTTGTCTGGCCCGATCGTGCGCTTGCCTGCGCGGGCAAGATACCATTTCACATTGGCGGCGGAGGACGCGAAGAAGGCGAGGCCGGCGCCCGCCAGCGTCATCTTCGAGGTCGAGGCATAGACGAAGGGGCGGTCGGGATTGCCCGCCGCTTCGCAGGCCTCGATGATGTTCGTCACTTCGTGCTTGTGCTCGGTCAGATGATGCAGAACGTAAGCATTGTCCCAGAAGATGCGAAAATCTGGCGCGCCGGTCTTCATGCTCGCCAATCGCTTGGCGGTCTCGGGCGAATAGATTTCGCCCGTCGGGTTTGCATATTTCGGCACGCACCAGATGCCTTTCACAGAAGGATCGGCGGCGTGTTTCTCGACCACATCCATGTCTGGCCCCTGGCCCGTCAAGGGCACGGGAATGGCGCGGATTCCATATTCTTCGAGAATGGCAAAGTGCCGGTCGTAGCCCGGCACCGGGCAGAGAAAGGCAATCGAGGATTCCTTCGACCAAGGCGCCGACGAACCCGGGACACCTTTCAGCAAAGCCCAGACGATTGAGTCATGCATCATGGCAAGGCTCGAATTGTCGCCGATGATGACGCGATCGGCCGGCGCGCCGAGCACGGGCGCAAAGAGAGCCCGCGTTTCGGCTAGTCCCTGCACACCGCCATAGTTGCGCGCATCTTCGCCGCTCTCCGCGTGATAGTCGCCATTGCCCGGCAAAGCGAGCAGGCCGTTCGAAAGATCGAGCTGCTCGGGCGAGGGTTTTCCCCGCGTCATATCAAGCTTTCGGCCTTGCGCGCGAAAGGCATCGTAGTCGCTGCGCGTCTTCGCCAGCAGGGCCTGTCGATCGGCAATGGAAAGCTCAGTGATCTGCGTCATGCCCGCCTCCAAACGGCGCATTGTATGAAAAGAAGCTTCGAGGCGGCGTGCGTGGGAGGCTGCGTCGAAGGCTCGTCGCTATACCTAATGGATGCGACGATTTTTGCCGCTGCGGCAATCACGCACAGAACGCCGGCCGCTCACTTGCCCGTGAGCAGCAGAATCTTGCCTACATGGTTCGAGGATTCCATCAGCTCATGGGCGGCGCGTGCGTCTTCGAGCGGGAATGTCGCGTGGATGATCGGTTTTGCGTTGCCCTGATCGAGCAGCGGCCAAATCTTTTGCCGTAAAGCCTCGGCGACCTCAGCTTTTTGCGCGAGGCTACGCGAGCGCATGGTCGAGCCCATCATCGTCAAGCGTTTCAGCATGATCGGCATGAAATTGAAGCTTTCGACCACATGCCCTTCGAGAAAGGCGATTTGCACGAGACGCCCCTCGAGCGCGAGCGCCGAGAGATTGCGTTGAATATAGAAGCCGCCGACCATATCGAGGATGACATCCGCGCCGCGTTTCTCGGTGAATTTTTTCACCCCCTCGACGAAATCCTGCGTCTTGTAATTGATGGCGAGATCGGCGCCGAGCGTTCGACAAAAGGCGCATTTTTCCGCGCTGCCGGCTGTCGCAATCACGCGCGCGCCGGAGAGTTTCGCAAGCTGGATCGCCACCGTTCCGATGCCGCTCGATCCGCCGTGAACGAGGAAGGTCTCGTCAGCCTTCAGCCTGCCCCGGGTGAAGACATTGTCATAGACGGTGAAAAACGTCTCCGGCAGGCCCGCAGCCTCCGTGATCGTCAAGGGCTTGGGGATCGGCAGACAGAGCGCGGCATCAGCCAAGGCATAATCGGCATAGCCGCCCGAACCAACGAGCGCACAAACCGCATCGCCCAGCTTCAGCGTCGTGACTTTGGGACCGAGCGCGACGACGCGGCCGGCGATTTCGAGGCCCGGAATATCGGACTCGCCGGGCGGCGGCGGATAATTGCCTTCTCGCTGAAAGCAGTCCGGACGATTGACGCCCGCGGCAATGACCTCGACGAGAACCTTGCTGTCAGTCGGTTGCGGAACAGGCGCCATGCCGACGCGGATGACGCCCGGTCCCCCGGCACCATCGAAATAAATCTGCCGCATCGTCGCTGGCACACCCGTCACGTCCGCCTCCAAAACTCTTCTGTCATCTTGCTGTCAAACGGCAGAACGGATATTCAGATTTGGGACGCCTCTTGGCCTTATTTGGTATCCGGTATTCCGCTTTATCGCATCGTCACTGTAGATTGACAGTTTGGCATCTTGTATGCAAACAATGGTTTCAAGGAAGAAGAGCCCATGGCCCCACTGACGAGCTCAAGGTCGATCACGTCTGCCAAGCGGCCCCTTGATGCCGCCAATGACGAATTGTTTCCGCGCATCCGGACCGAAGAAAGCTTCAAAAGCAAGGTCTACGCGGCGCTGAAACAAGCCATCATCAAGATGGATGTCTATTCGGGTCCGGCTCCCGTGATGCTCGACGAGCGCGAACTCTCGGACCGTCTTGGCGTCAGCCGCACGCCGATCCGCGAGGCGGTCGCCATGCTCGAACAGGACGGGTTTCTGCGCACCGTTCCGCGCCGCGGCATTCTAGTCGTCCGCAAGACCAAGCGCGAGATCATTGAAATGGTGCAGGCCTGGGCGGCTCTGGAGAGCATGGCCGTGCGCATCATCACGCTCAATCCTTCGGCCGATGTCACCTCGTTGCGTCAGATCTTCAAAGACTTCAGCGATGCCCATACGCCGGCGGAGCATCTCAACGAATATTCTTCCGCCAACATCACCTTCCATCAGGCGATCATTCGGATGAGCGGCAATCAAGTGCTCTGCGACCTGACGGACAATCTGCTGCTGCATGTCCGCGGCATAAGGCAGCTGACGATTGGCAAGGCCGACCGCGCGCAGCGCTCCATCGAAGATCATCTCTCGATCATCACCGCGATCGAAAATCGCGACACCGAACGCGCCGAACGCCTTTCGCGCGACCATACGTTAGGGCTCGCGAAATTCGTCGAAGAGCACGGCAACGAATTGTTCGAGTGATTGCCACAAAAGTCGGCCTGTAAGACTGGCGTTATACGACGCGCGAACGCGAGCGCTGCGGCGTCGTTTGCACGACAAAAAATCTGAACTGATGAAGACTGGAGCGGAGGAATGGGCAAGGCATTGGAGGGAGTTCGGATTCTGGATTTCACCCATGTCCAGTCCGGTCCCACCTGCACGCAATTGCTGGCATGGTTCGGCGCCGATGTGATCAAAGTTGAGCGCCCGGGCATCGGCGACATCACGCGCGGACAACTCCGCGACGTGCCCGATGCCGACAGCCTCTATTTCACCATGCTCAACCACAATAAGCGCTCGATCGCCCTCGACACCAAAAATCCCAAGGGCAAGCAAGTTCTCGAAGCGCTGATCAAGGCCTGCGATGTCCTCGTCGAGAATTTCGCCCCCGGCGTTCTCGACCGCATGGGCTTCGGCTGGGATCGCATCCAAAAGCTCAACCCGCGCATGATCGTCGCCTCGATCAAGGGCTTCGGCCCCGGCCCTTATGAAGACTGCAAAGTCTATGAGAATGTCGCGCAATGCGCCGGCGGTGCAGCCTCGACGACAGGATTCGCCGACGGGCCGCCTATGGTCACCGGCGCGCAGATCGGCGATTCCGGCACCGGCCTTCATCTCGCGCTCGGCATCGTCACCGCTCTCTTTCAGCGCACGAAGACGGGCCGCGGGCAAAGAGTCGATGTCGCCATGCAGGATGGCGTCCTCAATCTCTGCCGCGTAAAACTGCGCGACCAGCAGCGCTTGGCGCACGGCCCGCTCAAGGAATATCCGCAATTTGGCGAAGGCGTGCCATTCGGTGCCGCCGTGCCGCGCTCGGGCAATGCCTCGGGCGGCGGTCAGCCAGGTTGGATTTTGAAATGCAGAGGTTGGGAGAGCGATCCCAATGCCTACATCTATTTCATCGTGCAGGCCCCGGTCTGGGACAAGATCTGCACCGTCATCGGCAAGCCCGAATGGATTTCCGATCCCGGCTACGCGAAGCCCGAAGCGCGACTCAACAAGCTCCGGCATATTTTCGATGCGATCGAGAATTGGACCAAAACCAAGACGAAGTTTGAAGTGATGGAAATCTGCAATCCTCTCGACATCCCCTGCGGTCCCATTCTGTCGATGGAAGAACTCGCCGCCGACCCATCGCTGCGCGCCACGGGTACGGTGGTCGAGGTCGATCATCCGGGCCGCGGCGCTTATCTCAGCGTCGGCAATCCGATCAAACTGTCGGACAGTTCGAGCGAGGTCCTTCGTTCGCCCTTGCTCGGCGAGCATACGGACGAAATTCTGACAGAGGTCCTTGGCTTTGACGCCGATCAGATCGGCGAAATCCGCGCCTCGGGCGCACTCGAGCCTGTGTTGAAGCAGGGGGCCGAATAGGCGCGACGCCCTTTATGGGCGGGGTGAGCGGCCGCGCATCAGAGCGGCGCATTGTTTGACCCGCGCCGACAAGAGGTGGCGCCGTTGCTCGCGCGCCGCGACCTGCTGATCGGTCACGAAGTTCAATTGTACCGCGCGCCGCTCGCCCGCATGCGGCAGATGTCCGTGCCATGATCGATCGCTGCGCAAAAAGCAAAGCAGCGTGCCGCCTTCGGGCGGGATTTCGACGACGGGGTCGTCGAGCGAGTCCGGCGAGCGCAGCAGGCGCAAACGGCCCCCGGCATTGTCCCATTTTTCGTTGAGATAGAGCAGCAGGGTGACGATTTTCGAGCCCGTATCGGTATGGACCGAACCATCTCGCTCGCGCACATGCCCGCGCACGGTCCAGACAAGCGGGCGCCCGGCAAGATCGATGCCGAATTTCTCTTCGACGGCACGGCGCAGCCATGGCGCGCAGAGTTCGTCCATCAGTCCGGCGAAGGTGCCCTTCAATCTCAATGCGCGCGGAGGAAAGGCGCCGGGTCCGGGGAGATCCGGAAAATCGGCAGAGATCTGCGCTAGTTTCTCTTTGGACAGAAAATTCCGCACGATGAGATGCGGAAAGGGATTGGCCGCGACGGGCGTCCTCTCGAATTTCTCAATCGCGATATAGCGCGTCATTGCATCGACCCTGCACGCAAATGGCGAAACATCGCCTCTCCTATCTAAATGAGTGAAACTGCGCGATACGGATGGCAACGGTCGTTGTTTTTCTTGGCAAGGCAACGGTTCCATGACAGCTTTTGTTCAGCCTGAGCTTGATCGGCCCCAATCCGAGCCGAGAAAAGTGATTTGTCGTGCGTATTCGACGAATTCTTTTCATTTCATTCGCCACCGTCGCCGTGGCTTGGGCGACCGTCTCCGCAGAAGCCGGCGCCTTTCTCGAGCCGCCAGGGCAAGGGGAAATCATTACCGCGGCGAGCTTTTCCGATTCAACGCGATTCTTCGATAGCAACGGAAAACTGATCCCGATTCCAGCCTATCAAAAATTCGACCTCGGGAGCTATATCGAATACGGCCTCAGCGATCGCGTCACGCTCGTCGTCCAGCCCTTCGCGGATGTTGCGCATCAAGACATTGCGAAGCCGGTACAGCCCTTCGCCGCGACGACGGATTTCGGCGCACGCTTCGGGCTCGCGAGTTTCGGTGCGACCGTGATCTCGGTGCAGGTGCTGGCGCATCTGCCGCTCACGGAGACCTCGACGGCTTCCGGGCTCTTCGATCAGGATCGCACGCCGGGCGCCGATCTTCGCTTGTTGCTCGGCCATGGATTTCAGATCAACACGATGCCGGGATTTCTCGATTTGGCTGTGAGCCATACATGGCTTGGCGATGGGCTGCCGGACGAGTGGCATGCGGAGGCGACGGTCGGCATGCGGCCCATTCCAAAACTTATGCTTTTGCTTGCGAGCTATTCGACAATCTCACCAGCAGGCGGCGCGGTCTGCGCTCCTTGGTACTGGATGAAACTTCAGCCCAGCGTCGTTTACGATCTGTCGCAACAATGGTCTGTGGAAGGCGGCTTCTTCGCGTCAGTTTTCGGGGCGAATGCCGGCCGCGAACTCGGGCCGACAGCGGCGCTCTGGTATCGGTTTTGAGTGTGCAACAATAAAGCCCTTGCATCGCACCGATGCAAGGGCCGTTTTGTCTCAAAATAATTTCAGACGAAAGCGCTCGTTATTATTTCTTGCCAGAGATCATGTTGGCAAGCTGGCCGGACGCATAACCGAACAAAGCGCCGAGCACGAGCGAGATGATGATGGGCACGATCGGATTGGTGCCTGACGCCGTTGTCAGATCGCCCGTTGCACCCTTTGTCAGCGTGTAGCCGACGAAGGCCGCATAGCCATAGACATTGGCCGGAACGACGGACAAGACGTCGATCGATGCCACAATCACCAGGAAGAACACTGTGACGCCGACAACGAGCGCCGGCCAGACCGTGCCGAGCGCGGGAACCGCAACATTGGCGATGATCGCCAGAGCAATCCAGCCGACGATGGCGCCGTAGATCGTGCCGACGATCGTCTTCACCAGCGCGGTGTTGTCGCCACCCGCCGCGAAGAAGCAACCCCAGGCGATGAACCCGACCCAGACGAGCGCGTAACCGCTAAGTGGCCCGAGCGCCAGAAACGCCCAAATGGCGCCCAGGACCGCGATACTGATCGACAATGCAGTTAAGTGCGACATGATTTCCCCCTGAAAACATTGTGTTTTTTGATCCGGAATCTGCCACGAGGTATGTTTGCCTCGCGTGTTTTGTCGCGCGACTCCGATTTCCCCTTTTACCATAGGAGCAAGAGGGCGACCATAGGACGCATCCGTCTAAAGTAGGATGGCAGGGGATAGATGCGATCGGAACACTGGTCTGCTCGCAGCTGCGAAATGACCAGTTGGGCCGCCGATCTTGCGGTCGATCTTTGCCCTGGGATGCCAGGAAGCCGCGTTGAATTTTGGAGCCGCACGCAGTGCCGAACGCCGCCACCTCATGGATCGAGACGACCGCCGGAATTCTTCTCGCCGGAGGTCGATCGCGCCGCATGGGCGGCGGCGATAAGCCGTTCCTCTCGATCGGCGGCGTGCCGCTTTTCGCGCGCGCGATAGCGGCGCTGCGTCCGCAATGCGATGCCATGTTGATCAGTGCGGGGGGAAATCCCGCGCGATTCAGCGCTTATGGTCTGCCTGTCGTCAGCGACGCCGCGCCTGATTTTGCCGGCCCGCTTGCCGGCATTCTCGCCGGCCTCGATTTCATCGCCAACTATCTGCCGGAAGTCCGCTTTGCGCTGAGCATCGCGACGGACACGCCCTTCTTCCCCGCCGACCTTGTCGCGCGGCTGCATCGAGCGCGTCTCCATCAAGGCGCCGAGATCGCCTGCGCGCGCTCGGGCGAACAAACGCATTTTGTCATTGCGCTCTGGCCGGTCTCGATCAGAGAGGATCTGCGCCATGCGCTGATCGACGAAGGCGTTCGCAAGATCGAAAGCTTTCAGGAACGCTATTCTGTGGCTTATGCCGAATGGCCCGTCACGCCGTTCGACCCGTTCCTCAACATTAATGACGCGAATGATCTTGCCGCCGCCGAGAAGCTCATAGAGAAAGGCTTGGCGCGTTAGTAAGCGCGCGGGTCGATCAGTCGCGGTTCTCGCTTCTGGCGCGGATATGGAAGACATAGAGGCCGTCGCGCTCAATCTTCTCTTCCAGAACGTCGCCGCGGACATGAACGAGATGCGGAATGTCGATCATCGAGAGCGGATCGGTGCATTCGACGATGACGCGCTCGCCCGGGCCGAGACGGTCGAGACGTTTCTGCGTGCGCAACACAGGCAGAGGGCATTTGAGGCCGCGGAGATCGAGGCGAAGGACGGCATCGGTTGACATGTCATGCAGCGTAGCCAAACGCTGCTTTGAACTCCAGCCTCTGGTAAAACGGTCACGGTCAAAAGGAAGACAATGATGGAAAATGCGCAGCAGCGCCTCGTCGTGGCGCAATTCGGTCCGCGCGCGAAAGCCTATGTCGAAAGCGCGGTCCATGCGCAAGGCGCGGATCTCGACGCTCTCTGTACTTTGCTAGCGGCGCACCCTGTAGGCCGCGTGCTCGATCTCGGCTGCGGCGCTGGCCATGTCAGCCTGCGTGTCGCGCCCCTCGTACAGCATGTGACGGCCTATGATCTCGCAGCGCCGATGCTCGCCGCCGCAGAACGCCTCGCCCAGGAACGCGGCCTCGCCAATGTTTCCTTCGAGCAAGGGGCAGCCGAGTCCCTCCCCTTCCCTGATTCAAGCTTCGACTTGGTCGTCAGCCGCTACAGTGCGCATCATTGGAGCGATCTCGGCCGCGCGTTAAGCGAGGCACACCGTGTGCTGGTCCCAGGCGGGCGCGCGGTCTTTATGGATGTCGTGGCGCCCGGGCGGACCGTGCTCGACAGTTTCCTGCAGGCGCTCGAAATGCTGCGCGATCCTTCCCATGTTCGCAATTACACGGTGTCTGAATGGACGCGCTTTTTGGCGGCTGCCGGATTCACGCCGAGCACGGTGACTCCGCGCCGTCTCCATCTCGATTTCGCGAGCTGGATCGCGCGCATCAACACGCCTGCGCCGCATGTCGCGGCGATCCGTTCCTTGCAGGCGCTGGTCGCGGCCGATGTGAAAGAGCATTTCGCAATCGAAGCCGACGGCAGTTTCACCATCGACACCGCAAGTTTTGAGGCGACGCGTTGACGATAACAAGAGGCACATGATGCGTGTCATCGGTTTAGCGGGATGGAGCGGCGCCGGCAAGACGACCTTAATCGTTCGTCTCATTCCCGAATTGAAGGCGCGCCGCCTCAGCGTCTCGACGTTGAAACATGCGCATCATAACTTCGATGTCGATCAGCCGGGAAAAGACTCCTTCCGCCATCGCGAGGCGGGTGCGCATGAGGTGCTCATCGCCTCCTCGAACCGCTTCGCCCTGATGCATGAACTCCGCGGTGCACCGGAGCCGCCGCTCGCCACGCTGATTGCGAAGCTCGAACCCGTCGATCTCCTGGTCATCGAAGGATTCAAAGCCGACCATCACGCGAAGCTGGAGGTGCACCGAAAGGAAAACGGCAAGCCATTCATTTTCCCCGACGACCCTAACATCAAGGCCATCGCCAGCGACGAACCCGCCGTCGGCGGCCTGTTCAAAAGCGCCCTGCCCTACGCCCATCTCGACGATATTTCCGGTGTCGCCGACCTCGTTCTGAAATTCGCCGAGCCCGTTGACGAGACTTTGCGCCAGCTCTCGGCGTCTCGATAATCTGCGCGACGACAGTCTCATGGTACAATTCAGCAAAGATCTCTTTTCCGTCGGCAAGGGACTTCTTTCCCTCGAAGAGGCCGTCGGCCTCATCATGGCGCGCGTTCCGGCAACGACGGCGCGCATGATCGTGCTGCTCACGGAGGCCGAAGGCCGCGTGCTCGCGGAAGATCTCATCGCGCCGATCGATCTGCCGCGTTTCGATAATTCCGCGATGGACGGCTATGCCGTGCGCTTCAAAGATCTGAAACCCGGACAGCAAACGAAGCTTCCGCTCGCCGGCCGCGTCGCCGCAGGCCATGCGCTTGAGAAAGTGCCAGCAGAGCCCTGCGCGGTGCGCATCTTCACCGGCGCGAAAGTGCCAGATGGTTTCGATACGATCATCATGCAAGAGGATTGCGCCACAGAAGATGGCGCGGTCCTGCTGCCTGCCGGAATCGCCAAAGGCGCCAATCTGCGTCGGCAAGGCAAAGATGTTTCCCGCGGCAGCGTCGCGCTCAATGCGGGGCGCCGGCTCATGCCGGAGGATATTGGGCTTGCGGCGGCCCTTGGAGTCGCCGAACTCGCGGTGCGACCCAGATTAAAAGCCGCCGTGTTCTCGACCGGCGATGAAATCCTCGCGCCGGGCACGCCGGCAAGCGACGCGAGTGTCTATGACGCGAACCGGTTTATGCTTCTTACGATGCTCAAGCGCCAAGGCGCCGACGCCGCTGATCTCGGCGTTCTGCCTGACAATCGCAACGCGATCTCCTCGGCACTGATGCGCGCCGCCGAGACGCATAATCTCATCGTCACGTCGGGCGGCGTCTCGGTGGGCGAGGAGGATCACGTGCGCCTGGCGCTTCAGGAACATGGCGCGCTGTCCTTTTGGAAATTGGCGATCAAACCCGGCGGGCCTGTGGCCATGGGCATGCTCCGAATGACGCCGTTCATCGGACTTCCCGGCAATCCGGTTGCCGCTTTCGTCTGTTTCGCCGCGCTCGTTCGGCCGCTCATCGCCGCGCTCCAAGGTGCGCCGGCCGAGCCGCTGCCGTCGTTCAAGGTGAAAGCCGGTTTCGCGTTTCAGAAGAAACCCGGCAGAAGGGATTTTGTCCGCGCCTCCCTCGACCGCGACGCGACGGGCGCGATCACCGCGGAACTC
>JBEKNV010000010.1:0-76023 GCA_049522395.1 Methylovirgula sp.
GCGCTTTGCGGGCGCTTGGAAATCGCAATCCTGAGCCTGGTCGATGTGCCGGGCTTTCTGCCGGGCGTGATGCAGGAGCATGGCGGCATTGTCCGCGAAGCGGCGGCGCTTCACGCGGCCATCACGCAGGTGCCGGTGGCGAAGATCGTCGTCATTCTCCGCAACGCCATCGGCGCGGCGGCTCTGGCGATGGGAGCGGGCGACAGCGGCGCGACAATTTACGCGTGGCCCAGCGCGCGCATTGCGCTGACGGGCGGGGCATCGGCCGCCCATCTCCACTCGCTCGCCTCGGCAGGCGCCGATCTTGTCGATGCGATCGTGGCGCCAGCAGAGACGCGGATGCGGATTGCCGAGGCGCTGGCGCAAGGTTCCTGGCCTATGGACCCGACGCCCCGGCTTGCGTAGAAGCCGGTGAGGGTCGGATCGCGCGCCGCCATGTTCAAAAAAATCCTCATCGCCAATCGCGGCGAGATCGCCTGTCGCATCATCAGGACGGCGCGGCGGATGGGGATCGCCTGCGTCGCCGTCTATTCCGAAGCGGATCGCAGAGCGCCCTTCGTCGCCGCGGCGGAAGAAGCAATCTGCATCGGTCCGCCGCCGGCGGCGAACTCTTATCTTTCGATCGATGCCATCATCGCGGCCTGTCGCGCCTCCGGCGCGGAGGCCGTTCATCCGGGTTATGGCTTTCTTTCCGAAAGCGCTGCCTTTGCCGAGGCGGTGGAAGACGCGGGCGTCGTTTTCGTCGGACCCAACGCCCAAGCGCTCGAACTGATGGGCGACAAGGTTGCCGCAAAGGAACTCACGCGCGCGGCGGGCGTATCGATTCTCCCCGGCTATTCGGGCGCCGTCGCTGATGCGGCGCAAGCCTTGGAGATCGCGGAGGCGATCGACTATCCGGTCCTCCTCAAACCAGTGGAGGGCGGCGGCGGCAACGGTATGCGGATCGTGCGCGCGCCATCAGAAATGGCGAGCGCCTTTGCGCGCGGAAGATCCGAGGCGGGGGCGGCCTTTGGCGATGGTCGCCTGTTCATCGAGAAATTCATCGCCCATGCGCGGCATATCGAGATCCAGATTCTTGGCGACCGCTTCGGCCATCGCATTCATCTCGGCGAACGCGAATGTTCGATCCAGCGCCGGCATCAGAAGATCATCGAAGAATCGCCGTCGCCCTTTGTCGATGCCGCGATGCGCGCGGCCATGGCGCGCCAGGCGCTCGCGCTGGCCGATACCGTGGATTACGATTCCGCCGGGACTGTCGAATTTCTTGTCGATCCGGTAAGCCGCCAATTCTATTTCCTCGAAATGAACACGCGGCTTCAGGTGGAGCATCCGGTGACGGAATGCGTGACCGGCATCGATCTTGTCGAACAGATGATCCGCGTCGCTGCGGGTGAAGCTCTGTCATTCAGCCAGGCCGATGTGACATTCACCGGCTGGGCGATCGAGAGCCGGCTCTATGCAGAAGAACCAAGCCGCAGTTTTCTGCCGTCGTCCGGCCGGCTCGTGACATTCCGGCTTCCGATACAATCGCGACCCGGCGCGCGCCTGCGCTGCGACATCGGCGTGGAAGAAGGTAGCGAGGTCTCGACATTCTATGATCCCATGATCGGCAAGCTCATCACCCATGCCGCCGATCGCGACGCCGCGCGGCTGGTACAGGCGGACGCGCTCGATCAATTCGTCATCGAGGGCGTCGGCAACAATCTCACTTTTTTGGCCGCGCTGATGCAGCATCAGCAATTCATCAACGGAAATCTTTAGGATCGGGAGTCCGACGCGGCGGAAACGGAGCGTTGCGTTTTGATCGATGGACAGTCGTTACTAGTCAAAGTTTCGACTGCCGAGGCAGGGACCGGCGTTTCCTTTCCCGGCTCGCAGCGTTCTTTCTTCTGCCAATCCGACTGGCGGCCGGGACAAAAGCTCTGGGCCGGCCGCATCGATGCCGAGGCAGTGTTCGTCCAGGTTCGGGCTAGACCAAACCGCATCCTTCTGCAATGGCGCGGCATCGCGGTTGAGACTTGCGTCCTGAGCCCGCGTCAGGCAGAGCTTTTCGCGCTGATGCCGCAAAAGCGGAACGCAGCGCGAAGCCGGAGCCTGCGCGCGCCCATGCCGGCGCTCGTCAAATCCGTTCTGGTGACGGTCGGTCAAAGCGTCAAAGCGGGCGAACCGCTCTGCGTCATCGAAGCGATGAAAATGGAGACGGTCTTGACCGCGGAATGGGACGCGACCGTGAGCGTCATTCACATCGACGCCGGCGCGTCCGTCGCCTTTGAGGCGAGCATTATGGAGTTTCTCTAATGCCGCTCTATTTTGCCTATGGCTCGAATATGGATCGCGACGCGATGCAGGGGCGCTGCCCGAAGGCCAAGCCGCTCGGCCGCGCGAGCCTGATGCGGCATCGCTTCTTCATCATGGAATCAGGCTTTGCTTCCGTGAAACGCGATGCGCAAGGCGCGGTCCACGGTGTGCTCTACGATCTGCCCTTTGCCGATATGCACGCGCTCGATCGGTATGAGAACGTGGGGCGCCTTTATCAGAAAATCACGCAGCCTGTCGTGCGTGATAGCGCCGCGCCGATGCGCGCGCTCCTCTATGTCGGAGCCTCCGCACAGGAGGGCACGCCCGCGCCGGCCTATCTCGACGCGATCATTGCCGCAGCCAGGAGCTGGGAATTGCCGGAGCCGTATATCGCTTCGCTTTCGTTGCTCGGCGGTTCGGCCCCGGTCAGTTCAGGCCCAAGTGAGCGTCGCGCCATTCGTCTAAAGGGAATTTGAACGTGTCGGATCGGTTGGACGTCGAAAGCGGCGTGCCTGTCGCGCGCACGGTTGCGGCGCTGCGCGCGACTGTCTCTGAATGGCGCGCGGCAGGCGCGCGCATCGCGCTTGTCCCGACTATGGGCGCGCTGCATGCCGGTCATCTCTCGCTTGTCGAGGAAGCGCAACGCCGCGCCGACCGCGTCGTCATGTCGATCTTCGTCAATCCGACGCAATTCGCGCCGAATGAGGATTTCGCCGCCTATCCGCGCCGTTTTGCCGAGGACGCAGCGAAATTCGCCGGCGCCAAAGGCGATCTCATCTTCGCACCCACTGTCGCGGAAATGTATCCGGAGGGGTTCGCGACAACGATCTCCGTTGCGGGGCCGGCGACGGTCGGTCTCGAAGACAAATTTCGGCCGACGCATTTTGCCGGCGTCGCGACGGTCGTCGCCAAGCTCTTTATACAATGTCAGCCCGATGTCGCGCTCTTCGGCGAGAAGGATTTTCAGCAGTTGAAAGTCATCACGCGGATGGTCCGCGATCTCGATCTGCCCGTCGAAATTATCGGCGCGCCGACATTGCGCGAGCCGGACGGGCTCGCGCTCTCCTCGCGCAATCTGTATCTCTCGAAGGAAGAGCGCGCGCGTGCGCGGCGTCTTTATGAGGCGCTTTGCGCATGCGCGAAGGCGCTGCGCGCCAGCACGGCGATTGAGACCGCGCTTCAAGATGCGCGGAAAACGCTGGAGGCAGCGGGCTTCGTGCCGGATTATGTTGAGGCGCGCAACGCGGAGACGCTGGAGCCGATCGCGAGCGCGAAGGAAAGCCCTGTGCGGCTCCTAGTGGCGGCTCGGCTCGGCACGACGCGGCTCATCGACAACATTGCCATCTGAGCCTTGCTTGGCGATCGGGTCTTTCTTGCGAAGCACCTCAAGCGCTTCCTTAGTCAGCGGATCGAGCCCTTTGCCGCCGGCATCGATATGCGCATAGATATTCTTGCGCATGCGCGGGTCCCAAAACTTGGCGATGTGATCGGCGATGCCGGCGACCGCTGCGTCATGGCCATTGGCCTGAAAGAATTTTTCGATCTGATTGGCCATATAAATCAATCTGTCGAGGGAATGGTCATGCGACATGGCGGGACGTTTCGCTCGTGATTTTGTCGGGATGGGTGAAGATTTCGAAGTCCTGGCGGCGCGCGACGCCGACGAGCGTCATGCCGGCCTCATCAGCAAGACGAATGGCAGCGGCGGTCGGCGCGGAGACGGCGGCGAGCACCGGCGCATCGAGCCGCGCCGCTTTTTGAATGAGTTCGATCGAGACGCGGCTTGTCATCACGATGATGCCGGACGACGCATTGCGTCCCGCGCGGATCAGCGCGCCCGCGAGCTTGTCGAGCGCATTGTGACGGCCGACATCTTCGCGCAGCGCCACCAGACCTTCGCCTGGCGTCCAGAAGGCCGCGGCGTGCACGGCATGGGTTTTCTGATTGAGTGTCTGCGCCGGATCGAGCGAGGCCATTGCCGTCGTAATTGCATTGGGCGTGATCTGCCAGCTGGGCTTACCGACTTTTGGCAAAGGCCGCATGGCGGCTTCAAGGCTTTCAACGCCGCAGAGCCCGCAGCCCGTGGGCCCGGCCATGCTGCGTTTGCGCCCGACATAGCTCTTAGCGCGGTCTTCCTTCAGCCAGATGCGGACTTCGACGCCGAGCGGCGTGGGAACGATCTCGAGGCTGTCGATATCGGCTGATTGTTCGATCACGCCTTCGGTCAGCGAAAAGCCGAGCGCAAAGTCTTCGAGATCGGCGGGCGTCGCCATCATCACCGCATGCGTCGAGCCATTATAGGTCAGCGCGACGGCGGTTTCCTGGGGAACGCAACGATCCGCTTTGCGGGCGCGCGCGCCCCGCTGCGCGATACAGGGGACATCCACTGTCGGCGAGGGAAGCGCCAGAGGCGCTTCGCCATCTTCCGGTGTCGAACTCATTCCGCAGCTTCGACCGTGCCGGCGATCCGGCGGCTCTGTTCGGTGAGTTCGCGATACTGCTCCTGCCAATCGCTCGGCCCGTTCGAGGTTGAGATCTGCACGGCCGTGACCTTGTACTCGGGGCAGTTGGTCGCCCAATCGGAGAAGTCGGTCGTAACAACATTGGCCTGGGTCGATGGATGATGGAAGGTTGTATAGACGACGCCCGGAGCGACGCGGTCGGTCACTTTGGCGCGCAGCGTCGTGTCGCCCGTGCGGCTCTGCAGTTTCACCCAGTCGCCGTCGCGAACGCCGCGGTTCTCGGCGTCATGCGGATGGATTTCGAGCACGTCCTCTTCATGCCAGAGCGAATTGGCGGTGCGCCGTGTCTGCGCGCCGACATTGTACTGGCTGAGAATACGGCCGGTGGTGAGAAGCAGCGGGAAACGCGGCCCCGTCTTCTCGTCGGTCGGCACATATTCGGTGAGGATGAACTTGCCCTTGCCACGCGCGAAGGTGCCAATGTGCATGATCGGCGTGCCTTCCGGCGCCTTGTCGTTGCACGGCCACTGCACGGAGCCGACTTCGTCGAGGTGCTTGAAGGAGATGTTGGTGAAGCCTGGCGAGGTCGCCGCGATTTCGTCCATGATCTCGCTCGGATGATTGTAATGCATGGGATAGCCGAGCGCATTGGAGAGCAGCTGGGTGATCTCCCAATCGCCATAGCCGTTCTTCGGCGACATCACCTTGCGGATGAGTTGCACGCGACGCTCGGCATTGGTGAAGGTGCCGTCCTTCTCGAGGAAGGTGCAGCCGGGCAGGAAGACATGCGCGTAATTCGCCGTCTCATTGAGGAAGAGATCCTGGACGACGACGCATTCCATCGCCGCAAGGCCGCCGGCCATATGATGCGTGTCGGGGTCGGACTGAAGAATGTCCTCGCCCTGGATGTAAATGCCTTTGAACGTGCCATCCACCGCAGCATCGATCATGTTGGGGATGCGCAGGCCCGGCTCTTTTTGGAGCGGCACGCCCCAGAGATCTTCGAACATCTTGCGGGTCGTGTCGTCGGACACGTGGCGATAGTTCGTGAACTCATGCGGGAAGGAACCCATGTCGCAGGCGCCCTGGACATTGTTCTGGCCGCGCAGCGGATTGACGCCGACGCCGCGACGACCGAGGTTGCCGGTCGCCATGGCGAGATTGGCGATGGCGATGACGGTCGTGGTGCCTTGGCTGTGCTCGGTCACGCCGAGGCCGTAGTAGATCGCGGCATTGCCGCCTGTTGCATAGAGACGCGCGGCCGAGCGGATCATCTCGGCGGGGACGCCCGAAATCTTGGCGACTTCCTCCGGGCTGTTGCGCGGCTCGGAGATAAAGCGCGCCCAATCGGAGAACTCATCCCAATCACAACGCTCGCGAACGAAGGCTTCGTTGAGGAGGCCTTCGGTGACGATGACATGCGCCATGGCGTCGAGGACCGCGACATTGGTGCCGGGCTTCAACGGCAGATGATAATCGGCTTTGACATGGGGCGAGCGGACGAGATCGATCTTGCGCGGATCGACGATGATGAGCTTCGCGCCCTGGCGCAGACGCTTCTTCATATGCGAAGCGAAGACCGGATGGGCATCGGTCGGATTGGCGCCGATGACGAGGATGACGTCCGCATCCTCGACCGAGTCGAAATCCTGTGTGCCGGCCGAGGTGCCATAGGTCTTCGAAAGCCCGTAGCCGGTCGGCGAATGGCAGACGCGGGCGCAGGTATCGACATTGTTGTTGCCGAAGGTGGCGCGGACAAGTTTTTGAACGAGATAGGTCTCTTCGTTCGTGCAGCGCGACGATGTAATCGCGCCGACGGAGTCCCTGCCGTATTTCGCCTGGATGCGCTTGAATTCGGAGGCCGTGTGAGCGATCGCCTCGTCCCAGGAGACTTCGCGCCAGGGATCGGTGATCTTTTCGCGGATCATCGGCTTCAGAATGCGCTCTTTGTGCTGGGCATAGCCCCAAGCGAAACGGCCCTTGATGCAGGAATGGCCGTGGTTCGCTTTGCCGTCTTTCCAGGGCACCATGCGAACGAGTTCTTCGCCGCGCATTTCGGCCTTGAAACTGCAGCCGACGCCGCAATAAGCGCAGGTCGTGACCGCCGAATGCTCCGGCTGGCCGATTTCGACGACGGCCTTTTCGATCAGCGTCGCAGTGGGGCAGGCCTGCACGCAGGCGCCGCAGGACACGCATTCGGATTCCATGAAGGGTTGGAACTGGCCGGGCGAGATGCGGCTCTCGAAGCCGCGCCCATCGACCGTCAGCGCGAATGTGCCTTGCACTTCTTCGCAGGCGCGGACGCAGCGATTGCAGACGATGCATTTCGACGGATCGTAGTTGAAATAGGGGTTCGAGACGTCCTTCTGATCGTGCAGATGGTTCTTGCCTTCGTAGCCGTAGCGGACTTCGCGCAGGCCGACGGCGCCGGCTTGCGTTTGCAGTTCGCAATTGCCGTTGGCAGCGCAGGTGAGGCAATCGAGTGGATGATCGGAGATATAGAGCTCCATCACGCCCTTGCGCAGCGTCTTGAGGCGCTCGGTCTGCGTCTTGACGACCATGCCGGGCGCGACCGGCGTCGTGCAGGAGGCCGGCGTTCCGGCGCGGCCTTCGATCTCGACAAGGCAAAGGCGGCAGGAGCCGAAGGCATCGACCATGTCGGTGGCGCAGAGCTTCGGGATTTCCGTGCCCATTTCCATGGCGGCGCGCATGATCGAGGTCCCGGCGGGAACCGTGACGTTCTGACCGTCGATCGTCAGCGTGACCTGCTGCTCGGATTTCGAAGCGGGCGTGCCGTAGTCGGTTTCATGAATCAGTGTCATGGCCTTTTCCTCATTCGGCCGCCGCCGCATGTTGCGGCCGGAAATCTTCCGGGAAATGGCGAAGCGCGCTCAAAACAGGATAGGGCGCAAAGCCACCAAGTGCACAAAGTGAGCCAAATTTCATGGTCTGGCAGAGATCTTCCAAAACGGTGAGATTGGCGGCGACGTTCTCGCCGCGCATCACCCGTTCGACCGTCTCCTGGCCGCGTGTCGAACCAAGCCGGCAAGGTGTGCACTTGCCACAGCTCTCGATAGCACAGAATTCCATCGCGAAGCGCGCCATCTCAGCCATATCGACGGTATCGTCGAAGACGACGATGCCACCGTGGCCGATCAGGCCGTCCTTCGCCGCGAAGGCCTCGTAATCGAAGGGCGTATCAAAGAGGCCCTTCGGGAAATAGGCGCCAAGCGGGCCGCCGCACTGGACCGCACGGACCGGGCGGCCGGACAGCGTGCCGCCGCCGATGTCCTCGACGAGTTCGCCGAGCGTCACGCCGAAGGCGGTCTCATAGAGGCCGCCGTATTTAACATTGCCGGCGATCTGAATTGGCATCGTGCCGCGAGAGCGGCCCATGCCGTAATCCGCGTAAGCTTTGCCGCCTTCGGACAGGATGAACGGCGCCGCTGCAAAGGAGAGAACGTTGTTGCAGACGGTCGGTTGCTGAAAAAGGCCCTTATGCGCCGGCAGCGGCGGCTTGGCGCGGACGATACCGCGGCGGCCTTCGAGGCTTTCGAGCAGAGCCGTCTCTTCGCCGCAGACATAGGCGCCTGCGCCCATGCGCAGCTCAATGTCGAAGCTGTAGTTCGAACCCTTAATCTTGCGGCCGAGCCAGCCCGCGTCGCGCGCATGTTTCAGCGCCTCGTTGAAGGCGCGCGCACCATGCGGATATTCGGAGCGGCAATAGACGTAGCCCTTGGTCGCGCCGACGGCGACGGCGCAAATGGCCATGCCTTCGATGAGCATGTAGGGGTCGCCTTCGAGCACCATGCGGTCGGCGAAGGTGCCGCTATCGCCCTCATCCGCATTGCAGACAACATATTTGCGGTCGCCCGCGCAGTCGGCGACCGTCTTCCATTTGATGCCGGTCGGGAAGCCAGCGCCGCCACGGCCGCGCAGGCCCGATTGCGTGACTTCGGTGATGATCGCGGCCGAGCCGATTTCGATGGCGCGTTTCAGGCCTTTCCAGCCGTCATGCGCCTCATAGTCTTCGATCGAGACCGGATCGGTGATGCCGCAGCGGGCGAAGGTGAGGCGAGTCTGTTTGGCGAGATAGGGATGGTCTTCCGGCTTGCCGATGCGGAGCTTATGGGCACCGCCCTTGAGGAAACCGGCGTCGAAGAGCGAGGGAAGATCGGCCGCGGTGACAGGACCATAGGCGATCCGGCCTTGCGCCGTTTCGACCTCGATCATTGGCTCGAGAAAGAACATACCGCGCGAGCCGTTGCGGACGATGGTGACGGCTTCGCCCCGGGCGGAGGCAAGCTCCTTGATCTTCTTCACCAGCCGATCGGCGCCAAGGGCGAGGGCGACAACGTCTCTGGGGACGTAAACCTTCGTCATGGCCCGCAGACCTCTTCAATGGCGTCGGCGAGGCGTTCTTTGTCGAGGCGGGCAATCGGATGATCGTCGAGGAGGGCAGAGGGCCCATTGGCACAGAGGCCGAGGCAATAGACGGGCTGAACGGTGATCTCGCCGTCCTTGGTTGTGCCGTGCCAATCGACGCCGAGCTTCGCTAAAAGTCCGCGGGCGACGCCTTCGCTGCCGAGGCTCTGACAGGCCTCCGCGCGGCAGATTTTCAGCGTGTGCCGGCCACCCGGATGGCGGCGGAAGTCGTGATAGAAGGTGAGGACGCCATGGACTTCGGCGCGGGTCAGGTTGAGCGCTTCGGCGATCAGCGGCACAGCTTCGTCGCTGACGAAACCGAATTCCTCATTCATCGCATGCAGGATGGGCAGCAGCGGGCCTTCGAGGCCCAAATGCTCGGCGATAATTAACCGCGCGCGGTCTTCATCAAAGACGGGCGTCTCGGGCATGTTTCCACCAAAACCTTATTATTTCGCGGCTCGGCATCCATGGCCGAATATTCGGCTTTGCCGATCAATACGCTTCCTGCCCCAGAGATAAGCGCTCACCCAGCCATGTGACATACCGCCCCAAGCTAGATGCAAAAACTTTAATCTTCCTTCTGACGAGTTCAATAAAGCGCTTCCGTGACGTTATAGCTTTTTTCTATCAATGATCACGGTTCGATAGAATTTTGCGTTGCACCAAAAGTCTTGGCTTCGCTGAACAGCGCAGCTGCCAGAGGCGCCATCGGCTCGCGGAATGGGACGACAAGGCCGATCTGGTGAACGACCTGTGGATCGACGATCGGGATCGATTTGATCGGCTCGATAAGGCCGAGCGTTTCGACGAGTTTCTCCGACATGACGGAGGCCCAGCGCCCGGTCCGAACATGGGCAAAGAGCGCGATGACCGAATTCGATTCGAGGGTCGGGGCGGCCTCGCTCCCGGAACTTGCCAGAAGATGGTCGATGATCCGGCGGTTCTGCATGTCGGGGGTGAGGAGGCAAAGGGGAATGCGGCCGACTTCCGCCCAGGTTACGGTATCGCGATTGGCGAAGGGACTGTCGTCGAAGGTGACGAGCCGATAGCGCTCGATGTAGAGCGGGAGCGTTCTCACATTCCCGAGAGGTTCATTGTCGAGATAGCTGATGCCGGCGTCGATCTCCAGATTGTCGAGTGCCGACAGGATTTCGATCGAGGTCATCGACAAGACGCTGAAGCGCACATTCGGGTGCTTGGCGCGAAACGGCGTCGTTAGCGACGCCACCATCGTCAGCGCCGTCGGAATGGCGGCGATCCGCAAATGACCGATGAGGCCGCTCTTCAGCGTGCGGACGTCCTGGCGCATGGCGCGCGCATCGCTGACGATCCGCTTCGCCCAATCGAGGACGCGCTCGCCTTCTGCCGTCAGCCCGTGGAAACGCGAGCTGCGGTTGATGAGCAGAACGCCGAGACTGTCTTCCAATTGCTTGATGGCCGCCGACAAGGTCGGCTGCGTGATCCCGCAGCTCTCCGCGGCGCGGCTGAAGCTCTTTTCGCGCGCAACGGCGATGAAGAATTCTAATTTGTCGATCATGAGTTCTGACGGGCCGGCGTTTTCGCCGGAGGAGGGCGCTCGTTGTTGGCGCTTTGACCAATCAACATAAGATCAGCCGCGCCTTTGCGCTAGTCTTACAGCGGCTTTACTGGAGCGTTGCTCTGATCGGCACATGGTCGGAGGGCTTGTCTTCGCCGCGCAGTTCCTTGTCGATCACAACGTCGGTCAGCCTGTCGGCCGCCTGCGGCGACAACAGCAGATGATCGATGCGGATGCCCTTGTTCTTTTGCCAGCAGCCCGCCTGATAATCCCAGAAGGTGTAGAGCCCCGCCGCATCCGTCGTGGCGCGCAGCGCGTCGGTGAAGCCGAGATTGATCAGCGCGCGAAACTTCTCCCGTGTCTCCGGCAAGAAGAGCGCGTCGCCTTCCCAGCTCGCCGGGTCGAAACAATCGCGCGGCTCTGGGATCACATTGTAGTCGCCGGCGAGAATAAGCGGTTCTTCGAAAGCGAGCAGTCGCTTCGCATGCGCCTTCAGCCGGTCCATCCAAGCGAGCTTATAGGCATATTTATCCGTACCTGGCGGATTGCCGTTCGGCAGATAAAGACAGCCGACGCGGACAATGCGAGAGCCATCCGGAACGATCGCTTCGATATAGCGCGCATGCGCATCCTCCTCGTCGCCCGGAAGGCCGCGCGTGACTTCGAGCGGATGTTTGGAGAGGATCGCGACGCCGTTGAAACCTTTTTGGCCGTGGACGGCGGCATTGTAGCCGCAGCCTTCGACTTCAGAGAGCGGAAACGCCTCGGCCACGCATTTCAATTCCTGCAGGCAGAGCACATCGGGGCCGACCTCCCTGAGATAGCGCAGGAGATGCTCAGTTCTCTGACGGACCGAATTGACGTTCCAGGTCGCGATCTGCACGTCACATCACCTTACTTGATCTTGCATGGATCGGCTTTCGGGTCGTCCTTGACCGCGACGTCGGACGAGACGCAGCCGAAGAAGCCGATGAGACCCGGCTGGCCCGCATAGCCGAGATAGTCGAGCCCGAACAAATCCTCAATCGTCTTCAGCATCGAATAATGGTTGAAGGGCGTGTTGGCGATGCTGCCCTCCTTCAGGAAGGGCGACAACAGCACGGCGCCAGTGCGATCGCCGCCGAAATTCTTGGTCGCATAGATTGTCGTGCCCGATTGTTCCTGGTGCGGAAACGAACCGATATTGGGGCCCGGCTGTTCGTTGCAGCAGCTCTCGCCATATTCAGTCAACGTCGTGACTCCGGAGGGCGAGGTTGAACGTTCATCGAAATCAGCCTCGTCGAAATTGATGATCAACAGGCCGTCGTTGATATAGGCCGGCGACCGCGTGATGATCGGGACCCATTTTCTCAGGAATATATCGGCGGCCGGCAATCCGCCGGGTCCACCGTCAGCGCATCGGGCGTCGTGGGCGTCATTGCAGAGATTGGGCGTGATGAAGATGAAATTTGCGGTCGTCGCTAGCGAATTCAGATCCTGCACGAGGTGGTCGAGATTGACGACATTGGCATCGCAATCTTTTTGATGGTCGATAATGGAGTGAAAATAGACGAAGGGGTTGTGGCGCGCGGCATAGCCGTCGCCGCGCGGAATAACGATCGATGGTGCCTCGGCCTTCTGCGTATGATCGTCACGGTCGATCATCGGATGGCCGCAGGTGGCGCTCTCGCGGCGCGGGTCATTGCCCATGTCTTCCATATAGCCGTGCCAGCTCATGCCATTGTTCTCCAGCTGATTGGCAAGCGTCGGCAAAGTGTTTGGATAAACGCAGCCGTGGCCGATGAGCTGGTCGTAATCGGTTTTTCCGTTTGGATGCTTCTTGTCGGTCGTGTCAACGACAAAATCGGCAAAGGTGCGGCAGTCATCGCGCGTTTCCTTCGTCGCCGCCTGGCCGCTGATCATCGCAATGTAATTGTCGAGGCTCGCATGGCCGATCCCGTAATATTGCTTGAGAAGGACGCCTTGCGCCGTCAGATCATGGGCGAGATAGGGGGCCTCCGAGTTCTCGCCGAAGGTCTCATCGTAACCTTTGTTTTCCAGCGTGATGATGAAGACGTGGTTGATCAGATGACCGCCAACTGTGAGCCGCGGGGACTTGTCTTCTGAGAATACGCGCTGCGGCAGCGCTGCGATCGCGATAAAACCAAAGACCAAGAATAACAATGAACGAAGAGCGATCCGCCGATGTGTCATCGGAACCCCCTATCACGCCGCGCAATCAATGGTCTGAAAAAACAAATCGTTCAACACGCAAGCCGCGAATACGTCGCGCAGAGCGCAGCTTCACGGTCTTTTATGTCGCCTTAATGTCGGCTCATCCCCAACGGCGATGCGACCACATCCATTGCTCAGGATGCTGGCGGATCGTTCGCTCGAAATCGGCCTGTAGTGCGGCCGTCGCAGCAAGGATATCAGCCTCACGGTCCTCTGTCTGGGGGACTTGGATTTCGACGAGTGTGATCTTAAAGCGCACGCCAGGCTTGCGGACGATCTGGCCGGCGTAGAGCTTGAGACCCAGCGTGCGCGCGACCATGGCCGGAAAAGGCGTCGAGGGTGTCGGCTGGCCGAAAAACTTTACGCGCGGCCCGCGCATGTCCCGCTGATCGGCGAGAATGGCGAGCGTGCCGCCTTCGCGCGCGTGACGGATGAGCTGGCGCGGCGCCGAATGGGTCTTGGGGTAGAGACCGCCGGGATAGAGAAAGCTGCGGATTTTCCGCACGCGCGCATCGACGAAGGGATTTTTGATCTTTTGATAGACGCCGGCCGGTTGCGTCTTGCCGCAGGAGACGGCGAGCACCGCGATCTCCCAATTGCCCTGATGCGGCGCGCAGACGACGCGTGCCGAAGGATCGTCGCGAAAGCCCTCCGGTAGGTCAAAACTCAGGCGGTTGCTTTCTGCAATCTCCGCCAGCCGAAAGCTCTCTGCAAAAGTACGCCCGAGATTTTCCCACATCGCCGCCGCAAACACAGCGCGACTTTGCGAAGTCATCTCCGGGTAGGCGAGGGCCAAGTTGGCCAGCGCGCGCCGATGCCTCTCTCTGCCGGTGCGCGGCCCGAGACGCCGCCACAGCCAGCCCGACATGTCGGAGGCCGCCTCGAGCGGCAGCAGTTTGAGAACGCCTTCGGCGATGCGTAAGGCAAGCGACTCCGCGCGGTAGCGGAGCATCAAGCCGCGCCAAAATCCACGCCAAGTCGAAGCCGCCCATCGGCTTGCGCGAATCCGTCCCGCCGTCGTCGCATCACGCATTGTCTGCCGCCCAAAATCTCTCAACGCGCGATGTGCTTACCCCTTGCGCTCGCGCTAACCATCGGCCGCCAATGGCAACCCGAGTCGATCCGAGGCCCATCATAAGCGAGAATCAGGCTTCCGTTCGACGCCGACAAATCGACCGGGCTTAGACCGAGCGCTTTCGCCCCTGGCTGTGGATGGCGCGCGGCTTCTGCATCAGCGGCGGCAGATGGCCCCGCGGCAGAATCCCTTCTCGCATGATGGCGCGCCGCAAGGGACCGATCATGTTGACGGCGACAAAGCTCGCGCCGCGGACGAGATCGACGGGGACGAAATCGGCGAGCAACGAGCGGTTGAGAATATCGATCCCATGCGTGCGGAGCGAAATGTCGGCGCGCCGCGCATCGGCATAGGAAGCGAGCACGGACGGCGAGCCGATATCCTCGCCTGCAGTCCGCGCCCGACTCACGCAATCCACAAGCGCCGCCGTATCGCGCAGGCTGAGGTTCAAGCCTTGCGCGGCGAGCGGCGGGAAGACATGCGCGGCTTCCCCCAAAAGCGCGATCCGCCGCGCGGTGAGGCGCGAGACGCGCAGTCCCGTCATTGGAAAACTGCCCAAGGGACTGTCGAGCCGCATGGCGCCGAAAATCGCGCTAACCTGGTCTTCGAGTTCGGCGGCGAAATCCTCGCCGCTCAACTTATGCCGGCGCGCGGCCTCTTCCGGCCGCATCAGCCAGACGACGCTCGACCTATGCGGCGCACTGGCGCTTGCCGGCAGAGGGACAAGCGTGCAGGGCCCGCTGCGGGTATGGAATTCGACCGAGAGGCCGTTGTGCGGCATCTCATGCGCGGTCAAGGCGGTCATCGCCGTCTGCGGATAAGTCCAGCGGCGTGCGCCGATCTTCGCTTTGGCGCGTACGGTCGAGCGCTGGCCGTCGGCGGCGACGATGAGTTTGGCTCTGATCCGATGGCCGGATTGGAAGACCGCCTCGATGGCATCGCCGTCGTCAACGAGATCGACGAGGCGCTCATTGGCGATCGAGAGCGATGGCTTCTCGGCTGCGATCGTCGCGAGACAGCGAACGAGATCGTCATTCTCGATGTTCTCGCCGAAGGCGGCGAGGCCGATTTCGCGCGCTGCGAATTCGATTGGCGGAATGGGCATGCGCGCATGGGTGGCGTCGACCATCCGGATCGTCTCGATCCTGGCGGCGCATTCAGAAAGACGCGGCCAAATCTTCAGCGCATCGTAGAAGCGCAACGACGCCTCGAAGAGCGCGACCGTGCGGCCATTGCCGAACTGTTCGAGACTGCCGACCGCCGCAACGGTGAAGCCGGCGTCGGCAAGCGCAATTGCGGCAGAAAGACCGGCCGCACCGGTTCCGATGACGAGGATATCGGCGTCCGTTGCGGTCGCGTTCACGTGGGATTTGGTCTCAGCGTTTGTTGACTGGCGTATAATCGCGGCGCGGGGCGCCAGTGTAAAGCTGTCGCGGCCGGCCGATCTTCTGGCCGGGATCCTCGATCATTTCCTTCCACTGCGCAATCCAGCCGGCGGTGCGGGCGACGGCGAAGAGCACGGTGAACATGGAGGTCGGGAAGCCCATCGCCTTCAAGGTGATGCCCGAATAGAAGTCGATGTTCGGATAGAGCTTCTTTTCGATGAAATATTCGTCGCTGAGCGCGATCTTTTCGAGCTCCATCGCGACATCGAGCAGCGGATCGTCGGTGTTGCCGACCGCCTGCAGAACGTCGTGACAGGTTTTCTGCATGATTTTCGCACGCGGATCATAGTTTTTGTAGACACGATGGCCGAAGCCCATCAGCCGGAACGGATCGTTTTTGTCCTTGGCGCGGGCGATGAATTTCGGAATGTTATCGACCGTGCCGATCTCTTCGAGCATTTTGAGCGCCGCTTCATTGGCGCCGCCATGGGCCGGGCCCCAGAGGCAGGCGACGCCCGCCGCGATGCAGGCGAAGGGATTGGCGCCGGACGAACCCGCAAGCCGCACCGTCGAGGTCGAGGCGTTCTGCTCATGGTCGGCATGCAGAATGAAGATCTTGTCGAGCGCGCTCGCGAGCACGGGATTGACCTTGTACTCCTCGTTCGGCGTGGCAAAGCACATGCGCATGAAGCTCGACGCGTAATCGAGATCGTTCTTCGGATACACGAAGGGCTGGCCGACGTTGTATTTATAGGCCATTGCCGCCAGCGTCGGAATTTTCGCGATGAGCCGCATCGACGCGATCATCCGCTGCTTCGGGTCCGAAATATCGGTCGAGTCGTGATAGAACGCGGACAGCGCGCCGACGCTCGCAACCATGACTGCCATTGGATGCGCGTCGCGGCGGAATCCTTGAAAGAACCTCGCCATCTGTTCGTGGATCAGATTGTGCCGGCGGATGCGGTAATCGAATTCCTTCCGCTGCGGCGCGTTCGGTAGCTCGCCGTAAAGAAGCAGATAGCAGGTCTCGAGAAAGTCGCCGTGCTCGGCGAGCTGTTCGATTGGATAGCCGCGATAGAGCAGGAGGCCCTTATCGCCATCGATATAGGTGATCGCGGATTCGCAGCTCGCCGTGGAGGTGAAGCCCGGATCATAGGTGAACATGCCCGTCTGGGCGTAGAGCTTGCCGATATCGACGACCGAAGGCCCGATCGTCCCGTCTTTGACCGGCAACGGGACCGTTTTGTCGCCGACAGAGAGTGAGGCGGTTGTTTCGCTCATGGGCGCTACCCTTCTTCAGTTACCGCCTCTGGACGTCGGCGAGGAAAACACTGCGACACGGGAGACTTCGTGGTCGCAAGACGAGCCATCAGCCGCGCCGGGTTAACGTGTGTGCAGTGCGAAATGGTCACTAGCGTATAGTTTTGCGCTGTCAAGCCAGCCTCTTGGACGGGCCAAGCCACGCTTGGCGCGTAACGCCGGAAAGACAGCAGCTTGCAAGCCGGAGTGCGGGCGCCAATGCCGGGTCACTTGATCTGATCTTGCAGCCGACCGAGGCTTTCATCGCGGCCGAGAACCTCCAGCACATCGAAAATGCCGGGCGACGTCGATCGCCCGGTCAAGGCGGCACGCAAAGGCTGCGCCACTTGTCCGAGTTTCAGCCCATGCTCTTCGGCATAAAGGCGCACCGCCGCTTCGGCGGCGGTGGCCTTCCATACGGGCAGTGCCGCGAGCCTGGGCACCAGATGCGCGAGTTGTTCGCGGCCTTTGGCGTCCAAAATCGCCAGGGCTTTGTCATCCAAGGCCAGGGGCCGCTTGGCGAATAAAAACATAGCGCCGTCAAGTAGTTCGACTAACGTCTTAGCGCGCTCCTTGAGGCCTGGCATGGCGGCCAGCAGTTTGGCGCGCGTGGGGGCATCGAGCTTGTCGATGATGCTTCGCCCATTCGGCAGATTGGGCAGGGCCTGGATGAAAGCTTCGAGCAGATCCGCGTCAGGGGTCGCCCGCATGTAATGCCCATTCATGTGCTCGAGCTTGGTGAAATCGAAGCGCGCGGCGGAGCGCCCGACATGGGCGAGATCGAAAGCCTCGATCATCTCTTCGGTCGAGAAGAATTCCTGGTCGCCATGGCTCCAACCGAGCCGAACCAGATAATTCCGCAACGCCGCCGGGAGATAGCCGAGCGCGCGATAGGCATCGACGCCGAGCGCGCCGTGGCGCTTCGACAGCTTGGCGCCGTCCGCGCCATGGATGAGCGGAATATGCGCCATGACCGGGATCTCCCAATCGAGCGCCGCATAAATCTGCATCTGCCGCGCCGCATTGGTCAGGTGATCGTCGCCACGGATGATGTGGGTGACGCCCGTGTCGTGATCGTCGACGACGACGGCGAGCATATAGGTGGGCGTGCCGTCCGAGCGCATGAGCACGAAATCGTCGAGGTTCTCATTCGCCCAGACGACGCGGCCCTGCACCTTGTCGTTCAACACGGTCTCGCCCGTCGCCGGCGCTTTGAGACGGATGACCGGCTTGACGCCGGGCGGGGCTTCGCTCGCCGCGCGATCGCGCCAGCGCCCGTCATAGCGCGGCGGGCGGCCCTCGGCGCGCGCCTTTTCCCGCATCGCGTCGAGTTCCTGCTGGCTTGCGTAGCAGAGATAGGCTTTGCCAGACGCGAGCAGCTGTTCAGCGATCTCGCGATGACGCGCGGTGCGCTGGAATTGATAGACCGTATCGCCGTCCCAATCGAGGCCCAGCCAGGAGAGGCCGTCGAGAATGGCGGCGATCGCCGCATCGGTCGAGCGTTCGCGGTCGGTGTCCTCGATCCGCAGCAGCATTTTTCCGCCCGTATGCCGGGCAAAGAGCCAATTGAACAAGGCCGTGCGCGCGCCGCCGATATGCAAAAAGCCCGTCGGCGAGGGCGCAAAACGCGTGACGACCGTCTCTGCCATTCCGTCCTTCAGTCCTGTGCCGAGAGCTGCGGAGAAGCCCTTCCGCCGCGCCGTGGGTCGTGTAGCATGGAACCTCCGAAAGGAAAGGGGCGGCGGCGTTAACCGCGTGCGCGCCTCTCGCCTTCAGCGGAGCTCTTTTTTCGGGGCTGGCGCCGTGACCGAGGCTGCTGGTTCAACGCTTGCCGAGCGCCAAGTCTCAACCGCGTCTTCGACAGCGCGGCGAAACGCGTTCTTCGGCGATCCTCGCGCGCTGCTGCGCGAGGCTTTGGCGCAGGAGATCGCCGAGCGGCGGTTCTTTCTCTGGTTGCCCGTCGCCGCGGGCGCGGGCGTCGTCTGCTCGATCTATGCCGACCACGAGCCCTCGTTGATCTTCGTGGGCATCGGCCTTCTGGTCTCGGGCGCTATCGCCGTTCTTCTCCGCCATCGGCCTCTGGCCTTCGCAATCAGCCTCGCCATCTTCGCGCTATTCCTCGGCTTTGCCTCGGCCGGCTGGCGCGCCCAGAGCGTCGCGGCCCCCGTTCTGACCCATGTCAAGATTGCAACCATCGAAGGCTTCATCGAAGAGATGGACTTTCGCGAGACCGGCGCGCGTTTCGTGCTGCGCCCAGACAGCATCGACGGACTCGCGGGGAATGAGACGCCCTATCGCGTCCGGCTGACGATCCGCCGCACGCCGCCATTCGAGGCCGTCACTTATGTAAAGCTCAAAGCGCGTCTGCTGCCGCCGGCCCATGCCAGCCTTCCCGGCGGCTATGATTTTGCCCGCGACGCCTGGTTCGCGCGCATCGGCGCCGTTGGCAATGTCTTGGGCCGCGTCGAGGTTTTGACGCCGCCGCGCGACCCGAGTTCTCTCTTCCGCATGGGCGCGGCGATCGATCGCGCGCGCAATGCGTTGGCGCGCCGTGTCGATACGATCGTCGGCGGCGACGCCGGCGCGATCGCCGCGGCTATGGTGACCGGCAAGCGCGATTATCTCTCGGAGGATACCAAGGACATCATTCGCGAAGCCGGCATCTTCCACATCATCACCATTTCGGGCGTGCAGATGACGCTCGTCGCCGGCATTTTTTTCATCGGCTTTCGAAGGCTCCTGGCGATGAGCCCGACGCTCGCTCTGCACTATCCGATCAAGAAATGGGCGGCAGGCGCGGCGATCCTGGGCGCGATCCTTTATGACATGCTGACGGGCTCGCGCGTCGGCACGGAGCGCGCGCTGACCATGACCGTCATCATCCTCGCCGCCGTCATGATCGGGCGCGGATCGCTCACCATGCGCAATCTCGCCTTCGCCGCGCTCATTGTCATTCTGATCGAACCCGAAGCGACCCGAAGCGATCCTCGGCGCAAGCTTTCAGCTTTCCTTTGCTGCCGTCGCCGCCCTCGTCGCGGTCTATGAAGCGCGGATGGGCATTCGCTCGCAGATGCGCGAAGCGGAATCGCCGTCGCGCCCGCTTGCTGCACCGCCTGACCGGCCGCACAGGCTGGCGCGCATCGCGGACCTCTCGACGCGCGGCCCCCTCGCACTGTTGATCGCGACCTTCGGCGCGACGACGGCGACCGCCTGTTTCATGGCGCATAATTTCCATGAGCTCAGCCCCTATGTGCTGATCGGCAATCCGCTGACGCTGACGATTATCGAACTCTTCGCCGTGCCGGGCGCGCTCATCGGAACCTTTCTCTATCCGCTCGGGCTTGACGCCTTCGTCTGGCATTATGTCGGCGCCGGCATTGCCATCGTCATGTGGGCGGCGCGCCAGATCGGCAGCTGGCCCGGCGCAACCGTTCATCTTCATGCCTTCGCGCCTTGGGCGATTGTGTTTCTCGCGCTTGCCGTTCTCTCCGCCGTGCTGTGGCGGAGCTGGCTTTTCCGCGCCAGCGCGATCCCGCTGGCCATCATCGGCCTTTATGGCGCCGCGAGCGGACCCGGCTTCGATGTGGCGATTGCCGCGACGGGCGATGCCGTGGCGCTGCGCGGCGGCGACGGCACTCTGACAGTGCTCGGCCATCGGCCGAGTCTCTTTGATGCGGAGCAGTGGCTGCGGGCCGATGCCGATGGGCGAAAGCCGCGTACGGCGATCGATTCTTCGGCCTGCGACAAGCTCGGCTGCGTTGGCATTCTGCCAGATGGACGCGCTTTGTCGCTTGTGCTCGACAAGGCGGCCTTTGCCGAGGATTGCCGGCGTGCTGCGATCATCGTGACGCCGCTCTGGGCGCCGCGGGGATGTGCGGCGCCGCTGATCATCGATCGCGACAGGCTCGCGGAGACGGGCGCGGTGACGCTGAAAGAAGAGGGCGAGCACTGGCAGATGACGACCGCGCATGATGCCGACGAAGATCGGCCGTGGTCGCCGGCGCCGAAGCGGCATTGGCAAGCGTCAGTGCCAGAAAAAGCGGGCCAGCCGGCAGGCGAGTCCGACTCCAATGCGGAGTCTTCGGATTTGGATGAATCCTCGCCGGAATAGGCGACGCGCTTATTTTGCAGCGATTGTTTCGCCAAAGATCGTCTCGAAGGAACGGCGCAGCGCGCCATCGACATCCGCGAGACTGACTCGATGCCCAAGATCGGCGAGGCTCGTCACGCCCAGATGCGATGCTGAGACGCCACAGGGCACGATGCCGGAGAAATGCGAAAGATCCGGAGCGACATTGATCGCAATGCCGTGAAACGACACCCAGCGCCGGAGCCTTACGCCGATCGCCGCGATCTTGTCTTCGGCGATTTCTCCGTTCATGCCGCACGGCTTGTCGGGACGTGCGACCCAGACGCCGACGCGGCCCTCGCGCGTTTCGCCCTTGATGTTGAATTCGGCGAGCGTCGCGATGATCCAGGATTCCAAGGCAGTGACGAAAGCGCGCACATCCTGGCGGCGGCGCGTCAGATCGAGCATGACATAAGCAACGCGTTGGCCTGGGCCGTGATAGGTGAACTGGCCGCCGCGTCCGGCGCGATGAACGGGGAAGCGCGCCTCGATGAGATCGCCATCCTTCGCCGATGTGCCGCCTGTATAAAGCGGCGGATGTTCGAGCAGAAAGACGGCCTCGGCGGATGTTCCAGCGGCAATGGCCTCGACCCGCGCTTCCATCGCCGCGACGGTCTCCTCATAAGGCGAAACCGCATCGAAAATCTGCCATGCGACGGGTGGCGACGGCCGCACCGGCAGCATGGAAAGGCGCGGGCCAGTGCGATGGATCGCGTCAAGTTCCGGATTGTCCACTGATGTCATCGCGTCGCGCTCGAAAGCCATGCTGCCCGGGGTCCCTTGCGTCGCGCCGCCGTTGCCATGATATTTGGCGCCGAATTGAGAAATTGGACAGGGCGGGGCGACATGACTCATATCGAGATCAACTGGTGGGCCATTCTCGCCGCGATGGCGGCGAATTTCATCATCGGCGGCATCTGGTATTCGCCGATTCTCTTCGCCAAGCCCTGGCTCGAAATGGCGGGCGTCGGCAAGCGAAAATTCGAAGCGGGGCTGCCGATCGCGCTTCTCGTGGATCTCGTCTCATCCTTTCTCGTCGCTTTCGTTCTGGTCCATGCGATCCGCTATGCGGGCGCGCATGACCTTGCGACGGGGATCTTCGTGACCTTCTGGGTCTGGCTCGGATTTGTCGCGACCGTCCTCATCGCCTCGGTCACCTATGAGCATAAACCGTTTCAGTATTTCGCCATCAACGCCGGCTTTCGCTTCGTCGCGATGATGACCATGGGCGCGATCCTCACCCTTTGGAAGTGAAACTTGGGAAGTGAAAACCGCGAGGCGATCCGCTTGTCAGACCTTTGCCTTTTTGTTAGACGACACGCCTGCCGATTTGGCCAGTCTTGGCCTTATCGCATCTTCGCGGCCATGGCGGAATTGGTAGACGCGCTAGCTTGAGGTGCTAGTGGGGAGACCCGTGGAGGTTCGAGTCCTCTTGGCCGCACCAATGTCATTTTCCTTCGATGAACCGTCGGGGCGGTTCAGCCCTTTCTGTATTCAGAATCTCTAAGACCAGGAGCGAGGCCCAGCCGAGTGGGGCATCACTTGCCGAAACAGCTTTGAAAAGCCTTGAGGGTCTTGAGGCTGCTGGTTGGTACCAGCGAGCACGCATCATAGTGCCGCTTGACGCCATAATCGGCCAGGGACATGGCGCCATATTCGGCGAGGATTACGGCGTGATTGTCTTTGAGGACAGTGTTCTTCGGATCGAGATGTGTGACGAGAGCGAGGCCGGTCGGCCAAGCGTCGAGAGCGACAATCGTCAGCTCGGGACGGTATTTCGATAAGATGGGCAGGATTTTCCAAACATCCCCCGTCCACCATCCACGGTATCGTGACTTCCTTTGACACTCCTTCGTATAGTCGCGCTCTGCCATCCATAGATCCAGCGGCACGCAATCATGGATGGCAATGACTGAGTTTGGACGGCAATGCGCCTCCACATTGGCAAAATCGCGCAAGAGAAATTCGATCAAATGCAGGCCGTCGAGAAATGCAAAGTCGACCGGGGCTCGGAAGAGCTCGGAGAGGTCGTGATCGCGGAAGAAATCATCGCTGGAACATTGGAACATCAGGCAGCATGGTTTGCGCCCGATGACGTCTGATTTGATCCGAAACTCGGGATCCACGGCGATACTTCTGCAATTCGAAAGTTTCAACGTCTCGCCGGAGAATGTTCCGATCTCGAGGTAGGTCGCGGGCGCGAGGAGATCGTGAAGCCGCTTGAGGACGATTCGATAGGACTCGCCCGGTGGAACTGGAATGGAATTGGCAGAATTGCGTGCGAGCGCCCGCCGCGCGAGCCCATAGAGATCAATCATTCGCCAGAAATCATTCCTTCTAGAAACAATTGGAATTCTTTTTTTGGGTTTTACGCAGGCATGTCGAAGCTTGGATAAGGCGGACGTTGTTCGAAAGCAACCATCGTCTCGACGTGTCGCCGCCCTTCGTCTAGTTTCCCGGCTCCGGCATTTGCGATGCTGGGCCGAGGTGGCTCTTAGCCCATGACTTTTGCCTTCCGTCCTTAGCCTTGAGATGCGGAACGATCTTCGCGAGAATTTCCTCCGTCTCGGACCTCCAGCCTTTCGGCGCCTCGCGCAATTTTGGCGGCGGTCCTGCGCCGGGCACGAGATGCACGATGCGGTAGCCGCGTTGCTTTAAGGCGACGAGCAGCTTCGGCAACATCAAGGCCGTCGACCGGCGGCTGTCATGCAGCAGAAGAATGCCGCGGCCGTCTTTGTCGAGGCGCGTGAGCACGAGCTGCAATTCTTCATTGGGCGTCATCTCCAGCCAATCCGACGCCCAGAGATCGGTGCCGAAAATGCCGATGTTGCGGCTCTTCAGCCACTGATCAAGCAGCGGCGTGTCGGCGAAGCCCGGAAAGCGGAAGAAGGGCACGCGCGGCGCGGGCTCGCCGCTCACATCATCGACTTTGCCATAGGCCGCCTCATCGTCCGCGGCAAAGCCCCTGTCGATATCGGCGCGCGCCGCCTGTTCGGTCATCAGCCGCAGCGTCTCTCCGGGATGTGAAAAGCTGTGATGGCCGATCGTGTGGCCGTCAGCTAATTCTTGCCGCACGAGCGCCGGACGCGACGTGGCATTGCGGCCGATGAGAAAAAAAGTCGCGTGCACGCATTCTCTGGCAAGCACCTTGAGCACAAGCGGCGTCGTCGCGGCGGGGCCGTCGTCGAATGTCAGCACCACTTCATGGTCGGCGAGATCGAGCGTCTGCGGATAGGTCTTGAGCCCGATGGCGAAGCCGTCTTGCGTGCCCAGCACGATTGTCCGCGCTGTGCCGAGAGACCCAGCGGGGCAGGCGGGTTTTGCCGGAGTCGCGACTGGCGCCGCAACGCTCGGGAATGCAAGCAGCGCTAAGGCGCATAAAGCTAAGAGGAGAGAACGGCGCACCGGCCTTACTGCGGATTCTCGAGGCTCAGCGTTTCCGAGCCTTCGTCGTAAGCGAAGAGTTCGCCGTAGCGGCCCCAGTTGATGACGGTCTTGAGCGTCGTCTCGGCATAATCGTCGGACATATAGTCTTCGAGTTCTTCAAGGAAGCGGGCCGAGCGCGCCCAATGCGTCGGGCGGTCGTCGAGCACCATTTTGATGCGCGTCGCGAGCGGCACATAGGCGAGAAGATGATCGGCGAAGAGTTTTTTGCGGACATCGACGTCGGCTTCCGCAAAGCGCAGGCCCGCCGGCGTGAGCTTGATGTCGCCTTCTTCGATTTCGGCGAAGCGCATGAGCTGCAAGGTTTCGGCGACGGGGAAGAGATCGTCGATCGCCATTTGCAGGTCTTCGCCAAGCGCCGGCAAGTCGGCCCGGCCGCTAAAGGGCGGCCCGGCGATGGTCTCGATCATGCCCGCGAGCGTGTTGGTCGAAATATCTGGCAGCGCCATGCCGAGACCCATGCCGGGAAAGGCGCCATGCGCGACGGGCGCGGGGCGCCGCGTCATCAAGGCATAGATCTTATCGACCATCTGCCGGAATTCCGGATCGAGCCGATTGCGCGGATGCTGGAAATTCACCTGGATTTCCGCGGCGACGCGGCCGGGATTGGAGGAGAGCACGATGATGCGGTTGCACATCAGCACCGCTTCTTCGATGTTGTGCGTCACCATCAGGATCGACTTGATCGGCATGCGACCTTCGACCCAGAGGTCGAGCAGATCGGTACGCAAAGTTTCCGCGGTCAGCACATCGAGCGCGGAAAAAGGTTCGTCCATCAAGAGAAGATTGGGTTGGACGACAAGCGCGCGGGCAAATCCGACGCGCTGGCGCATGCCGCCGGAGAGTTCCTTCGGATAGGCGGATTCGAATCCGTCGAGGCCGATGAGATCGATTGCTTTGAGCGCACGGGGGCGGGCATCGGCTTCGGAGATTTTCTTCGCGCGTAGCCCGAGTTCCACATTGGCGAGCACAGTGAGCCAGGGAAAGAGAGCTGCGCTCTGAAAGACCATGGCGATGCCTTCGGCCGGCCCCGCGATCGGCGCGCCATGAAAGGTCACCGTGCCTTCGGCCGGTTCGATCAACCCCGAAATAATCCGCAACAGCGAAGACTTGCCGCAGCCTGAGCGGCCGAGGAGGCCGACGATCTCGCCCTCGTACAAAGTCATCGACACATGATCGAGCACGAGCGCGCCTTCTTCGCCGGAGCCCGTGCGATAGCGCTGGCACACGTCTTTGACTTCCAGAAGCGGTTTCGCGGCCCGGTCGAGCATGGAGATGATCCTAATTAATCCAGTCTGTAGCGGCGTTCGGCGAGCCGCGCCAGCGGCCGCCACAAAAGCCGATTGAAGAAGATGACGAAGACCGACATGACGGCGACTCCCAGCACAATGCGCGGGTAATCGCCAGCGGCGGTTGCCTGCGCAATATAGGCTCCGATGCCATGCGCCGACACCGTGTCCTTTCCCCATTTGACATATTCGGCGACGATGGCGGCGTTCCACGATCCGCCTGAGGCCGTCAAGGCGCCGGTCACATAGGCCGGAAAGACGCCGGGGAGAGCGACCTTCGTCCACCATTGGAATCCGCCGACGCGAAAACTTCCGGCCACTTCTTTCAGCTCATTGGGGAAGGCCGTGGCGCCGCCGATGACATTGAAGAGAATGTACCACTGCGTGCCGAAGACGATGAGAAAGCTCAGCCAAATGTCGGGATTGAGCGCGAAATGCAGAATGCCGACGACAGCGATTGGAAAGACGACATTCGCCGGAAAGGCGGCGAGAAACTGGGCGAGCGGCTGAATCTTTTCGGCAAGCCGCGGACGCAGCCCGATCAGAACGCCGATCGGCACCCAAATCGCCGAAGCGAGCGCCATCAGCGCGATGACGCGCAGCATGGTGAAGAAGGTGAATTCGACGGCCTGGCCGAAATCGGCGAGCGTGAGGCTCACCCTGACATAGCGATAGATGAGCCAGAGGCCCCAGGCGCCGAGCGCGCCCGCCGCTGCCGTCCAGAGAAAGTCGAGGGCGCGATCCTTCAGCGATCTCTCGCCGGGGACAGCGTGTCCAAGATGGAACGGCAGGTCAAGCCGCCACAGCGCAAAACGGTCGAAGAGACGCGCGGGAATGGAGGACAGCGCGCGCAGCCAGCGCGTCCTTCGAAAGAGCTGCAAAAGCCAGGAACGTTGCGGTTCTTCGCCGACCGACAGCTCGACGCGAAAGCGGCTCGCAAAAGTCGCGAGCGGCCGAAACAGGAGCTGGTCGTAGATGATGATGACGACGAGCATCGTCACGATCGCGGCGAAGACGGCATCGATGCGGCGTGCGTCGATCGCGACCGCAAGATAAGAACCGATGCCCGGCAGTTTGACGGTGGTGTTGCCGACCGTGATCGCCTCGGCGGCGACGACGAAAAACCAGCCGCCTGACATGGACATCATCATGTTCCAGATCAGCGCCGGGACGGCGAAGGGCGTCTCGAGCTGCCAGAATTTTTGCCAGGCCGAGAGCTGAAAACTCTGTGCCACTTCGTCGAGCTCATGCGGCACGATCTTGAGCGACTGGTAGAAGGAAAAGGCCATGTTCCAGGCCTGGCTCGTGAAGATCGCGAAGATCGCCGCGCATTCGGCGCCGAGGGTCGATCCCGGAAACAGCGCTAGAAAGAAAGTCACCGTAAAGGACAGAAAGCCGAGGATCGGCACCGATTGCAGCACATCGAGAATGGGAATGAGAATGCGCTCGGCGCGCGCGCTCTTCGCCGCCAATGTCGCGTAAGTAAAGGTGAAGAGCAGAGACGCCGCCATCGCCGCCAGCATGCGGATCGTCGTTCGCAGCGCATAGGAAGGCAGCAGAGAATAATCGAGCGAAACGACGGTCGACTGCGGCGCCGTGATCGGCAGCGTCATCGCATGCGAGGTCCGCGCAACGGCGATGAAGCCGGCGAAAATCACAGCCAGCGCGATGACGTCGTAATAGTTCGGCAGATTTCGCCGGCCGAGCGCCGCGAGCGCGATGACTCTTGATTGCATTGGGAAGTTTTGGGTGAGACGGTGGTCTCACCTCTTGTCATCAATCTCGGTGACATTCAAGTGACGCGGCCTCATGCGCGCGGCTCACCGATGTCGACGCACGTCGCCGCGTCATTGCCGAAGCGTCGTTGCCGAATCAATTGGTCGTTCGGGCCGGGCGCTTTCTCCTCATCGCTAACCCGGAGCGGCCGGAAAGACGCCTTGTGCCCCGCTTTAGAATAGCGCTGGACCAGTCCTTGCATTTTACCTATTGTGAAAAGTTAGTCGGCAGAATGCCGTGCCGAACGGATTGAGCGTGGGGCGCGAGGCAAAAATGAATAAGCGCGCCGGCGCTGGCACTGAATTTGGGATGCGACGGCTGGGTCAAGGGTTGGACATCGACGCGGTCGCGCTTGACGTCGCGACTGAGGGCGCCGGCTCTCATACCGGATCGCCCGATGCCCTCGCGACCGCCCCCAGGGGCGATGCATCACGCCGCCGGCTTGGCCCGGGCGCCTGGCGCAGCCCCCATCCGGGCCCGACCTACGCCGCGCTTGACCTCGGCACCAACAATTGCCGGCTTTTGATCGCTCGGCCCGCACAGCGGGACAGCGGTCCCTTCGGCTTCCGCATCGTCGATTCCTTTTCCCGCATCGTGCGCTTGGGCGAAGGTCTGTCGCAGACGGGCCGCCTCAACGAGGCGGCGATCGAGCGCACGCTCGAAGCCTTGGCGATCTGCCGCGACAAAATGGAAGGCCGCTCCGTCACGCGCGCGCGGCTGATTGCGACGGAAGCCTGCCGTGCCGCAGCAAACGGCGCAGAATTTGTCACCAAAGTGCGCGAGACACTCGGCCTCGAACTCGAAATTGTCGATCGCGAAACGGAAGCCCATCTTGCAGCCGCCGGCTGCGCATCATTGGCGGACGCTTCAGCCGAAAGCGTCGTGCTGTTCGACATTGGCGGCGGCTCATCGGAAGTCATCTGGCTCGATCGCAGCGATCCGATCAAACGCACCGGGTTTGCGGCCGGCTTGCGCAAGCGCATTCGCTTCTGGATCTCGCTGAAAATGGGCGTCGTGACGCTCGCCGAAAAATTCGGCGGCATCGAAGTCACCGAAGAGGTGTTCGAGGCCATGGTGCAGGCCGTCACCCGCGAGTTGGACGATTTTATCGCGCGCGCCTCGAACCTCGGCCGTTGCGCGCATTTCCATCTGCTTGGCACGTCGGGAACGGTGACGACGATCGCCGGAATCTTCCTCAATCTGCCGCGCTACGACCGGCGCCGCGTCGATGGGCTCTGGATGTCGGATGGCGAGGTGAACGAAACGGTCGAGCGGCTGCGCAAGATGAGCTACCGCGAGCGCGTGGCGAATGGTTGCATCGGCCCCGAGCGCGCCGATCTCGTGCTCGCCGGCTGCGCCATCCTCGAGGCGATCCGCCGCGCCTTTCCGGCCGAGCGGGTGCGCATTGCCGATCGCGGATTGCGCGAAGGCATCTTGCTGCAATTGATGCAGGCCGATCGCATGAAGGGCCGGAACGGCTGGCGATGACAGGGGGTGATTCTGGGCGCGGAGGCGGCCGCTCTTTGAAATCGCGCGTCAAGACGGCGCGCAGCCGCTCGCTTTCTTCGACACTGTGGCTCCAACGTCAGCTCAACGATCCTTATGTCACGCGCGCCAAACGCGAAGGCTATCGCTCGCGCGCCGCGTTCAAGCTCCTCGAAATCGATGCGCGCGCGCATATTCTCAAAGCCGGACAAAAGATCGTCGATCTCGGCGCCGCGCCCGGCGGCTGGTCGCAAGTGGCCGCGCAAAAGATCGGCGCCGGCAAGACCGCCTCCGCGCAGACGCGCGGAAAGATTTTTGCCATCGATCTCTTGCCTGTGGAGCCGATTCCTGGCGTCGAATTTAAACAGATGGATTTTCTGGAGCCCGATGCGCCACGGCTGCTTCGCGAATGGCTCAATGGGCCGGCCGATGTCGTCTTGTCCGATATGGCCGCGAATGCGACGGGGCATAAGAAGACCGATCAGATCCGCATCATGGGGCTTGTCGAACTCGCCGCCGAATTCGCCTGCGAAATTCTGGCGCCCGGCGGGACTTTCCTCGCCAAGGTCCTACAAGGCGGAACGGAGGGCACGTTGCTCGCGCGGCTGAAGCGCGATTTCGCACAAGTGCGCCACATCAAGCCGCCGGCGAGCCGCGCCGAATCCTCCGAGCTTTATGTTTTGGCGACGGGGTTTCGGGGGCATACGGAATTGCCCGCCGACTTTGGCGATCCCTTCATCGTCGCTTGAGCGTCTGAAAAGACTATCGCGCGCCGACGGAAATCGAGGGTGTCAGCGGCGGTGACGCCGGCGGTGTCGCCAAAATCGTATTGAATTGCGTCAGCAGCATGAGCGCCCGTTGCGAGACGGTATCATTGCTCAAGATGTAATACCATTTTCCCCGGTGCTCGATTGAGACGTAAACATCTGGAGGCGGCGGCGCATCCGTCTCTGCAACGAGCATGTATCGTCTCTCGTGGGCCAGCGAGAGCTCGTCGCGATAATCCTTGTCCGAATAAATCGATTTCTCCGGAAACAAGGTCGTCGAATAGTTGTTCGAATAGGGGCTTTGGTCGTCCTTCAACCAACCAACCATGTAGAAATTTTCTTTGCAGTCGTCGTCATTGCTATTGTACTTGGCTATCGCATTCTGAATTTGTTGCGGGTCCTGAACGAATTCGATGATGGGCCGCGGTTGGTCCGGCAAAATTGCGGCTTCCTGCATGATGCTGATAGCTGAGCGCGTCACGAGGAGCGGCGGCCTGCCTCTGCCGCTACTCGCACTCAGGACAATCCCTTCACGGGGATCTTGGCCGTAGATGTTCTCTAAACGATTCCAGAGCGCTCGAACGATCGCCTTCGCGTGCTCTTCCTCTGCGCGATTTGAAGACCCAGCCGCGTATGTTCCCGCGGGAACATAGCCGTTTGATCTTTCGCATTTGAGGTAGCTTGCGTCGATAAATCCGCTGCCGTTCTTTGCGCGGACTCCATCGGTTCGATAGAAGGTCAGGGCATCCTTCTTCTTCTCCGTCGCTGCGTTATTGACGACGACGCTGATGACCTTCGTATTATCGGAGAGGCGCATCTTATTCCCTTTGCCGCTCGCGTCATCCATTGAGGATGTCGCGGCAAAGACGACGGCTCCGTAGTGATCGAGATCCACGATGGCGTCGATGGCGGCATATTTTTGCGCAAAGCCCGGTGTCATGCCGACCGTCCCCAAGGTCAAAACGGCCGCCAGCGGCCATTGCGCGTTGAGCAATTTGGCAAAATCTTCCGGGCTCAGCGGGGTCTGGATTTGAGCGACCAGAGGTTGGCCGAGCAAGGGTTGATAGCGAACGGTCGGCGATTCCACATATTGCGCGCCGCCGGTCACGAAGCCGAGTGTTCCTGTAATTGTTCCCGCTGACCCCGATTTATAATTGGGACTCGCGCCTATGGCCGAAGGGCCGCCGGCGACCGTCGCTCCGGCCGTCGTTGCCGCATCGACTTCCGTGACGTCCATGAACAACGGCGATTCGTTATTGTGGACGCGGACAAGGTTCAACAAGGTTTGCTGAACATAAGTGTCGTGAATGACTTCGTTGTAGCGCATCCGTCCTTGGTCGATGGACGTTGGACCGACGACGGAACAGGCAGCCAGGCCCACAGCGCCGAGAGAAACGGTCAGGCGAAGGGTGCGGACGCTAACAAACTGCCGTTTGCACTTTTGATACGCTCTCATCGGGACACGCAAGCAACGACAATGAAAATTTGTCATCCTTCCCACGTTGGGAAAGGCGAGAGTCACGTCGCATTGACAGCGCGCGATGTGCGTCGCTGTCATTAGGCGTTTCAAATCGAGACCAGGGAATATCAATGGCCCCCTTGCGGCAACCGGATTCGAGGATTGCAAGCCGTAGCGCGACAATTCCGCTCTGCATGTTGCTTTTTCGCAACGGCAGCGACTGTTCGGCAGTGCACTCTCACATCGCCGAATAGGTGGCGCCGTCTTGCGGTATTTTCAGAGCGTCAGGCGGCAGCGTGACATAGGCCTGCGATGCGCAGGGTTGGTCGAGAATGCGCTTCATGCCTTTCATGACGACAAGGCCCGAGGTCGCCGACGCGCCGACTTGCTCGTTCTCATCGCTGCTGTAGACGATGTAGCTGAAATCATCTTTCGTGAAACGCAGCTGATATTCCCAGCCGGCGTAGCGCTGGGCCATTTGGAAAATATTTCTAGCGGAGGCACTGCCGGCGATGGAGAGTTCGTCCTTATGGGCGATTCCGAAGCGGTAGGTGATCTCTTTGCCGGCGAGCGTGACGGAAACACGCTTCGCGCCGATCTTAGCCGATCTTACATGTGAACAGAGTGGTTGCCGGCGTATCGGCGCGCGCCGTGCCGAGAGAAATCAGCGTTATCAGGCCAAACAAAGCTGCACGTTTCATTGGTCCCTCGATCGCGCGTCCGGAAACCGCGGCAGCCATTAAGCCTTCACTGGCGCGCGCCGCTTGCCGACGAGCGTCGTGCCGGCATCATGCGGCAGCCGCAGATAAGACAGAACCGAGCTCGCCGAAATCAGCGCGATGACGAGAAAGCCCCAGTGGAAATCCGCCGTCTTCAGCACGCTGTCGCCGCGGAATTCGCGTGCGAGCTCGATGACGATGGCGCCGATGGCAATGCCAAAACTGAGCGAGAGCTGCTGCGCGACGGCGGCAAAACTCGTCGCTTGGCTCATTGCCTGATCCTCGATGTCCGCATAGGCGATGGTATTGAGGCTTGTGAATTCGAGCGAGCGGATGAAGCCGCCGACGAGCAGCACAGACATCATTACTAGAACGGGCGTCGAGATGGTGAAGAGGCCATAGCTCGCAAAGAAGGCCGAACTCAACAAAGCATCAAAGATCAGCACGCGGCGGAATCCGAAATAGCGCAGGATCGGCGGCGCCGTCGCCTTCATCAGCATCGCGCCCGCCGAAGAGACGAAGGTGATCGTGCCCGACTGAAACGCATTCATGCCGAAACCGAGCTGCAGCATCAGCGGCAGCAGCAAGGGCAGGGCGCCGACGCCGATGCGAAACACCGAGCCGCCGGTGAGGCTCGCGCGGAATGTCGGAATCTTGAGCAGGCGCAGTTCGAGAATGGGGAACTTGGCGCGCCGTGCGTGCAGCACATAGACGATGAGAAGCAGGACGCCGGCGGTGATCAGAGCGATAACGATCGGCGTGCCGACCAGGCCGCGGCCGATGACGGTGACGCCGAAGACGAGGCTTGCGAGGGCCGTTCCGAGAATGAGAAAGCCCGGAAGATCGAGCGGCCTCGGCGCTTCGCCCCGCACATTCTTGATGAAGAGGCTGACGAGAACAAAGCCGACGATGCCGATCGGCACATTGACGAAGAAAATCCAGCGCCAGTGGAAATAGGTGGTGATGAAGCCGCCGATGGGCGGCCCGGCAATCGGGCCGAGCAGGGACGGGATCATCAGATAGGCGAGCGCGCGGACGACTTCGGAGCGTTCGACTGAGCGCAGCAGTACGAGCCGTCCAACCGGCACCATCATCGCGCCGCCCATGCCTTGCACCATGCGCGCGGCGACGAATTCCGGCAGGCTGCTGGAGAATCCGCACAGGATCGAGCCGAAGGTGAAGACGAGAATGGCGATGCGAAAGACGGTGCGCGCGCCGAAACGGTCGGCGGCCCAACCGCTCGCCGGGATGAAGATTGCGAGCGACAGGAGATAAGAAGTCAGCGCCAGCTTCAGCGTGATGGGGTCTTGATGCAGATCGGCGCCGATCGCCGGCAGCGATGTCGCAATCACCGTCCCGTCGAGCGTCTCCATGAAAACGGCGCAAGCGACGATCAGCGCGGTCAGGCCATAGCGCGGCAAAGTTCGGTCCTGTTCAACGGGTGCATTCGGGGGGAGATTGGCCGAATGCCGGCGGGATTGAGAATGACGACGGGGCGCGCAGGCGCTCTAGCACATGGGCCGGCATCATCGCACGAACCGGCGAGGCCGAGCACGGCGATCCCATGGCCTGGACTGGAAAATAGGCGCGATCTCAACTATTTGAAGGGCAGCGGAGAGAACTCTGCGGCAGCGCGTTGCCTCAGGCATGGCAGTTGTGCCGCCGCTGCCCCGTTCCTTCCTTTGCACCGTGGTATCGCCGTGCTATGAGCCGCTGCCAACTTTGGTCGGCAGCGGAGCGCTTCGCGATTCGCCGTGCGACCGCTGAATTTCCGCGGCGCCCCTGCGCGCCGCCAAACGGAGTTGGCCATGGCCGAAATTATCAGACCAGTCTTTCGAGAAGCGCTCACCTTCGACGATGTCCTGCTTCTCCCTGGTCATTCTGAGGTCATGCCGAGCGCCGTTGATCTCCGAACGCGGCTCACATCCGAAATTACGCTCAATCTACCGCTCCTTTCCGCCGCCATGGACACGGTGACCGAGGCGCGGCTCGCCATCGCCATGGCGCAAGCGGGCGGCATCGGCGTCATCCACCGCAATCTCACCCCAGAAGAGCAGGCTGAAGAGGTCCGCAAGGTTAAACGCTATGAGAGCGGCATGGTGGTCAATCCGATCACCATCTTTCCCGACGAAACGCTCGCCGATGCGCTGGCGCTGATGCGACAGCATGGCATCTCAGGCTTTCCGGTGGTCGAGCGCGGCGCGAACGGCAAGCCCGGCCGGCTTTGCGGCATTCTCACCAATCGCGACGTGCGCTTCGCCGACAATCCGCTGGAGCCCGTCAGCGAGCTAATGACCAAAAAAGTCGTCACCGTACGCGAGGGCGTGCCGCAGGACGAAGCGCGCCGGCTGCTGCACCATCATCGCCTCGAGAAGCTTGTCGTCGTCGATGAGGACGAGCGCTGCGTCGGCCTCGTCACCGTCAAGGACATGGACAAGGCGACGCAGCATCCCGATGCGAGCAAGGACAGCGAGGGACGTCTGCGCGTTGCCGCGGCCTCGACCGTCGGCGACAAAGGCTATGATCGCGCGCTCGCCCTGATCGATGCCGGCGTCGACGCGATTGTCGTCGATACCGCGCATGGCCATTCGCAATCGGTTCTCGATCAGGTGGCGCGGATTAAGCGCGTCTCGAACAAGGTCGCGCTCATCGCCGGCAATGTCGCAACGGCCGATGGCACCAAGGCTTTGATAGATGCCGGCGCCGATGCTGTAAAAGTCGGCATCGGGCCGGGCTCGATCTGCACGACGCGCATCGTGGCCGGCGTCGGCGTGCCGCAGCTCACCGCGATCATGGACGCAGACGAGGCGGCGCGTGCGGCGAACAATCCCATCATTGCCGACGGCGGAATCAAATTCTCAGGCGATTTCGCCAAGGCGATTGCCGGCGGCGCCGATTGCGTTATGGTCGGCTCGCTTCTGGCGGGCACGGACGAAAGCCCCGGCGAAGTCTATCTGCTGCAAGGCCGCTCCTTCAAAGCCTATCGCGGCATGGGCTCTGTCGGCGCGATGGCGCGCGGCTCAGCCGATCGTTATTTCCAGCAGGACATCAAGGATTCGCTGAAGCTCGTGCCGGAAGGCGTCGAAGGACAAGTGCCGTATCGCGGACCCGCTGGCGCCATTCTACACCAACTGGGCGGCGGCCTTCGCGCCGCTATGGGTTATGTCGGCGCGCAGACGATTGCGGAATTTCACGCCCGCGCGCGCTTCGTGAAAGTCTCCGCCGCCGGCCATCGCGAGAGCCATGTGCATGATGTGACCATCACGCGTGAAAGCCCGAATTATCCGACGGGCCAATAGGCCAGTCGCAACGGAGGTCATTGGTGGGACGCGGTCTGGTCAATATCGGCATTGGCCTCTTCGCCATTCTTTTCGGGATTGGCCTCTCGATCTGGTCCTATGAATCCGCTCAGCAGGGCAGCGGCCATTATCTCATCACCGGGGGCATTGTTCTCGTCGGCATCTGGCGCCTGCTCGTCGGCGTCTTTCAGCTCGTACGCGGCGCGGCGTCGAAAGATGGCCGCCGCGCGATCGGCGGATTGCTTTGGCCGTCGAGCCTGGCCGGCCTGACGATCCGCGTCGGCGTCATTTTTCTCACGCTTGTCGCGATCTGGATTTTTGCGCCCGAGTCCTGGAAGAGCTTTTCGCCGCCGCCTCTGCGCACGCTCGAAGGGACGGACGACATTCGTGCCGTCGCTTTTTCGCCCGACGGCAAATGGCTTGCAGCGGCGATGGGCTATGGCGGCTGGCGGATCTGGAATGTCACGACATGGGATCAGGCTTCCGCCCCCGACTTCGAGCCATATCTCGATGTCGAAGCGTTGGCTTTTGCGCCTGACGGTCATGCGATTGCGGCGGCGACCAGCAATGGGCTTCGGGTCTGGACCAGCGCCGATTGGGGGACGGGAAAGCCGATTCTCTCCGCGCAATCCAAATTGGGCGCTTATGGCGTCGCCTTTTCGCCCGATGGCAAGAGCATTGCAACGGGATCGGTCGCGGCAGGGCTTCTCGTCTTCGATGCGCAGACGGCGCAGCCCAAATGGCCGCCGGCGGGTAAGGACAGCGTTCCGGGCGTCGCTTTTTCGCATGATGGCCGCATGATCGCCTATGGCGCGAGCGACGGTAGCATCAAGCTGGTCGATGCGGGCACGGACACATCAGTCTTGATCCTGCAACGTCAGAACGAATGGCAGCCGGCCACGACATTGACCTTCTTTCCCGATGGGCGTCTCGCGACCGGCAGCTACCAGCGTGCGGGCATTGAGATTTGGGACAGTGGCTCGGGGACGTTGCTCAAGACTCTGAAGGCAACAAACTCGCTCGTCTGGGGCGAAGGAACGATCTGGTCGATCGCCGTTTCTCCCGATGAGAAATGGGTTGCTGCGGGCGACAGCGATGGCTCCGTGCGCCTTTGGACGCAAGACAATATTCAACCGGCGAAATCCTTCTTCGGCCATGCCAAGGATGTTTTGTCCGTCGCCTTTTCGCCCGATGGCAAGACAATCGCCTCGGGCGGCGCCGATCATAAAATCCAACTCTGGGCAACGCCGCAATGACAAATCCACAATGACAGATCCACAATGACTCCTGGCGCGCGCATTGCCGCAGCGATCGAGATTCTTGGCGATATCGAATCCCGTCATCGTCCGGCTTCGGACGCCTTGAAAGATTGGGGCCTCGCGCATCGCTTCGCCGGCTCGAATGACAGGGCGGCGCTCGCGTCGCTCGTCTATGACGCGCTTCGCTGCCGCGCGTCGGCGGCCTTCATCATGCGGGATGAAACTCCTCGCGGCCTGATGCTCGGCGCATTGCGGCTCGCGCGTAGCGAAACGGAAGAGGCGATCGCGGCGCTCTGCACCGGCGAGGCCCATGCGCCCGTACCGCTGTCTCCGCGAGAAAAAGATCGTCTGACGAGCGCTTCGCTCGATGGGGCGCCGGCCTATGTCCGCGGCAATTTCCCGGAATGGCTCGCGCCGTCGCTTGCCGCCGTCTTTGGCGATGATGTTGTCGCCGAAGGTGAGGCGCTGGCCTCGCGCGCGCCGCTCGATCTCCGCGTCAACACGCTGAAGGCGACGCGTGAAAAAGTGCTCACCGCACTCGCTCATCTCAACGCCGAGCCGACGCCGCTGTCGCCGGTCGGGCTGCGCCTGCCGCTTCTGCCCGAAGGACGCAATCCCTCGCTGGCGGGCGAACCCGCCTATGTGAAAGGTCTTGTCGAAATTCAGGATGAGGGTTCGCAGATCGCCGCGCTCCTTTGCGCCGCCAAAACAGGCGAGCAGGTGCTAGATCTCTGCGCCGGCGGCGGCGGCAAGAGCCTGGCACTCGCCGCGCAGATGGAGAATCGCGGCCAGATTTACGCGACGGATCGGGATGCCGCGCGCCTCAAAGGCATCTATCCGCGGCTCGATCGCGCCGACACGCGCAATATCCAGCTCCGGTCGCCCAGGCGCGGCTCAGACGTGTTGAGCGATCTCACGAGCCGCTGCGATCTGGTCTTAATCGATGCGCCCTGTACCGGGACCGGCGTCTGGCGCCGAAACCCCGATGCTAAATGGCGGATTCGTCCTGGCGCGCTCGATCAGCGCATGAAGGAACAGGATCAAATACTAGATAAGTCAGCCGAATTCGTAAAGGCCGGCGGCCGGCTGATCTATGTGACCTGCTCGCTGCTTAGGGAAGAGAACGAGGACCGGCTCACCCATTTTCTGGAAAGCCATGCGGATTTCGCCCCGATCGAACCCGGCGAACTCGCCGAGGCCGCGGGCCTGCCAGACCTCGCGCGCTTCGCCTCGAAACTCGGCCCAGGCCTGCGGCTGACACCCTTGAGCGCCGGCACGGACGGTTTCTTTATTTCGGGCATGCGGCGGAAAGGCTAGGCGCCGAGATTCCGCACCCAGAATTGCTTGGGGAAATCCATGCAGCGGCCAAGAACGCTCGGCCATTCGACCCGCAAGTGGAGTTTCGGCGGCTCAGGCCACCAATTCTTGCCTTGGCCCGGCGCGTCGGCCTCGGGCCCTTCGGAAAACAAGGCCGGAACATCGGCAACGCGCAGCCGCCGCAGAGCACGGGGAGATCGGTGAAAATCGCTCATAACAGTGACATCGGCCTCGATTGTCGTTGCCGAAGGTATAAACGACAGTCGTTGCGGTGGGCTCAATCGGATTGCTCAAAACAAGCGGAACCATTTCAAGGAAATCTTTGCCATTGCGGCGGGGCGTTGGATCCCCGATCTCATCCTCAATCGCCACACTGACCGCGCTTTCAGGACCGACGATGACCAAACCCGATCTGCACCAGGACATTCTCGAGACGCATGACAAGGTGCTGATTGTCGATTTCGGCTCGCAGGTGACGCAGCTCATCGCGCGGCGCGTGCGCGAAGCCGGCGTCTATTGCGAGATCGTGCCGTTTCAGAAGGCCGAAGAGGCCTTTCGCGCCATGGCGCCGAAAGCCGTGATCCTCTCCGGCGGCCCATGTTCCGTGCTTGATGACGGTTCGCCGCGCGCGCCAAAATCGATCTTCGATGCGGGCGTGCCGATCCTCGGCATCTGCTATGGCGAGCAGGTGATGGCCGAACAATTGGGCGGCAAAGTCATTGCCGGGAGAAATCGCGAATTCGGCCGCGCCGAAGTCGAGATCGTCAGCAACAGTCCGCTCTTTGATGGCGTCTGGCAGAAAGGCCAACGCTATCCGGTCTGGATGAGCCATGGCGATGCGGTCTCGGAGTTGCCGAAAGGCTTTGCGCGCCTCGCGACGTCCGAGCATGCGCCGATCGCCGCGATCGGCGACGAGAGCCGGCATTATTATGCCGTGCAATTCCATCTCGAGGTCGTGCACACACCAGACGGCGCGAAACTCCTTTCGAACTTCGTCCACAGAGTCGCTGGCCTCAAAAGCGACTGGACCATGCGCGCGTTTCGCGCGGAAGCGATTGCCTCGATCCGCGCGCAGGTCGGCAAGGGCAGAGTGCTCTGCGGGCTTTCAGGCGGCGTTGATAGCGCCGTCGCGGCTGTCTTGATCCATGAAGCGATCGGCGATCAGCTCGTCTGCGTCTTCGTCGATCACGGCATGCTGCGTGAAAGCGAGGCGGAACAAGTCGTGTCGCTGTTTCGCGGCCATTACAATATTCCGCTCGTTCATGTCGAAGCGGGCGAGATTTTCTTATCCGCACTCAAAGGCGTCAGCGAGCCGGAGGAAAAGCGCAAAATTATCGGAAGACTCTTTGTCGAGACCTTCGACAAGGAAGCGGAAAAGATCGCGCGCGACGGGCGCGGCGCGCCGCAATTTTTGGCGCAAGGCACGCTCTACCCGGACGTCATCGAAAGCGTCTCCTTTCACGGCGGCCCGTCGGTGACAATCAAATCGCATCATAATGTCGGCGGCCTGCCCGAGCGCATGAAGATGCAGCTCGTCGAACCTTTGCGCGAACTCTTCAAGGATGAAGTGCGTGCGCTCGGGCGCGAACTGGGATTGCTGGAGGCTTTTGTCGGCCGTCATCCTTTTCCGGGCCCGGGCCTTGCCATCCGCTGCCCCGGCGGCGTCACGAAAGAGAAGCTCGCGATCCTGCGCAAGGCCGATGCCGTCTATCTCGACGAGATCAGCAAGGCGGGGCTCTACGACAAGATCTGGCAGGCCTTCGCCGTGTTGCTTCCGGTGCAGACCGTCGGCGTGATGGGCGACGGGCGCACCTATGATTTCGTCGTCGCGCTGCGCGCGGTCACCTCCATCGACGGCATGACCGCAGATTTCTATCCCTTCGATATGAGTTTTCTCGGCCGCGCCGCGACGCGCATCATCAACGAGGTGAAGGGCATCAACCGCGTCGTCTATGATGTGACATCAAAGCCGCCTGGAACGATTGAGTGGGAATGAGGGTGCTTGACGCCGCCGAGACGACGGCCCCGCGCGATGTCTCGGTCCCCACCCAACGCTCGCCGCTTACTCCGGCCCGCGGCCGCCAAGATCAGACCCGCGATCCGCTGTGGGTACGACAGCTTCGATTCGATGCGAATGGGTGATGCTAACCCAAGTGGAGTGGATGAGCGAACAAGCGCATAGTGCGCCAACACCCAAACACAAGAGTTACAAATATGAAGCCCTGGCGTTTGACTGCCCTTTCGGTGGCTTTTTCGAGCGTGGCCCTGACGGCCAGCTACACTACAGCGTCAGCTCAATTCCCGGAGCCTGACCACGAGTGCGTCGCCGACTGTGATTCAGAGGGCAACATCCCCGCTGGCGCATTGGGCGTAGCTGCCTGCATGTATACGTCAAATCCAACTGCGGCTTGTCTGAGTCAGGAGGAAAGTAAGCACATCAAAATGCTCGGAGGGGAGCTCGTTAATGGTTTTCTGGAGCAAGTCGGTTTGTCCATATTTATGCTGTACCTTCCAGAGGTCTACTACCCTGCTCAGACAGCAAAGTTTCTGTATGATGTAGAGAATGGCGCCATAGGCGTGGTGCAAGCTAAAATTGAATATGACCAGGGAAGAGTGCAGACACTTCAATGGCCAACCGAAGAGGACAAGCGTCGAGCCCTTGTCATCATACAGAATGATGAAAAGACCATCGAGAAGTGGAACAGGGAAGCGAGAGAAGAGGCAAGGACCGGTATCAATTGGTCACGTCTTTCACCTTCCAACGGCTCAAGAGGCTACCGCTTCAACCCCGGACGATCATACGAACAACTAAGAACTATCCAGAGCTTTGGGTGGCTCAAGAGATAATCTCGACGGAAGATTGATAGACAAGGTCGACAAAGGCGGCCATTTCGCCGCCTGGGAACAGCCGAAGATTTTTACCGACGAGATTCGCGCGGCGTTCAAATCGCTGCGCTGATCGAGGGCGTGCCCGACGTTTAGATGCATGGGCCCGAGGCCGGCCATTTCGCGATGGGTGAGGTGGCGGATGCGGAGGCGAGTGCGCCATCTAACTGAGTGATTTAGCCAAATTGCTCAAATCATTTTTGACCGCGGTGAGTATGTTTATTTGGACAAGACAAAAAGCAGACGGATCAACTGCGTCAGGAGACGGCGAACCCGAGTAGAGTTGGAATACCGCGGCCAAGTCTTTGCGCTTTTTGCTAACCTTGCTTGCTTCGCCATGGTCCACGTCATGCTGGAGCATCGTGCGCAAGGCGTTGATGTGTTCAAATGAAATAGGCAAACGATCGACCAAACGCTGGCCGACGCTTTCCCTGAATACAAAATAGAGCTCCTCAATAAACTTTTTATAGTCATCTAACGACTGAACAGGCGCCCCGAGTGCCATTAAGGCACTGGTGGTCTTGTTAGTCGGCTTGAATAGATCGCAACCGTGCTGACCAGCGTATCTGTCGTTTATCGATGTGATGAGCTGCCTGACTTTCTTCGCTAACGAGTCCCGTTCCAATTCTATGCCCTCAATAATGTTCGCCGAACTACCGACGACCGAAAAAAATGAGGGATGCTTGCGAAATAGCTGTCGCAGTATGATTGACTGACGCGTTCGAGCACCACTCTTCACATTTGCATTAATGGTCGATTGAAAAGTCATAAAGTCTTGGTCGGTTGCGTCTTGGCCTAGCTCCACCTGCTTGCGCAGCTCTGCAAGAAAGGATTCGATGAACTCCCTCACAACCGGCTGCTTATCTAGTTTTACGCCGGCCTGTTGGAGATGACAGACGAAGGAAATTACGGATTGAACGACGGTGCGGTTTCTGAATGGTGAGTATTTCTCTGGAAAGACCTCGCTTAGGTATTTGAGCGTGTTGTTGATCCTTTTCGCTGCCGCGGACTGCGCTGAGAACGTACCATTTGATTTGAAAACTCGCTTTATGTCCTCAAAACGCAAACTTGCATCTAATCCTTCGATTTCTATGGTGGCGACTTTCGCCAAAATGTCGAAATGTGCATATCTCTTGTCAGAGATCACGATCGTCTTTGAGAAGAAATCGTTACTCGCAGCCCTAACGCAGTAATCGCGAAGCTTGCTATGGACCGAATTGAGTTTTTCGCTGCTCGTTAAGGGCAATCCTTCTTGCAGTCGTTGAAAAAACTCCTTTATGTCTTCGTCGGACGCATTCGTTATCTCGTCATATTCGATTTCGTAATCGTCAAAGGCGTCCGATAGCTCCTCGGAAAGGGCTTCGTAATCTGCCGCACCAAATTTGGCCGTTTGTTCTGCATTCAACTTCAATTCTCCGCCCATGAACTCCCAGATGGCGAGAAGTCTTTGCTGTCCGTCCACCACCTCAAATTCATCCGGATTGTCATGCGTTCTCAAAAAATAGAATTTCGGTAACTTCCATCCGCGAAGAATGGTGTCAATTAAGCGGCGCTTTTTTTCAATGGGCCAAACTTCTTGACGCTACCAATCTGGAATTTCGTAGCGATCTCTGCGTTTGTAGATCTTGTCCAGCGCGCGCCGTTCGGATTGCATTTCCATGATCGCCCTCGACTAAAGGTAGTCGTGTCAAATTAAATGCCACTACTAAATGCCTGAAATCACTTCTGTGGTTGGTTTACGCGCATGGGTTAAACACCACAATCCCATGCGGGCAGCGGCCTTTTGCACTCGCGAACGCATCGGACCACCGCCCCATGCAGCGCAAACGCCATCTCGCACTCATCCTCGTTGGCTTCTTTGCCGTCATCGCAGGGCTTGGCGAGATCATTGTCGGCTTCAGAGGAAACACTCTCGGCATTCTTGCCCATCCCCTCGCGCCGTCGATGGCGACTGCGATCGTCGGCGCGTTTTACAGCCTCGGCGGATTGTTTATCCTGACATTGCGGAAGTGGGGCGCGGCGATCGGCGTCTTCTTCATCGGCGCCGAAGTGCTCGGCCGCATTTATCTTGTCGCGACAGGCCTTGCGCCATCATTGGGTCCCGACGCGGTGAAGATCGCGATCGGCGGGGCCATCGCGCTCGCGCTGATCGCCTATGTTCTCTCGCAGTGGCGCGCTCTGCGCTGAAAAAGGGGCCGTTCACTCCCCATCGATCTGCTTCCCGATAATCGCAATCGCCTCTTCATAGACGGTCGCCGCATTCCAGGCCTGGATCGCCGCGAAATTGGGTTCGCCCGGCTGGTAGCCGGCACCCGCCTGCCAGCCATGCGCCTTCAAAAAATTCGCCGTCGAGGCAAGCGCGCCTGACGCGGTCTCGAGATTGCCGACGCCATAGTCGAGCATCGTCTTCGGCAGGAATTGCGTCTGGCCGATTTCGCCTTGCATGGCGCCGCGCGTCTCGGCCGTGAGGCGCCCTTGATCGACGAGTTTCAGCGCCGCATAGAGCTGATCGGTGAAGAAGTCCGGGCGGCGGCAATCATAGGCGAGCGTCGCAATTGCCGACAGCGCCTGCTGATTGCCATGCTGGCTGCCGAAGCCGGTCTCCATGCCCCAGATGGCGATCAGCGGTCCGGGCGGGACGCCATATTGGCTCTCGATCGAGGCAAAGAGGGCGGCATTTGCGAGCTTCAGCTTGCGGCCGCGCGCGGCAATCGCGGGGCCGCCGCGTTTCGCCATGAAGGCCGACAGCGACAGATGAAAGCTCTTCATGCCGCGGTCGGCCCAGATGGTCGCCGTGTTGTAATGCGTCGCCTGGAGGGCGGAGACGCCGGCCTCGCCGATGCCTTTCGCGCGGGCTTCATCGGCGAAGGCGCTCTTCCAGGCGTCGAAGCCGGCCTCCGACGTGCCGCAGGGCGCGGCCTCGGCGGCGCGCGCCAGCAAGACGAGAGCGGCGAGAGCCGTTATTAACGCTGTTATGGGCCTGTTGCGACGCACTGCGAACTCTCCTGGTTTGCCTCCACGCGAGTCTAAGCATGGATTGCGCTGCCGTCGAGAGTGAGCCGCACGCCGGTATGATTTCTTTAAGTTTTTGGTTTTTGATGCCGCCGGTCTTCGGAAACAAATAGGGGAGGGAGCCATGTGCGATCTTTGCGGCCTCAAGGACACAGCTTTCTCGGGCCTCCATCGCCGTCATTTTCTCACGGCTGGCGCGGCGAGCCTCGCGGCGCTGGCCCTTGCCAATGTGCCCGCGCCTCTGCGCGCGGCGGAGGGTGCGCCGACCTCGCTCTCGCCGGATGACGCGCTGACCGCTTTGAAGGCGGGCAATGATCGCTTCGTCAATCAGCCGCAACTTTGCGTCGTCGATCTCGCCGAGCAGCGCAGCGCAGTCACCTCGCATCAGGCGCCTTGGGCGACGATCATCAGCTGCGCGGACAGCCGTGTCCCGCCGGAATTGATTTTTGGCGGGCGCGGCGTCGGCGAATTGTTCGTGGCGCGCAACGCCGGCAATCTTGTCGATACCGCGACGCTCGGCACAGTCGAATATGGCGCGGCCGTGCTCGGCTCGCCGGTCATCATGGTGCTCGCGCACACGTCTTGCGGCGCGGTCAAGGCCGCCTGCGATGTCGTCAAGAAAAACGCGACCTATCCCGGCTCGATCGGTCCGATGATCGATCCGATTATTCCCGCGGCCTTGGCAGTGAAGGATCTTCCCGGCGACTTCGTCAACAATGCCGCCAAGGAAAGCGCGAAGCGCACGGCGGCCAAACTTGCCAAAGCAAGTTCGCTCATTAGCGGGCTGGTCGATGGCGGCAAACTGAAAATCGTCGCCGCGATTTACGATCTGCAAACGGGCGTGGTCAGCATGATTGCGTGAGGCGCGCACGGCCCGCGCAATCGTGGACTTGGCAAAAAGGGCCGCTTTCTGCGGCCCTTTTCTTTGCGCCTCTGCTTGATCTGAATCAGCACGCCACGGCGTGGCTCTGACGAGATAGGTCCGGCCAGTCTTCGCTGAGAGGACCATTTTCTTTAATGACTTCGATGAAGCAATTTGTCTTTGCGCTCGTGCTGCCGCTCATTTTTCTCTTCGCCTGCGGCGCAAGAGCCGAGCCCTTTGTCCAGTGCAAGAGCGGCCTCACTTGCCCGGCTGGGATGGCCTGTCTCGCGAACGGTCTCTGCGCTCGGGTCGAGGCCGCCGGGTGTTTTCCAGGGGAGCAGCCCTCTTATGCGTCCGGATTGTGCCTGCCCGAGGGCTTCGTGGATTGCGGAGCCAGAGGATGGTGCCGCCCAGGGCAACGTTGTGGGCGCGGCTACACATGCGTCGACGGGTCGCCGAACAAGGGGCCCTTATGCGGCGGCGAAGGGCGCTGTCCGACGGGCGCGATATGTGATCCGGATCCCTACAATCCGACCCATTGTCTCGATCCCGAAAGGCAGAAGCACTGTGGCCACAACATTTGCAGCATTCACGCGATCTGCGGCGAATCGGACGAGTGCTTGCGCATTGTCGGAGACGAGGTTGCGCAGACTAAAGCGCCAGAAGCAAAAGAGGAAGGTCTCGCCGAAAACCCTGAGGAAGCCCTTGCCCGCAAGATCTGGTTTTCCCGCCCCGGACAGCCTTCGAAGACGCCGGACGACAAGACCCAAAAATCCTATCCGATCGGCGCCGTCGGTGCCCTGAGCGGCGAGGCCTATTGGGTCTGGCCAGATGGCAAGAAAACGCCAGTTCGCGCCGGCGAGCCGGCGATCTTCGGCAACAGAATCGTCACCGGTCCCGACGGGCGCGTGCAGCTTCTGCTGCTCGACAACACGGTCTTCACCGCCGGACCGAACTCGGACATGAAGATCGATGAGTTTGTGTACGATCCCTCAGGTACGCAGAACACGTTAGTAGCGCGAATAGAAAAGGGTATCTTCCGGTGGGTTGATGGAGAACTAGACCGCATCGCTCGACGCGAAAGAGACTATGAGATTAAGCACGGGGTCCCAGAAGATCTTCTTACTCCTTTGCCAGGTTCGAAAGTCGACTTGCCGGTCGGTACAATAGGATTTCGCGGCACCGAAGTGGAATGCAAAGTCGACCCCGACGGATCCGGCTATCTGAAAGTTCTCTCGGGCGAAGTGACATTCACGAACACGCGCGGCGAAAAGACCGATTTAAAAGAAGGGCAGACTTTCACCTTCGAACCTTCGAAGCCGCAGCAGCAAGTCGTCCCCGAAACGACATCGGCTGAGGATGTCGTGAGACAATTCTATGCGGCCTTGCATAACGGGCAAGGCGACGTCGCTTCGCAATTGGTCGTGCCCGAAAAGCGCGCGACCGGACCGTTTTCCGCCGATCAGCTCAGCCAATTCTACGGCCATCTGAATGAGCCGATCGCTCTAGTCGATCTCGCAGCGCGTGGTCAGGACGAATTCCTTGTGCGCTATCATTACGCTTCGTCGAAGCTGCAATGCGACGGGCGCGCCATCGTCGACACAATTTCCCGTGACGGGCAAAACTATATTCAAAGCATCAAAGCCTTGAACGGATGTTAGAGCCGCAAAGGTGGTACTGACGGAAAAAGTCAAGAGCAGCGATGTGTTTGCCAAGCCGCCAGAGATCTATAGACTCGAAATCCTTGTCGATAAGCTCCCGCGCTGAGTGCGGGACGCGGGCCACCATCGATCACCGAAAAGAGTCTGTCGCCGCCGAATGCCGCTTCATCTCATCAAGCTCGCGGTGGGCGTCGAGACCCTGTCCGATCTTGCCGCGCGTCAGCAGCAGCGTCTTGCCGAGAGAGCAAAACGCAAAGAGACGCCTGAACTTCTCCACATCACGCGGCACAGGCCGAAGCGCAGCGTAGAACTTCTGAACGGCGGCTCGATCTATTGGGTCGTCAAGGGCTTCATCACCGCGCGCCAGAGGCTGATCGATTTTCGCGCCGTGACACGCGACGGCGTCCCGCAATGCGCGCTTGTCCTTGACCCTAAACTCGTGCCGGTCGCGCTGCGCCCGCAACGCGCCTTTCAAGGCTGGCGTTACCTCGAGGCTAAGAGTGCGCCGCAGGATCGCACCAAACGCGGCGCTGGTGCCGAGCTGCCTGAGGAACTGAAACGCGAGCTCGCCTCGCTTGGTCTGCTGTAGGCCTCAGAGCGTCGCGGATCTATTCCGCTGGCGCCTGCTGAACGGGCGGTTTTGGCCGGGCGCTTTTTGCGAAGTTTTGGACGACGCCGGCCGCTTCCACCACTGGCGTGACAAGCAGCGCACTGACGCGATGTGGGTCCTCGGTCTGTTGCGCGACGCCGAAGGTGAGGCGCTGCGTCTCTTTCTCTGGAATGGCGAGCGTGCCGAACATCCAGTCGAAGATCGCGAGAAAGCTTCCGAGATTACGGTTGTAATGACGCGGATCGATCGAATGATGGATCTGATGATGCGCGGGGCTGAGCAGCAGGCGACCCGGCAGGCCGCGCAGCGGAATCCAGAATTGTGAATGCTGCAATTGCGCAAGCAGAAAGAGAAAGGCGACGCTGATCACATTGGTGTTGTCAATCAGATAAAGATTGACCGGCTTTCCCGCCCAATAGGTGAAGAGCCCATGCGCGAGGCCGATGGTCAGCGCCAGAATATCGACGAAGATCAGCGTATCGACAGGATGAACGCGAAACACGGTGAGCGGCGTCAGCACTTCCGCCGAATGATGCGTCTTATGAAACGCCCACAAGAACGGAATGCGGTGTTTTAGATAATGATCGACGTAATAGCCGAATTCATAGCCGATGAAGGCGGCAAGCGTCAGACCGCCGCGCAAAACCCAGTCCGGCGCATGCGACGGCGGTGGCGCGCCCAGACTGACACGGAGAGCGTGCACGAAAAAATCGGAGACGGTCGAACCCGACCATAAGCCCCAGCCGATCAGCGTGCCGATCGCGAATGTGTTGACGCCAAAATAGAAGAGATCGGCATAGGTCGAGCGATTGAAGAGAATTTTCCGCGACCACATGGCGCGCAGGATCGCGCGTGGGCGAAGCGAACCGCGGCGGCGCATTTGGCGATAGGCAAGGAATGCAAAGCCGATCGCGAGCGCGCAGGCGAGCTGCGGCAGCCCAAAGATCGAGCCCGGCGAAACGAGCGAAATGCCAGCCTGTTGCACTTTGCCGATCTGGAAATCGAGGAAGGTCATGGCGGCCCTGGGTTGAAGCCCAAAGACTATGTCGCCTGTGGTGAACGGGCCGTTACGCCGATCCACCAATGGGTTGGGCGCGCCGCTTTCACAGGTGGAATCATGCAAGAAGGTAGGCCGGCGTACCGGCGAGGGCGCGGTTTTGCGGCCTTGGTCGCATTGGCGGGGCGGGAGCGGCTGCTATAATGGCCCCTCGCGCTCGCGCCCAACGTCCATCTTTCCGTAACTTACGCGTGGAATTCGATGTTTGCCGTCTACGGAATCAAGAATTGCAACACGGTGAAGAAGGCGCGCGAATGGCTCGACAAGCACCATGTGGCCTATGAATTTCACGACTATAAGCTCGAAGGCGTCGATCCCAAGCGCTTGCACGTTTGGTGCGACGAGTTTGGCTGGGAGGCGCTGATCAACCGCTCGGGGACTACCTTTCGTGCGCTGCCGGATGCCGACAAGAACAATCTCGGCGCCGCCAAGGCGATCAAGCTCATGCTGGCGCAGCCCTCGATGATCAAGCGGCCGATCGTCGATCTAGGACCGCGCCGGCTCATCGGCTTCAAGCCGGAGCTTTATCGCGAGGCTTTTCGGCCATGAACCGCACTTTGCGCCACGCACGACGTCCCCTGCGACTTTACCCCACTGTCACGGGGCCGAGACTCCTTCCTTTCGGCGGAATGCTCGGCCTCGCCGTCGGCGCAGCGAGTCTGGCCGCCGTATCGATTGGCGTCTTGGCGATCGGCCGGCTCGCGATCGGCCATATGGCGATCGGCCGGCTGCGGATGAAAAGTCTTGAGGTGGGCGAGCTGACGGTGCGCCGGCTGCGCATCCTCGAACAGGAGCAGCCGAAAGCCTGAGATGGCGCGGCCTGGTCTAGGGCGCGAGATCTTCCATCACGGACTGCAGCGGCTCGCTGCCGACATAGGATGGGCCGGTGAAGGGATGATCGATCGAGACGATCACGAAGAGCGCCATGAACACGAGGAACGACAATATGCCGGTCATCATCACTTGAGCCGGCAGGTTTTTCGTACCGAAAAAGAAGGTGAAGATCACAGTCAGCACGGCGCCGCAGGACAAGACCAGCCATAGGACTCCCGGGACAACGCCGGTTGCCAAATGCAGCCTGATCCGGCGGGCCTGCGTGAGAGTGTCGAGCTGTTTGAACATCTCGATGAGCACGGCCGGCTGGCTCGATCCTTTCTGGGCAACCCGCAGAGCGGCGGTGTAGAGCGCGTCGAGCGATTGCGTCGTCTCATCGCTTTCCTTTTCCTTCGCCATTGCCGGCCAGTCGCGTTGGATCGCAAGCTTGAGATAGGTGTTAAGCGCGGCCCGCGTCGCGACAATGTCGGGGTCGTGGGTTTGCGTCAGGCGATAGAGCGTTGCCGCGGCGCCGGCTTCCTGCACCACGGCGATCTCTGCTTCATTGAACTTTTCCCAAACCACGATCACGGCGAAGGCGACGAGAACGGAATAGATCACGCCGACCGTCGCGAATTTGAATCCGGCGATTTCATTGTTGCTCGCGAGACTTTCGAAAGCGACGAAGTGGCGAACCACGATCAGGGCGCCCATCGCGATGATCGCAGGCATAACCACCAGCAAAAGCAGCGCGGCCCAAATCGGAAGTCCAGAGAGAAAGAGCAACACGCTGAGATCCTTTGCCGCGAGATGAGTTTCACGAGCAATAGGCCGCGGAAATCCAGTGATCAAGCGGGCTGCAGGATGATCCTTTGGGCTAGAGAGCCCGCACGGGGGCGTCCCGGACGGTTAAAAAGAGGCAAGAAACAAAGGGGTGCCAAAACCGCCGGAGCCGTCTAAAGGAAAGGCGGCCGCGCGCCTGAGCGAGTGAGCGAGGGTTCAGGCCAGAAGATCCGACAAGAAGAGCCGACAGAAGAGCGAAAATGAGCGAATTCTTTCGCGAAGTTGACGAGGATTTCCGCCGAGATCAGATCTTCAAGGTCTGGAAGCGCTACCAGAATTGGGTCATCGGCGCCGCGCTGTTGGTCGTCCTGGGGACGGCGGGCTGGCGCGCCAATGAATATTTCCGCATGAAGGCCGATGAGACGGCCGGCGCCAAATTTGAAGCGGCCCTGCAGCTCTTGCACGACGGCAAGACGGCCGATGCGGCGGGGGCGTTCGAAGCGATCGGGCGCGATGCCCCGAAGGGCTATGCGGCGCTTTCGCGGCTTGTCGCCGCCGATGCCACGGCCGCCCGCGATCCCAAGGCGGGCATCAAGGCCTATGATGCGCTGATCGCCGATCCCAGCTTCGATTCGAACCTCAAGGAAGTCGCTCAATTGCGGGAGGCCTATCTGCGGCTCGATACCGATACGCCGAAGGAATTCGAGCAGCGCTATTCCGGTCTCGCGACCGAGAATGGTCCTTATCACGACTCGTTGCGCGAGCTTTTGGCCATTGCTGCGTTGAAAGACGGAGACAATGCGGCGGCCGGGCATTGGCTCGACCAGATTATCACCGATCCGACGTCACCCGAGCCTTTGCGCCGCCGCGCCGATGCCTTTCTTGCTCTCGTTCAGGCCGGGAAACTTCCGGGCAAATAAATGGTCACGGTCGCCATCATCGGCAGGCCCAATGTCGGCAAGTCGACCTTGTTCAACCGTCTGGTCGGCAAGAAGCTTGCGCTGGTCGACGATCGTCCCGGCGTGACGCGCGACCGCCGCGAGGGCGAGGCACACCTCGCCGACATTGCCTTCACGATTATCGATACGGCTGGTCTCGAAGAAGGCGCCGCGCAGTCGCTCGCGGGCCGCATGCGTGCGCAGACGGAAGCCGCGATCGACAGCGCCGACGTCATTCTCTTTATGATCGATGCGCGCGCCGGTATCACGCCCGACGATCGCGCCTTCGCCAATCTTCTGCGCCGCGCCGACAAGCCGCTGATCCTAGTTGCGAACAAGGCGGAAGGTAGGATGGGATCGGCAGGTGCACTTGAAGCTTTCGATCTCGGCCTCGGCGAACCTATTGCGATTTCAGCCGAACATGGCGAAGGACTTCTCGATCTGCGCGACGCCCTTGTCGCGGCGCTTCCCACATTGGCGGAACATGAGGGCGAAGAGGAAGAGGACGAGGCCAAGACATTCGCCGATGACGAAGACGGCACGGAACTCGACATCACCAAGCCGCTGCGCATCGCCGTCATCGGCCGTCCCAATGCCGGCAAATCGACGTTGCTCAATCGCATTCTCGGCGAAGACCGTTTGCTGACGGGGCCGGAGGCCGGCATCACGCGCGATGCCATCGGCGTCGATTTCACCTGGCGCGAACGGCAGTTGAAACTTTTCGACACCGCGGGCCTGCGCAAACGCGCGCGCGTCGAAGATAAGCTTGAAAAACTCGCCGGCGCCGATGCGTTACGCGCCGCCAAATTCGCCGAGGTGGTGGTCTTGCTCGTCGATGCGACAACACCCTTTGAAAAGCAAGATTTGACGCTCGCCGATCTCGCCGCGCGCGAGGGTAGGGCGATCGTCATCGCGCTCAACAAATGGGACCTTATCGAAGAGCGCGGCAAACGCCTGCGGGAGTTGCGCGAAGAGGCGAACCGGCTCTTGGCGCAGGTGAAAGGCGTGCCCGTGGTGCCGGTTTCGGGCGCGACAGGCGAGGGGATCCCCGCTTTGATGGACGCGATCTTCCGCGTGCATGAGACCTGGAACAAGCGCATTTCGACATCACGCTTGAATCGCTGGCTTGAAGCGGCGGTCGAATCGACGCCGCCGCCAGCTGTCGCGGGCCGGCGCATTAAAATCCGATACATGACTCAACTTCGCGCCCGTCCGCCCTATTTCGTCATCTTCGGCAATCAGCTCGACCATCTGCCCGAAAGCTACAGGCGCTTTCTCATGAATGGGATTCGCGAGACCTTCGATCTGCCGGGTGTGCCGATCCGGCTCTCGGTGAAGACGAGCGACAATCCCTATGCGGGAAAAAAGCGGCGCGGCTGAGACCGTTGGACCGCGCTTTGCGACGCTCAACTTGGCTCAATTCTGGCTCGGCTTGTCTTTGACGGATGGCCGCTTGGATGTCGTGGTAAAATCAGACGAAAAGTCGCGGTCAAAGCTAGGCGTATAAGTGCTGTCATAAGCGGAGACTGCTTTTATCTGTTTATGAAGAATTTGCTCTTCTTCTTCCTTCGTGAATTTTACCGGAGAGTAACTGCTGACGACTCTGAATGCCCAATCTCGTATTTTGGCGGCATTTTCGTCTTTAGGATCAGCACGAAGTATGCCGATGCCAAGCTGAATATATTTGAGTTTCTGTTCTTCGGAGTGACTTTGCCAGTTTATAAACGTGGCGAAAAATCCGCCAACGACCGTTATGACGGCGGCGACGATTATCGAGTCGCTGAAAATCGATCGCTTTAATTTTTGCTCAGCGGGCCGGGCGCCGTCGTCGGGGGCATTCATGGGGGTCTCGCGCCTTTAGCCTCGTCAGGCGCCATCTTATTTCGAATGAGCTGGCGAAGACGAGCGAAATCCGCAAACTCCGAGTAAATCGCTGCATCACTTTCCCAACCTATTCTGATAGACGCAGAGATGCGTATAGGCGGCAGCAAGAAGCGGCGTCTCGACTCCAAGCGCCTTCCCGCGCGCAAGAAGGTCGCCGACGATTTGATCGGCTTCGATCGGGCTGCCTTTCTGTAGATCGCGATACATCGATGAGGTGAGCGGCGAGCTCTCGGCCGTCAGCGAGGCGGAAATCTCGACCAGAAAATTCGGATCAGGCGTGATGTTCGCGGCCTTCACGATCAGGGTGATTTCATCGAGAAGCCTGCGCACGAAATCCTTGCCGCCGGACGCTTTGGCAACTTCGCCGACGGTGACGCGCATGAGGCAGGTGATGACGCCGAGGCTCGCGAGAAAGAGCCACTTCTGCCACATCTCGAGAATGATGTTGGTCGAGGCGTGAGCATCGAATTCGGCGCCCTGCATGAATTGGTCGAGCGCCTCGATCCGCGCCGACAGTCTGCCGTCGGTTTCGCCGTAAGCCAGCTCGTGGAATTTGGCGAGCTGGACAATCTGGCCTTGTGCATCGACGGTCGCGGCGATCTTGCAGACGCCACCGATGACCGCGCGCGCACCGAAGCGCTCTGCCAGGACATCGAGATGCTTCATGCCGTTAAGGACCGGTAGGATGATCGTCTTGGGCCCCACGGCCGCGGCGAAGTCGGAACGCGCCGCGGTGAGGGCGAAGGCTTTGACTGTCACCAGAATGACGTCAAAGGGGCCGGCGATGGCGTCGGCGGTCATGAGCTTCGGCTTAAGGTGAAGATCGCCACGCGGACTTATGATAGTCAGTCCATGGTCTCGAATCTGCGCGGCACGTGCGGCCCGGACGAGAAATGTCACGTCCCGGCCTGCGTGGGCGAGCCTGCCGCCGAAATAGCCGCCGGTCGCCCCCGCTCCGACCACCAAAAGACGCATGGAATTTCTCCTGTTAACCAACGGACGATTCGATAACGGGCGGCATGCGCGGAAAGACTCATTGATGCAGTGGATTGAAACCCATATCGCGGGAATGTGACCGCTTGCCTCCGGGGCGGTTCCAGGCCAAGCAGGCCATCACCCCGGGCGGGGCTTGCGCGGCTTGCGGGCCGGGGGCTGCTGGCCTATGAGTTTGCTTCTGACAGCATTGAGCTTCGACCATGGTGGATGACATTTGCGAGGTCCGCCCGAAAGGGCGTCTCGATAGCGCAAGCGGCCCTGCATTCGAGAAGGATCTGCTCGGGCGGATCGAGAGCGGACGGTTGCGCATGCTGCTCAATTTCGGCGAATTGCAATACATCAGCAGCGCCGGGTTGCGGATCGTCCTCCTTGCCGCGAAGAAGATGAAATCGGCAGGGGGCAAAATGGCGCTCTGTTCGCTTAATCCACAGATTGCCGAAGTGTTCGAGATCAGCGGCTTCAGCAATATTCTTGACATCCATCCTTCGCGGGACGCAGCGCTGCTGGTTCTTGCCGACTGACGTCCGGCGACGCTTGCGCCGACCCACGGTGACACGGAAGCGTCATCTCGGCTCAATAGCATTGGCCTATGATAAATCTTGATGTCTTGGCGTCGATCCTGGCCGGACTCGGCCTATTTTTCATTGGCATCAAAGGGATCGCGGCAAATCTTGTTCAATTGGCCGGGCGAAGTCTGAGGCTGTGGGTTGCGCGATCCACCGGCAGCTATCCGATGAGCGCGCTCATCGGCGTCGTCTCGGGAGCGCTGACCCAAAGTACCAATGCCGTCACCGTGATCTTAATGAGCTTGGTGACAGCCGATCTCATTACGCTCGGCGAGGCGACGCCGATCCTCGTTTGGGCCAATGTCGGCACCTCGGCTCTGGTGCTGCTCATCGCCATCGATATTCATCTGTTCGTCCTGGCGATCACGGCGGCAGCGGGCCTCTGTTATTATTTCAATCTCGATCGCTCGCCGCGCTGGCGTTCCTTGGTCGGAGCCCTGTTTGCTATCAGCCTGCTGTTTCTTGGCCTCGAGCTGATGCGCAGCGGCACGCATGAGCTGCGCGAAATCGCCTGGGTTAGCGACGCTTTGCATCTTGCCGCGCGATGGTACGCCTCCGCCTTTGTCATCGGCGTCGTGCTCGCCATTATCGCGCAATCGTCGGCCACCGTGACGGTGATGGTGATCGCCATGGTGTCGGCCGGGCTGCTCACCTTGGGTCAGTCGACGATGATCGTCTATGGCGCCAGCGTCGGCTCTGGCGTGGGCACGTTTCTGATCGCTTCCGGCGTCGGCGGGACCTCGCGACAGCTGCCGATCCTGCAGGCGATCGTTAAAATGCTGGGCATCGTCGTGCTCCTGCCTTTTTTTATCGTCGAGCACACGTTCCATGTGCCCCTGATCAACCATGCCATTCACGCGCTGACCAGCAATCCAAGCCGGCAGGTCGCCTATGTCTATCTCACCTGCCAGATCGCAGCCGTCATTGCGCAGCTTATTTTTTCGAAGCTGATCCCGCCTCTGTTGCAGCGCTTGGCGCCGCCCTCGCAAGAGGAGGCGGTTTCCAAGCCGCGCTATCTTTATCATCAGGCGCTCAGCGAGCCGGAATCCGCTCTTCCTCTCGTCGATCGCGAGCAGGCGCGGGTCTTCAATTTTCTGCCGCTCTATCTCGGTGTCTCTGACCACCTCGATGAGAGCGAAGTCGTTCCTAAAGAGGGCACGGTACTCGGCGCCGCAACCGCGCTCGATACCGCCATCGGGCGTTTTCTCAGCGACCTCGCCGATACCTCGCCGAGCCGCGAGCTGCTCGACAAGATTGCCAACCGTCAGGCGCGCAACAGTCTGCTTCAGTCGGTTCACGAATCGCTTGCCGAACTCGCCGCCGCCATCGCCGTTCCCTTTGAGACGCCGGCGATGCGGTCGCTCAGTGGGAATCTGTCAGAGGGGCTCGCGGGGTTGCTCATGGTGGCGGCCGATGCGGTGCGCTCCGGCGATCCGGACGAGCTCGCGCTGCTGCGCAAGCTGACGGCCGACCGCGATAGCCTCGTCGACCAATTGCGCAAGCGGGTTATCGCCGCCGACAAAGCCCTGTCGGCGCGCGATCAGCACCGGCTCTATACCCTCACCAGCCTGTTCGAGCGGATTGTCTGGATGCTTCGGCGCTACGGCAGTCTGCTCGCCGTCGACATTGAGAGCGTACAGGCCGCCGAACCGGCTTCTTCGCTGAAAGAAAGCGCCGCCACCCTGTCCTAAAAGGTGGGATCGGCGTAGGGTTGGCGCAAAGGCTGCAGGCCCGCTCCGATGGGGACGACGGTTTCGCGCAGCGCGGCGGCTCAAGGGAGATGGGGGAAATGCTGCTTAACCACTGGAAATTAGGCCCAAAAATCTATCTGGTCGTTGTCCTCCTTGCATTGGTGACGGCAGCCATCGGCGCGCTCGGCGTCGACGCGATCCAAACCTACAATCAGAACGTCAATGCCATCAGCCGTGCGTCACGCAACGCCGTGATGGGCGAGAAGATCATGGGCCTGATCGATGCGGTCGGCATGGATTCGCACAGCGTGACCACATCCGCCACCAATGCCGACGCCGAAAAATTCGCGCCGCAGATCGTGCAGAATTTGCAGCGGATCGGGGACCTTCGGCAACAATGGGTCGGGCTCGCAGAGCCCGAAGATAAGACGACGATGGACCGCATCAGCGCGGAGATCGACGAATTCATCCAATCCGGAACCGAATTGGTGCGCCTGGCGCGTGAAGGCACCATTGCAGATGCCCGGGCCTATCGCGACAGCGATGTCAACCGTGCTAGCCGGGAGCGTCTGCGCGACGATGTCGCCGCCCTTGCAGACTCGAACAGTGCGCGCATCGATCGGTTGAGCGGCGAAGTCGCGGCTTACTACAACACCCATGTCTGGCTTTTGGGGCTCGTCACGCTCTTTGTCGTGTTCGGCGGTATCTTTCTCGCGATTCTCTTTGTTCGCCGGCTTCTGACCCAGCCGTTGGGCCAAGTTAACAACGCGATGAAAAAGCTGGCAGCTGGCGACACCACGGCGCCTGTGCCCGCGGATCGCGGCGATGAGATCGGCGATATGGCGAAAGCCATGCGCTCCTTTCAACGCCAGGCGGTCGCGGCCGATAAGCTCACGGTTCAAGTGACGGAAGACGTGGGCCGCATCGCGCTCGCGGCGAGCCAGGCGAGCAGCGCAGTGAGCCAGGTCTCCGATGGTTCGAACGTCCAATTGAGTTCGTTGAAGAAGACCGCGGGCGCCGTCAACCAGAGTACGCTTGCCATTTCCGATGTCGCGAAGAACACACATCTCGCCAGCGAACAGGCCGGCGCTGCCGCGGTCCTCGTCACGGACGGCATGAACCGGATGACGGACATGGTCGCGATCGTCAACGCAATCGCGGAGAGCAGCAACAAGGTCCGTTACATCGCAGACGCGATTTCGCGGATTGCGAGTCAGACGAACATGCTGTCGCTCAATGCGGCAATCGAAGCCGCACGCGCCGGCGAGCATGGCAAAGGCTTCGCGGTCGTCGCCGAAGAAGTGCGCAAGCTCGCGGAGAATTCCGCTTCGCTTGCGCAGGAAATTGCCGATCTCGTCAGCAATTCGACATCGCAAGCCGGGCAGGGCGTCGCGATGGCGGATGAGGTGAGCGACAAGATGCGCCGCATTTCCGATACGGTTCGTCAAAGCGACAAGCTGATGGGGTCCATTGCGACCGCCATGGCGGAGCAACAAGCCGCGATTTCGGAAATCAATGCGAGCCTGAATGAGCTGACGCGCATCGGCCAGTCCAATGCGACGGCGGCGGAGGAAATCACCGCCACCATGCTCGATCTCAGCAAGCTCGCCGAACATTCGCGTGGCGAACTCAACAAATTCGCCGAAATCTGGACCTGACCAGGCCCGAACCCACCCATGGCGCACCCGATCGACACGACCCTCGCGCTTCTGCATGACGTGATGACAGCACATCGGCAGGCGCTGACGCGCGGGCCGCAGACCAATGCGCCGGCCGCGATTTTTCTGCCGCGCGGCAAGCGGGCCGATCTCGTGTTGCGACTGTTGGCGGGCGTCGAAAAACGGGTGGGGATCGAGGTGGCGCAGGCCCCCGCCGAAAAACTGCTGCGCGGCCTTTCCGCGGTCGACACCGGCGAGATCGAAAGCTGGGTTTCGGAACTCGAGATCCTGCCGACGACGCATCCGCAATGGCTGGCGCTCATCGAAAGCCTCACGGTTCACGAAACCTATGTGATGCGCGATCCGGCGCAGCTCGAACATTTCGCGGCGCAATTGCCGAGCCTGATCGCTGAGGCGGAGACATCGCATCGCCTGAATTTCTGGTCCGTCGGTTGCGCGACGGGCGAGGAAGCCTATTCGATCGCCGCTCTCGTCTTTGACGCCATGCTGGCGGCGGGCCGCGCTGCGGCGACAGAGACCGCTATGACCCTCGTGCCGCCTTGGCGGATCGAGGTTCTGGGATCGGATGTCTCTCGCTCCGTCCTCGATCAGGCGCGCGCCGGCCTTTACGAGACCGGACCCTTGTCGTCATTCCGCGCCGAGTCGGCGCTTGTGCTCCGTCATTTTCCGATGACGCGCGACAAGGGCAAGGCACGCGCGGCGGCGCCGCATCTCAAAGCGGTCACCGCCTTCTCACCGTTCAACTTGGTCGACAGCAGCCTGCCGGACCAAAAATTCGACGCCGTCTTCTGCCGCAATGTCCTGATCTATTTCAGCGGCCGCGCCCGCCGGATCGCGCTCGACAAGCTCATGCATGCCGTTCGCCCGGGCGGCTATCTGGTTCTGGGCCCGACGGATACACTGAGCGACACGGCGCTCTTCGACGCCGTGTGGGGACAGGATGCCGTCATCTATCGTCGGAGGCAGAATGGCTGAGGCCCTACGCTCCGATCCCGCTGGCCGCTCCACGGCCCTGCTGTTTCAACTTGACAAGAAATGTTGGGCACTGGATGCGGCTTTTGTCGCGCGCGTTCTGCCCAATCAGCCGGCCCGGCCGGCGGGTTTTCTTCCCTTGCAGTTTTCCGGTGTCGTCGCCTATGCGGGCGAAGTGTTGCCGCTCCTCGATCTACGCACACGGCTCAATTTGCCCGAGAGCGAAAGTCCCGCTGGCGAATTGCTCGTCCTTACTTTCGGCGCGCAAAGCTATGCGCTGCGTGTGGAGCGTGTCATTCAGATCGTCGTGCGCAATGAAGGGCAAGACCTCATCTGGCGCGGACAAACCGTCACCTTCATCGATGTTGCGGCAGTGCTATTGGACGCGCTTGAAGAGACCGCATCGGCCCCTCCTCAAGCACCGACGCGAAATCGGGCGATAGAGCCGATTCATCCGACCGAGATGGCGGAACTGCCGGGACTGGATGAAATCCGCGCCGCGACGGCGGCGAGCCTCGTGGTCGAGACGGCCTCCGGCCGTGAACGCCTGCCGCGTTACAGTGTCGTCGAGCTATGTGAGGATTTGCCGAGGGTCGCAGTTCCCGATCCGCGACTGCTCTTTCAGGGAGCCGCGTTTTATCGCGATCAGCTTCTGCCGATCGTCTCGCTTGACCGTTTGTTGGGACGAACGGGCCAGGAGCCGTCGGCGGACAAGGTTTTCGTCATCGTCGATGTCGCAGGTCGGCTGTGCGCGATTTCAGTCAAAAGCGTTGTCGGCATGTCGAATGAGCCGGTGTCCAACATCGATCTGCGCGCGCTCCTGCTTGAACATCTCCCCGAAGGGGCGGAGCGGCTTGCGATGCAACAGCAGCGTCCCGCTGAGACACCGGCGGAAGAGGGCACGCGCTTTCTTGTCACCGAGGCGGCGGGGCGGCCGTGCGGGTTCAGCCTCGACTCCGTCATTCATATCCATGCCGCAAGCGCGGTGATCCGCGCGCCGAGAACGCAGGGCGCGGCCCCGATCGGCGTTGCGGCGATCGCGGGACGCGTCATGCCTGTCCTCGATCTTCCCGACAGCCTGGGGCTCGGACAGGGAGCCACGCGCCAGCAATTCATCGAATTTGCGTCGCCTGACGAGGGCAATTTCGCCGTCGCCGTGGACCGCGTTGTCGGCATCTCTTCGATCGCGCCGAGCGCGCTGCTGCCGGCGCCGCGCGGCAGCAACATCAGCGCAGTCGTCTCGCAAGGGGACGCGTCGCTTCTCTGGATCATCGATGCTGTGTTGCTCGCGCAGAGCCTGCAGGGGGGTGCCCATGTCGGCTGATGCGAAGCACACCGATCTCGACATGCCGGTCGCGCCAATCCGCGTGCTCGTCGTCGACGATCAGAGTTTTATGCGCATCGCGCTTCGACAAATGTTGGAGGCGGAAGGCGACATCCGCGTGGTGGGCGAAGCGCGCAACGGGATCGAAGCCGTGGCTATGGCACGCGAGCTGAAGCCCGACGCGATTACCCTCGATGTCGAAATGCCGGAAATGGATGGGCTTCATGCTTGCGAAGAAATCATGCGCGATCCCTCGCCACGTCCGGCGATCATCATGGTGAGCGCCCATACGCAAGTGGGAGCCGAGGCGGCCGTGCAGGCGCTGCGTCTCGGCGCGGTCGATTTCGTCTCGAAGTCATCGGCCTTCGCCAAGACCGATCTTGCCCATATCGACACCGAGCTTCGCCCGAAATTGCGCGCCTGGGCCAAGCGGCGCACGGTGGCCTCGCCGAGCGGCGGCTCGGGAAAGGCAGCGAAGCCATCGCGCCATTGGCGATCCGATCTCATTGTGATCGGCGCATCCACAGGCGGACCGCAGGCCTTGACGAAATTGCTCACCACGATGGGAAAGATCCACACGCCCATCGTCATTGCGCAGCATATGCCGGAATTTTTCACCGCGAGCCTCGCGCAGATGCTGGCGCAGGATACGAAGACCGATGTGCGGGAAGGCGAACATCGCGGCGTTCTCGGCCCCTCGAGCGTCACGCTCGTTCCCGGCGCACGCGATGGAATCATCGGCTTGCATCATTCCGGCGGTTATGAGCTGCGCCTGGTCAAGATCGACGCTCATGTTCATCCTTCCGCCGATGCCCTGTTCGAATCCGCGGCGTTGCTCAGCCGGACGCCCGTCGGTGTGATCCTGACCGGCATGGGCGAAGACGGCGCCAAGGGCGCTGCGGCCTTGCGGCGAAAAGATGTGCCGGTTCTCGTGCAAAGCCCGGAGAGCTGCATCGTCGCCGGCATGCCGCAGGCGGCCTGCGCTGCGGCGCCCGGATGCGAGGCGCTCAGCATTGAAGAAATTGCGTACCGTCTCAGTGTGTGGGGCGCGGAGGATTTGAACGCCGCGGGAGCGGCAAGCCCATGAGCGCGCGTTTTCCATCACTCCCTCGATCAGCGGAGCATGTTTTGCCGCATGGCTTCTGAACTTGACGCCTTATGGAATGAATTCGCGGCGGAGACCGAGGAACAGCTCGATGCTCTGGAGCGGCTTTTGTCGGAGCGGCCGGCTGAAGGCTGGAGCCGCGATTCGATTTCCGCTCTGTTTCGCTATTTCCATTCGCTGAAGGGCACATTTCTGGCGATGGGCTTCGCCAATGTCGAAGCCGTGGCGCATCGCTGCGAAGATGTGTTGAGCCTCGTCCGCGAAGGCAAATCGCCCCTCGATCCTCCGCTTGTGCAGACGATTCTGCGCGCCGTCGATCGGCTCAAGGGCATGCGCGAAGACGTGATCGATACCCATAAAGACGCCAACCCCGCGAAGGACATTCTCGCCGATCTCGAAGCGCACGGGGCGCATCGCTCGGACGAACCCAAAGCGGCGCCGGCGCCGACCCACGCCGCCCTGCCGCTCGCCGAAGATCCGGAAATGCTGACGATCTACGCCGAGCTTCTGGAACAGCGTCTGCCCGAGCTTTGCGGCGCGCTGACGAGCGATCCGCAGGCGCGGGCGGCGGCCAAGGATACGGCCGATACGCTCGCCTATGGCGCCGAGATGATGGGCTTTGAGGCGCTCGCAGGCACGTTGCAGGGCTTTGCCGAGCTGTCGGGAACGGCCGCGACCGAGGAGGAACGCGACGCGATCATCGCGCGGCTCGGCGAATTGCGCGACCAGATCAAGATCATTGAGGAGGTGACGGGCGGGAGCGCCGGCGCGGCGGCGCTCACAAAGGCAATCGCGACGTCGCTTGCCCACGATTATACGGAGAGCATCAACCGTCTTGCCGCCGCTTTGGCGAACCCTCAGGAGCCGGCGTCTATCGTCGCGGCCGCTCAGACGGCGCGGTCGCTTGCGTCCTGCCTCGGCTTCGACGAAAGCACGCGCTTGCTGCTGCTGATCGAGGAGAGATTCCGGGGCTCAGAGTCACTCGACCCCTCGCAGGCTGCGCAATTCGCGGCGCTCGCGGTCGAAGCGCTGGAGATGCTGGGATCGGCCGCGCGCTCGGAGCAGGATGTTTCAGCTCAAGCGAGTGCCGGTCTTGCCGCCCGCTTCGTGCAAAGTTTTCGGGCACCGGCTGTTGCCGATATCGCGCTCGCGACGATCGAACAACGGCTGCGGCCGGAAATGCTCGCCACTTTGTCGAGTGAGCAAAGGAGCAAGCTCGAGCAAGCGCTCTCCGAGGGCCGGCGGCCCTATGAAGTCCTTCTCGAACTCGAAGGCCATCGCGAGACGGCCGCCGACATCATCGCGTGGCTTTCGACGTCGGTCGAGACGATTACCAGCCGAACGGTTACGCGCGAGGGCGTCAATTGCTTCGAGTTTCTGATCCTCTCGGACCATGCCGTCGAATGGGTTACGGGCCAGCTCGCGGCGCTCGATCCGGAGCGCCTCTGCTTGCGCGGCATCACCGATCTCAACAGAGGCGTCGAGACGGCGGCGAGCGAGCCCACCGGCGGCCAATCCGTGCGCGCGCCGCTCATCCGCGTCCGCAGCGAGACGATCGACGAGCTCATGGCCGAAATCGGCGACATGCGCAGCCATCTCGCGCGCCTCGCCGATATTTTGCAGCAGGGCCGCATCGCCAAGGCTGTTGAGGCCGGAAGGCGCATTGGGACGCACGCCATCGCGCGCGATCCGCAGTTGCAAGAACAGCTCGACGCGATGGAGGAAGATCTACGCGAGCTGCGCGATCTGGAACAAGCGTTGGAAGGGACGCATCGCCGCGTTTGGACGGCGGGATTGCAGCTGCGTGTCGTTCCCGTCGATGGGCTTTTCGGGCGCCTGTCGCGCGCGGCGCGCGATGTGGCCGAGAAACTCGACAAAGACATCGATGTCGTGATCGAGGGCCGCGAGGTGAGGATCGACAAGAGCATGGTCGACGGGTTGATTGATCCGCTGATGCATATGGTCCGCAACGCCGTGGACCATGGCCTTGAATCGCGCGAGCGGCGGATCACGCAGGGCAAATCCGCGCGCGGCCGGCTCAGCATTTCCGCATATGAGCGCGGCAATCATATTGACATTGTGATTGCCGACGACGGCCGCGGCCTCGACCGCACGAGGATTCTCGCCAAGGCCATCGACCTCGGCATTCTTGCGCCGGAACAGGCGGACCAGATCGCCGACAGCGAAGTGACGGCGCTCATCTTTCACCCCGGGTTCTCGACCGCCGATGCGGTCACGGAAATTTCCGGACGCGGCGTCGGCCTCGATGTCGTGGCCGCGACCCTGCATCGGCTCGGCGGCACGATCGACGTGCAAAGCACCTTTGGCTCAGGGACGACCTTCAGCCTGAAGTTGCCGCTGTCCGCCTCGCTGTTGCGCGTGCTTCTCGTCGAAGTGGAGGGGCAAACCTTTGCTCTGCCGGAGCGCCAAGTCGTCAATGTCCTTGAGATCGGCCGGCAGATGGTTGAGACGGCGGGCGACGGGCGGGTCGTGCTTCACCGAGGCGCCGCGGTTCCGGTTCATGCGCTCGCCGCCGCGCTCGGCTTCCCGACGACGCCGAACGATTCCGATCTTGTGCGCCTGGTGATCGTTTCGACCGGAACCGAAACGATAGGTTTGCAGGTTGATCGCATTCTGCGCTTTCAGGATCTCTTCTTGAAAGAGCTGCATCCGATCCTGGCGGCATCGCCCCTCATCGGCGGCGCCTCGGTCCTGGGCGACGGACGGCCAGTTCTGGTTATCGAAGCGCGCGGCTTTGCGACGCTCGGCTTTCCCGACGCGAGCGACAAGCCCAAGGCGGAGGCAGACTCATGATGGCGAGCGAGCGCTATCTGTTCTGTTATGCGGGGGACACTGCCTTTCTGGTGCGCGCCCATTTCCTGCGGCACATCTGGACGCGATCCACGCCGACCCCCGATGAATTCCAAAGGGTCGAAGCGGTCGACCTTCGCCGACGTCAGGGCCAAGCGGCCCGTGACGAAGGCGTTGCGCTCGGGTTGGACTTGCCCGGCGGGGCAGACGTCTTGCTCGTCGATCGCATCGGCGGTTTCTCTGACGTGAGCGAAGACGAGTTTCTCGCCCTGCCTTCCGTCTTCGAATTTGCTCGTCAGACGTTCGACGCGGCTTGCCGGCGCGCTATCGGAGGCGTTTATCCCCTGAGATTGCGGTTGGGAGCCTGACGCTTACGCGCGCTCGGGACCGTTGTAGCGGATCACCAGCAGCGTCACATCATCCGCCATGGGCGCGAGCGCCATGTAAGCATCGACCTGCGAGATGATGTGACCGAAAAGTTCGGTCGGATGGGCGCTTGCTTGCTTCTTGAACAAAGCGATAAGCCGTTCCTCGCCGAAGAGATTGCCGCCGGCATCCGTCGCCTCGGTGACGCCATCGCTGAAACAGACGAGCAGCTCTCCTGGTGCCAGCTGACAGCGCTGCGTTGGGTAAATGAAGTCTTCCATTATGCCGAGCGCCATGCCGCCGAGGCCGGTCAGCGTATCGATCGCCCCCGAATTGCGCAGAATATAAGGCGGGTTGTGGCCGGCGTTGCCGTAGTGGAGTTCGCCCGTGTTGGTGTTGAGGATGCCGTAAAAGGCGGTGGTGAACATCAAGGTCGGGTTGTCCATGCAGAGCATGGCATTGACGGTGCGCAGACAGCCGCCGGGATCATCGAGTTTTTGTGATGCGGCGCGCAGCAGGGTGCGTGTCAGCGTGATGAAGATCGCGGCCGGCAGGCCTTTGCCGGCGGCGTCGGCGACGACAAAGCCGAGCCGATCCGGGGCGAGGAGAAAAAAGTCATAGAGGTCGCCGCCGACCTCCTTCGCCGTCACCATGCCGGCGTGAAGATCGAAATCGCGGCGATCGGGAAAGGGCGGAAAATCCTGCGGCAGACCGGCGAGCTGCAGGTCGGTGGCGAAATCCCATTCCGCCTGTTCGGCAGCGGCGCGGTCGCGAGTGCGCAATATATCAAGCACGAGTTCAAGCTGGAAGCTGCGTTCCTTGAGATTGATTTCGTGGTCGCCGGCGCGCCGATGCAGCCGCTCCGTGAGCAAGGCAAGCCCCACCACCGGGTCGGCATTTGATTCAAATTCACGCAACGCCGCGGAGCGTTCGCTCTCGGGCAACAGCTTGATCAGCCCGTGGCCGATGGGGCGTAGACGCTCGTCGCTCATGCCGTCAGACCCTTGATTGCCACCCGACACGATCAATGTCCCTCGCTGCGGCTCTGAGCGCGCTTTGCCATGGCGGCGACGTCGAGCGGCGGAAGGCCGATGGCGGCGCGCACGACCTTCAGAATCTCGTGACCGCATTTGGCTTTCAAATCGAGACTGATCGCGCCGGACGGCTTGGCGATCACATCGAAGGCGCCGAGGCGGCGCGCCTCTAGCGCGGCGGGCGAACCGAGTTGCGCGACGGAGGACAAGATCACGACTTTCGTTTTACTCGTGAGCTTGAGACGTTTCAGGACATTCAACCCGTCAAGGCGGGGCATTTCGATATCGAGCAGAACGACCTCGGGCTTCAGCTCTTTTTCCTTTTCGAGAGCGACCTGTCCGTCTTCGGCTTCGCCTGCGATTTCCAGATCCTCGTCCACCACCAAAATCTGTTTGACGATATTCCGCATGAAGCCGGAATCGTCGACGATGAGAACCCGATGTACCATTGGCTCTGTTCCTAACTGGCCGGTGCGGCCGGCACCTTCTTAATCATCCTGAGATGATTGCGCCCGTCCACGCGGGAATATTCCACCTTATCCATCACCGTGCGAATGAAATGGATGCCGAGGCCGCCGATGTCGCGGTCCTCGACCGATTTCGCGGTGTCAGGCGCCGGCCGCGCAAGCGGATTGAAGGCGACGCCGTCATCGATGATCTCGGCCGCCAGCGCATCCCCGTCAAGCTCGATCCGGGCGGTGATCCTGTGCCGTTCACCATCTGAAAACCCATAGGAGATGATGTTCGTCAAGAATTCATCGAAGGCAAGGGTCAAGTGAAAGATCGCTGAGGCTGGCAGATGATGTTTTTCGCCGAACGCCTCGATGCGCGCGGTCAGCCCGGCGATCTCGGCCACGTCGTTGTCGATTTCGGCTAGGAGTTGATCGCCCACAAGTCGCGCCTTACCGCAGCCTGCGGCCTTGCACCGGAACTCTCCGCCGCCTCGGGACCGAACGGCTCGCCGCCAGAATTGCCGAATCCTTGTGCCCTGTCCACTTGGTCAAATCCAGTGGCCTAAGCTTAGTTCGGCAAGCCTTCTGTGGCGCATCGGAAGACGGAAAGGATAACTTCTTTTTGGCCAACGCCTTCTCCAAATGTTATAAAAACGTCACAGGGATGGGAGTACTGGATTGCGGCGGACTGCACAGGACACGCCGGGTCTTAGGGGGATTCCATGGACATGATGGTCGACGAACTCGACGGCGGCGTCACCACTGTCGCGCTGCGGGGACGGTTCGATACGCAAGGCGCCGAATCCGTCGATTTGCGCTTCAGCGTGATCGCCGGGTCCAAATCCGCCGTGCTGGTCGATCTGTCCGATGTCGATTTCCTGGCTTCCCTTGGCATCCGCGTCCTGCTCAGCAGCGCCAAAGCCATTCAGCGCAAAGGCGGCAAACTGGTCATCGTTGCGCCGGAAGGCAATGTGCTGATGGTGCTGAAAACCGCCGGCATGGAAAATCTGATCCCTATCTTTCCAGAGCGCGACGCCGCTATGGCCGTGTTCGGCTGAGCGCGGGCCGGCCGATGGCGGCGCAAGGCACATCGCCTCATCCGCGCCGTCTCGAACTCTTCTGCGATTTTGCCGAACTCGAGCGGCTCCATGACTTCGTTCAGAAGATCGGCGAGGCCGAGAGTCTCGACACCGATCAAATCTTCGCGCTCGATCTCTGCCTCGAAGAAGCCGTCACCAACATCATCATGCACGCCGGATTGAAGGATCGCGCCGGCACGCTCATTTCCGTGACGCTTCTTTCGGGCGCGCCGGAACTGGCCTTCTGTCTCGAAGACGAGGGCCGGCCCTTCGATCCGACCAAGGTCGCTGAGCGGCCCGCGCCACACTCACTGGAAGAGGCGCCGATTGGCGGCGTCGGGCTGCCGCTCATGCGCAAGCTGACGACCGCCATGCGCTATGAGCGCGACGGCAATCGCAATCGCCTCTTCCTTCAATTCGGGCCGGGCGGGGCGGTCCCCGATCCCACTAATGTTTGAAGTGCAGAGTGAGCACGGTCGCGCCGTGTTCTTGGGTGCTGCGGGCGCGATCGGCTTGCCGGCGGACGAGAAAGCCTGACAGACGGCGCGGTCCTTCGGCGGTCTCAAGCAAATCTTCCTGCGATGGCGGCCATTCGGGCAGGTCTAGCGCAATCCCGTCGTAAGAGAGCTTCGCGTCGATATCGAATTCGTCAAAGCTGACGGCGAGCGCAATCGGCCCTTTGACCTGGCAGAATTCCACAATCGCCTCGACAGCCTGCTGGACGACGAATTCAAGCCGCGAGACGACATCGCGCCGCGCGCCCCAAGTGCCGGCGGCGCGCTCGATGAAATTCACGATCTCGCCCGGCTGCACATTCGTCGAATCGACGCTCATGACCACACTGCGCCTGATGCCGAGGCGAAAGACGAGATTGAGCGAAAGAGCGACGAGAGTCGCGAGCACGAGCGGCGAGGTGACGAGGGGCCTCGCCCATTGCGGCACGTCGGTGAAGGCGGAGGGGAAGACCGAGACCATGAAAAACGCCATCATGCCGGCGCCGATTACCAAAGTGCGGCGCGGATCCAACACGCGGGTCGAGATGATCTGAATGCCGCTGATCATGATGAAGACGGCGGTGAAGACGAGCGCGGCTGCCATCACCGGCGGCGGCATAATGGTGAGAAAGCCGACGAGCGTCGGTTGAAAGGCGCAAAGCGCGAGAATGGGTGCAATGACAAAGGCGATGCGGCGGCTCGCGACGCCCGTCGCGGCGACAAGGCCGACATTGGCGGTCGAGATCGTCAGACCGTAGGTGCCGAAGAGGCCGGCGACTATATTGGCGATGCCGTCGCCGAAAATGCCGCCGCTGATCGAATGCGGATCGGGCCGCACCCAATCCGCGTCATTGAGGCGCTGATAGGTCGTGACCACCGCCGTCGAACTCATCGCCGCCGCGAGCGCGGTCACGGCAAAGGGGATCACCATGGAGCCATCGAAGGTCCAATGGACATTGGTGAAGGAGGGCAGGGCGAGGAGCGGTTGCGCCAAAACCTTATGAACGTCAGCCGGCGTGATGTAGCCCGTCGGACCTGAGAGCGCGTAGCCGACCAGCATGCCGACGAGGATGCAGAAAAGACGCAGCCGGCCTTTGTTCCAAATGTTGAGCGCAATCATCGTCCCGATGCTGAGGCCGGCGACGAGCGCACCGCGTCCCGAGATTGCCTTGCCGCCGGCTTCGTCCAGCATGATGTGCAAGGCCGCGAGGCCGATGATGACGCCGATCAGAAACACGACCATGCCGGCGGTTTCCGGCGGAATGAAAACGCGCAGACGCGACCAGACACGCGACAGAAGCACTTCGACAAAACCGGCGAAGAGCGTCATGCCCCAGACGAGCGGCAGGCCGCCGATTTTCACCGCGAGCAGCGAGGGGCCGAGAAAGACGCCGGTGAAGATCGCCGGCGCGAGAAAGCGGCTGCCGACAGGGCCACGCGGAATGGCTTGCAGAAGAACAGCGACCGCCATCACCAGCATCGCGCGCCGCAGGATGCTGCCGATGTCTTCCGGCGATGTGCCGGCCGCGCGCGCGATGATCAGAGGATAAATCATGAAGATCGCGACGACGCCGACATGCTGAATGGCGCTGACGATGGTAATCGCGGTCGGCGGGATCTCATCGCTGCCGTAGACGAGGGCCGCCGGCTTGCGGCGCGGACGGTGGCTCTGCCCGGGCTCGCTCGGCGCAAAGAGACTTTTCGCGAATGAAAGTTTGCCCATGCTGCGTTCCGCCCCGTTTTGCTTTTGTGCGATGTTAGGGCAGAGGCGCACTCGTCCGCAATGGATGGGCAGTGAAATAGAGGTCAAAGACGCGCGATTTGCCGAGTCATGGGCGAGGGCCACGACGAAAGACGCAGGCTGAAGAGGCTTTCAAGCGATCGTGCAGCGCGCGCGTTCCCATCGTGGCCGAGCTTGGCACAATGATTGAGGCGGCGATGATAACGACGCAAAGAGGCACTTTCCTCGCCGCATTGAGCGAAGAAGGTGCGTGCCAATTCGCGCCTTGTTTTGCGCGAAAGCCCGCTCTGGACAAGCTGCGGCGCACTCCATTATAACCGCGCCTCTGCCGGCCATGCGCCGGCTGCGCCTTGGCGCGCCCAGGTAGCTCAGTTGGTAGAGCATGCGACTGAAAATCGCAGTGTCGGTGGTTCGATTCCGCCCCTGGGCACCAGCGAAATCAAAGACGTAGAATAGTCACCGCCTGCGGACAACCCGACATGCTTGGGGGTGCTCGACGCACCAGGTGTGCGGGACGGTCTGTTGGGCTTCCGAGTGATGCCGAGGCTCTCCTGAAGCACCACGGTATGGGTGTGCTCCTGACCCGGAATGCATACCGCCTGCGCCCCCGCTAATTTCCTTATCATTTGACGCCCTCCCTAGAAGACGATTTCAAAATCGAATTCGGTGCAAAGCCCTAGAACCAACCCCGCACCTTGAACCAAACGAGCGGCACAATCGCGCTGAGCGCAATCACAGCAAGACCGTAAGGGTAGCCGAAACTCCAACCGAGTTCGGGCATGTATTTGAAGTTCATGCCATAGATGCCCGCCATCAGCGTCGGAGGAATTCCGACGATCGAAACAATGGTGAGAGTCTTGAAGATTTCGTTCTGAGCGATGCCGATCAACCCGACCATCGCATCGAGCAGAAATTGCACCTTCTCAGACAGATGAACCTCGTAGTCGTCCAAGGATACCACGTCCTGCCGCAAACTTTTCATGCGCGGTTCTAACTCGCCGCGGTCCCAATCTCGCGTCAGTTCGCCGGCGAAATCGACGGCGCGTCCCACGCCCAACAAAGTGTCTCGCGCTTCTGACGCCCGGTCACCCAATCTCCCGATGTGGCGCAATTTAGATCGGATGATGCGAGTGGAGCGGACCGCCTTTGGGCCCTCGCCTTCTGGGACGTCAAAGGTCGCCACGGAAATCGTGCGCAGTTCCGCCGCGACCTGTTCAAGATTATCGGCAAGACCATCGACGATCTCTTCGCAAAGCTCGACGAACACCTCACGGCTAGAGGTCGGCATTGCACCGGCTTCTTTGAATCTCTGCGTGACTTCATCAAAGGCGTGCAACGTCGCGAAACGAACGGTCAAAAGCCGATCGCGCGACAAGACAAACCCGACGGGCGCCACCACGGGCTCACCGTCGCTTCCGCGTGTCGTCATCGGGATGCTCATGGAAAGCACACCATCGCGCGCGCGCAGGCGGCTTGAGCTTTCGATCTCACTGAGATGCTCGCGGGTCGGAACCCCCACACCGATGAGCAGCTCGACCTCAGCCCGCTCCGTTGGGCTCGGGTTGCAAAGGTCTACCCAGATTGGCCGCGTCCGCGCGCCTAGCGCATCATCGCCCGGAAAGACGTTCAACATCGAAGGCCGTGGGGTGTGATGAAACTGTCGTTATTCTTGGCATACGAAGGTCCCCCTTGGCCAGCGATCCCGCCATCCTGGGTGACTTGGCGCCCCTGGGCATTGATGTCGTTTGCTGCTTTCGACCCCTAAAAGACGCCTGCCTTGCCGATCAGGAACGGCACGGCTATAAGCCCCGCACACCAGCCGCCCGTTTCCCTTTTCGCGACGATTTGAGGACATTCGACCGTATGGCGATCGAACGCACGTTTTCCATTCTCAAGCCCGATGTGACGCGGCGCAATCTGACCGGCGCCGTCAATGCCACGATCGAAAAGGCGGGCCTCAGGATCATCGCGCAGAAGCGCATTCGCATGACGCCGCAACAGGCGGAGACTTTTTACGCGGTGCATAAAGCGCGGCCTTTTTTCGGCGAGCTCGTCGAGACCATGACCTCGGGTCCCGTTGTCGTGCAGGTTCTGGAGGGCGAAGACGCGATCAAGAAATATCGCGATGTGCTCGGCGCCACCGATCCTGCCAAGGCCGCAGCCGGCACGATTCGCAAAGACTTCGCGCTCTCCGTGGGCGAGAATTCGGCGCATGGTTCGGACGCGCCTGAGACGGCGGCGATCGAAATCGCCCAGTTCTTTTCCGGCAATGAGATCGTCGGTTAGCGCGTCAACCGGCCTGTGATCGCCAATGCGTATGGCCCTAATTGGGCCGGAGTTCCGTGTTGGAGAGACCCCTTATCCGCCGGACGTTCAATGCCGAATTCAAGAGCACTTCTTCCCCATTTGGCCCGACTGACAGCAGAGATCGCCGCGATGGCTGCAGTTGGCCTTGCGATGGCGCTCTGCGCCGCCACTCCCGCCGCCGCCGATAAGCTCAAACATCCGGTCGCCGTTTTCTCCGGGCTCGACAAGATCACGGGGCGCATCATCACTTTTGAGGTGGGCACCAATGAGACCGTGCAATTCGGCTCATTGCAGATCACCGAACGGGTTTGTTATTCGCGGCCGCCGACCGAGACACCGCAGACGGACACATTCGTCGAAATCGACAATATCGACGCCAACAATGCTTATAAGCGCGTCTTCACCGGCTGGATGTTCGCCGGCAGCCCGAGCCTGCATGCGCTCGATCATCCGGTCTATGACGTTTGGCTTCTGCGCTGCAAAGGCGATGGTCAGCTGATTCCTTCGCCGCCGGAAGACCAGCAGACCGAAGCGCCGTTGCAGCCGCAACAACCGCAGCAACAGCAGGCGGTCCAGCCGCAGACGCAGGACATGACCAAGACGGTGCAGCCGCAGACAAAACCGATCGCGCCCACGAACGATCAAAAAGCGCCTTCGGGCGGCGGCCCGATCGACGTGGCGCCGCCGCCGGGCTTCGCCCAGCCCGATCAAAATCCACAGCAGCCCGACGATCAAGATCAGCAGCAGCCCGCCGATCAGAATCAGCAGCCCAACGATCAGAACCAGAAGGGGACTGACCAGAACCAGCCGCAGCCAAACGGCCAGAACAATGGTGGGTTCTTTACCTCGCCATCGCCGCCACCGCCGCCGCCGGGAAATGGCAATGGCAACGGGAACGGCTTTTAAGCGCCAGACCGTCGCTCAGTCGTGCGGCGCCGAGAGAACGGCCAGCGCCTCTTGTCCCGAGACGGGCTTGTCTTTCAGCCAGGCCCAAAAATCGGCCTTTTGCGCGACCGCATCGGCCAGCATGTCGCGATAGCTCTCTTTCGACACTTCGATGGCGCCGAGACTTTCGAGATGCGGCGTCACGAACTGCGTGTCGAGCAGGCGAAAGCCGCCGGCCGTGAGCCGCGCCGCAAGATGGATCAGCGCGACTTTTGAGGCGTCGCGGCGGCGGTGAAACATGCTCTCGCCGAAGAAGGCCGCCCCCAGCGCGACACCATAAAGACCGCCGACGATCTCGCCATCCTGCCAAGCCTCGACAGTATGGACATGGCCGAGTTCGAAGAGTTGACCGTAGAGCGTTCTGATCCGCTCATTGATCCAGGTTCTTTCGCGGCCGACGCCGGCTGCCGCGCAGCCTTCGATCACGGCCGCAAAATCATGATCGACACGTATCTCGAAGCGGTCCGAACGAACGGTACGCGCAAGCTTTTTCGAAATCACCATGCGATCGAGCAGAAAAACCCCGCGCGCTTCGGGATCGACCCAGAAGAGATTGTGATCCTCGGCGCTCTCCGCCATCGGAAAAAGCCCGATCGAATAGGCGCGCAGGAGAATATCCGGCGTGATTTCGAATTGTGGGCGCGCGCGAGTCATAAGTTCAGAATGCCTGTCTCAAATGAGCCTCGTCAAGCCGACAGCCAAAGCAACGTGTGGATGTGGATAAATCCTACGCGGCAACGGTGACGCGGATGTCTCATTGCCCGGTCGCCACGCGTCATTATCGCCTGCGACCGATGATCCGCGGCACCGGCACCGATTTGAAAATGGTGCGCCTCAGCGCGGCTCAAGGCCGCGCAAAGCGCGACTCTGTCGGCTTTTGACTGTACGCGCCTTGCAGACGTGCCACAATTGTCACGGAAGCGTGGCCTCGCGGCGTGAGGCGCTGTTCAATTGGCCGGGGTTCCTTTAGGTCTTTCTGGTGCCGCGCGACTGAAGACAAAAACACATTCAGGCATCGGCCATTCGGGTGAGGCGGGGCGTGCTGGGTCGGGGTGTTGCAGGGGGGCTGTTGGGCATGCTCCTGCCCGAAAGGGCGCGGCATGGACTCTCGTTTTTTCGTGCGGCCAGCCTTGCGCTCGCCGCAGCAATCACTCTTTCGGCCTGCAATTTGGGTCCCAGCGTCGATCCGAGCCTTCCGGCGGACGCGGGCTATCCGGCGATCGCGCAGAATTTGAATGGCGCATCGCCCCCGGGCAGCCGTCAGCATCTCGTCGCAAGCCTCGACATTCCCGGCCAATGGTGGACATTGTTCCATTCGCGCGCGCTCAATGCGCTCGTCGAGACGGCCTTGCAAAACAATCCGGATTTGGCGGCGGCGCAAGCGGCTCTTCTTCGTGCGCGAGAAAATGCGCTCGCGGAGCGAAGCGGCTTCTTTCCGCAATTGAACGGCGGCTTCAACGGCGCTGGCGGCAATGTCGGCGATGTCGCCGAGTCTCCGCTCCAATCAGGTTCGCCCGCCTATACGCTGCTGACGCCACAAGTGAGCGTCGGCTATTCGCCCGATGTCTTCGGTCTGCGCCAGCAACAGGTCGAGGCGCTCGATGCCACGGCCGATGTCGAACTCTTTCAGCTTGAGGCCGCTTATCTAACCTTGACGTCCAATGTCGTTGTCGCGGCGATCGAAGAAGCCTCGCTGCGCGGCCAGATCGCGGCGACAAAAGACATTATCGCGACAGGGCAGGGCAATCTCAACATTCTCAACAAGCAGCGCCAAATCGGCCAAATCTCCGATGCCGACGTGCTCGTGCAGCAGGCGGCGCTGGCGCAGGTTGCGCAAAGTCTGCCGCAGCTCGAAAAGCGTCTGGCGCAGCAGCATGATTTGCTGATCGCGCTTGCCGGCGGATTTCCCAATGAGGCCACGGGCGACCGTCTGACGATCAGCACCCTGCGTCTGCCGCGTGATCTGCCGCTCAGCCTGCCGTCGCAGCTCATCGTCCAGCGCCCTGATATCAAGGCCGCGGAAGCCTACCTCCATGCCGCGGCAGCGGGCGTCGGCGTCGCGGTCGCTGCACGTCTGCCAGTCCTTAATCTCACCGCGAACTACGGCAACAATTCCGAGACACTGTCGGCGTTGTTGTCGCCGCAAACGGCCATGTGGTCGGTGACGGGCAGCATTGCGCAACCTTTGTTCGACGGCTTCAATCTCTATCACAAGGAAAAGGCAGCACAGGCGGCCTATAGCGAGGCGCAGGCGCGCTATCGAAGCACGGTCGTCAACGCCTTCCGCAATGTCGCCGATGTGCTCTATGCGCTCGATGCGGACGCGCGCACCTATCGTGCATCCCTCGCAGCCGCGAGCGCGGCACGCAAAAGCCTCGATCTCACGCACAAGGAATTGACAGCGGGACAGGTGAATTCGCTGGCGCTCCTGAATGCGCAGCAGACCTATCTTCAGGCCTCGCTCGTGAACGTCGAGGCGCAGGCCGCGCGCTATGCCGATACGGCGGCGCTTTTTCAGGCACTGGGCGGCGGCTGGTGGAACAGAAACGATGTGAGCCCGGAGGCGACTGCATCGGGACCGAAATCGGTTGAGGACTATTTTGTCCCGGTGCCGCCGAAAATTCAGTAGGGACTAGGTGACATCGAGGCCGCCGGTCGCCAGAAATTTCTCGAGCCAGTGAATGTCGTAAATGCCGTTTTGGATGTCGGCATTGCGCACCAGCGTGCGGAACAGCGGAATGGTTGTCTCGATGCCATCGACGATGAATTCGTCGAGCGAGCGGCGCAGCCGTAACAGAGCCTCCGTCCGCGTGCGGCCGTGCACGATCAGCTTGCCGACGAGCGAGTCGTAATAGGGCGGGATCGTGTAGCCCGCATATGCGGCGCTGTCGACGCGCACGCCAAGGCCGCCCGGCGGATGATAATAGACGATCTTACCGGGCGACGGCCGAAACGTGCTCGGATGCTCGGCATTGATCCGGCATTCGATGGCATGACCCGAAATCGTCACGTCTTGCTGCGTCATCGAGAGTGGCGAGCCGGCGGCGATCTTGATCTGCTCATTGACGAGATCGACGCCGGTGATCATCTCCGTCACCGGATGTTCGACCTGAATGCGCGTGTTCATCTCGATGAAGTAGAAGCGCCCGTCTTCGTAGAGGAACTCGATCGTGCCGACACCCTTATATTGGATCTCGCGCATGGCGGCGGCGCAGATCTCGCCGATCTCCTTGCGCTGCGAACTGTTGAGCGCAGGCGAGGGGCCTTCTTCGAAAAGCTTCTGATGCCGGCGCTGCAAAGAGCAGTCGCGCTCACCGAGATAGATGGCGTTGCCGTGGCCGTCGCCAAGAATCTGAATTTCGATGTGGCGCGGCTTATCGAGAAATTTTTCCAGATAGACGGCGTCGTCGCCAAAGGCGGCCTTCGCTTCGCTCCGCGCGGTCGAAAGCGCATGCGAAAGGTCATCGGCTGTGCGCGCCACTTTCATGCCGCGCCCACCGCCGCCGGCTGCCGCTTTGACAAGAACCGGGAAGCCGATTTCCTTGGCAATCCTCAAAGCTTCTTCATCGCCGGTGATCGCGCCGTCCGATCCCGGCACGCAGGGAATGTTGAGCCGCTTCGCCGTACGCTTAGCTTCGATCTTATCGCCCATGAGGCGAATGTGCTCGGGCTTGGGGCCGATGAATTCGATCTGATGTTCGGTGAGGATTTCCGCGAATCGGGCGTTCTCTGCCAAGAATCCATAGCCGGGATGCACGGCCTCGGCGCCGGTGATTTCGCAGGCGGCAAGCAGCGATGGAATGTTCAGATAAGACTCGCGCGCCGGCGGCGGACCGATGCAGACGGATTCATCGGCGAGCTTGACGTGCATGGCGTCGGCGTCGGCGGTCGAATGGACCGCCACGGTGGCGATGCCCAATTCCTTCGCCGCGCGCAAAATGCGCAAGGCGATCTCGCCGCGATTTGCAATCAGAATTTTATCGAACATGTCCCGCTACTGAGGAGAGGTCGAGAGGCCGAAGCCGATTATTCGATGACGATTAAGGGCTGGCCGAATTCGACGGGTTGCGTGTCTTCGACCAGAATGGCGGCGACGGTACCCCCGCGTGGCGCGACGATCTCGTTGAACGTCTTCATCGCTTCGATCAAGAGCAGAGTCTCACCCGCCTTGACCGTCGCGCCCGGTTCGACAAAAAGCGCCGCGTCCGGGGAGGGACGAAGATAGGCCGTGCCCACCATCGGCGACGTGATCATGCCCGGATGTGTCTCGATCGCGGCTGGCGCGGCCGCCGGACGCGCAACCGACGCCGACAC